>NZ_JACJED010000011.1:0-143020 GCF_014163885.1 Pseudoalteromonas sp. SR43-2 | reverse complement strand
TATAGCTCATGGGAAAACAAATAGATTTTAATAAGGGGATTTTAGCAAATTACTGCTATGACATTTAGACTTTAATTATATTTTATTGAGGGGTAAACAAAAAAGAGAAGCCGAAGCTTCTCTTATATTTAGCTTTAAGCTAAAAACTTTTCAAGCTCAACACCTTCAAACGCTTTAGGACGACGGCCACGGCCAGTCCATTCAATAGTCTCACCATTAAGTTCCATGCGGTACTTAGGCTTAACTTTAGTGCGCTTGTCTGATGCTCCATCTTGTAAATCTTCTAGCGTAAGTCCTTTTTCTTTTAAAAGATCCAAAACTTCCTGTTTCGCTTTTTGCTGCTGGGTATATTTTGAAATTGCATCATTGATAAGCTGTTGAGCTTTTTCAAGCTCTGTTAATGATGCTGTTTTAATAAAAGATCGGACTTCTTTCATCTATATCTCGCTAAATTGTGTGATAGGAATTATTTAAATATTCTTTTTTAGTATAAGGCTATTTCTCAGGAATGACTATTACAAGATATAAACTAAATAATCTCTCTATTAAATATACGCTATTAGTCTTACCTTATTAAATTAGGAATAATTTAATATAAATTGTCGATGTATAGGGGAACTTCATTTTATAAAAACATATAGTCGATAAAAAACACTACTAATCCGTTGAATAATAAATCCCAACTTTCAGTACAATAAAGCAGCTAAGAACTTATATGTAATTTGCAAATATCATTACTTCGACTCAATTAAGAAAGCCACATTATCTATTCTTAGTGTCAGGTGAATATCATCGGAAATTACAAGGTAACAAACTTAAAAATTAAGTGGGTCAGTAAGTACATACAACCCATAATCTAAATTTTGAAGATAAAATAGCAAACCAAATGTAAAAAGGTCAGAAGCATAAGCAACTGACCTTTTATTATAATCGTCAACGTATTAAAGACGAAACATAATCTATAAACGATTCTTAGAAGTTTTGTTCAACTTTTAAAAATACAGCTCGGCCTAAAACATCATATAATGATGTTGAAGCGTCACGGTAACCTCTAGTGCCATCGTTTAGCTGTGGTGCTTCTTTATCAAACACATTGTTCACACCTAGTACAAACTTACCATTCCATTCATGGTTATATGATACTTGGATATTGTGTTTAATATAGCTTGGAATATCAGCTAAATATGTTACACCATACTCTTCATTACCTGAGTCTTGGTCGCCTATGTAGTATGTAGTCCATGCTGCACCAAATGCATCATTTGTCCAATCAAAGGTAACATTACCACGAAGCTCTGGGTACTCTTGCAGACCAGCATAATCAAACGCATCAGCGCCTTTTTCTGTTACTTCTTCAAAGTCGCTTACATAACTTAGTTCACCTTTAAGAGCGAAATTACCAATGCTAGACTCAAACATATAAGCTGTTTTAAAATCAAAACCTGATGTTTCTAAACTCGCCATATTTTGGTCAAAGCTGTACATTACATCAATACGACCTGTGTTTGGATCGCGAACTACTGCCGGGTTAGAACCATTGTCTTGCTCGTCTTTTAATAGGCGCTCAACACTTACAGCTGCAATTCTGTTTTCTAACTTAATATTATAGTAAGAAAGCTCTACAGATAAGTCATCTGTTACATTCCAAACAAAACCTGTTGTAAATGATTCACCTTCTTCTGGCTCAAGATCTGGATTACCACCAAACCAAGTCTTATGTTGCTGTGAAGCATTTGGGTTACAGTAAATAGCATCAGAACCTGCATTGCCTTGCGTATCACACCAAATTGTATCGTAAGCTTTTTCGAAGCTTAATGCCTGACTAGAGAACATTTCGCCCATGTTAGGTGCACGGAACGATTCACCCCAGCTAGCTCGAACTAATAGCGCATCAGAAGGACGCCATGCAACACCAATTTGAGGGGCAACGTTATCGAATGTTCCTGATACAAATTGTGAACCAACGTCACCTTCTTGCTCGTATTTGTCATATCGAACAGCTGCTTTAATATCAACATTGTATGGTAAGTTTACTTGTAGCTCTGAATATACAGATGTTCTGTCACGCTCTGCATTAACATCATCACCACCTGAACCACCTGACACTCGACCAGAGGCCGATTGAGGGTCGCTCATTTGTTCAAATTCTACTTGCTCAAATTCAGCACCAACTACACCAGCAATAGAAACATCACCATTATCAAACAATAATGTAGATGCTACCGTATCAAATTGAGTACTTGTAAAACGAGCTTGATAGACACCTGTATGAGCAGCTTGACCATACAAATCCTTCATGCTGCTATCCCAGTCAGCAAAGCTCATTCCTGATGTGTTAAATATATCATACTCACCACTATCAACTAGCTTTTGAACAACATCATCATTTATAAGGTTTGTATTAAATGAATTAGTTGTAGAACGGCTGTGTTGTACATTAAATTCCCAGTCAATACCATTTGCAACATCTACAAAACCGACTAAACCACCCAAGAAATCAATACTATTAATTTCAGTACGAGTATCTCGCTCACCAATGTTAGCTGAGCGCATGTATAGAGTTAAATCTTCGCCTACAGGGTTTAGAGGATTATCAGCCAACATAGTTGGTTGGTTTGTAGATACTGGTGTACCTGCATAGCGAGAATCAGTTTCAGAAAGTGATGCACTCGCGCGACCGCGGAACTTTAAGTTATCAGTGAATTCATAATTGAAATTTGAAAGCATTGAGTTCTGAGTAGTATCACCAAATAACTTGGTTACTGCACCATAGTTATATAAACAACGAGTGCCTCCATCAACCGTGTTATTTGATTCTGCACACATAGTAGGGCTTGTAACCCAACCACTAGCACCATTACCATTTGGAACTGAGCTAAATGACGAATAATCAGCATAAGTCTCATCATTTAATTTCCAAATATCTCTATCGAATACTGATTCAGCATCATAATATTCATAAGTTAATGTAATATTACCCTTCTCACCAGAGTAACCTGTACTTACGTTAAAACGATTTGTATCACCACCTTCAGCACTAGGTAGTTCAGTATCATATGAAAAACTTAATCCGTTAAAGTCTTTTTTTGTAATAATATTAATAACACCTGCAACAGCATCTGAGCCATATACAGCAGAAGCACCTTCGCGAAGAATCTCAATTCTTTCTACGATCGCCATTGGGATACGAGAAGTATCCGCAGCTGCGCCTGAAGAAGAACTTGTACCAGGCATACGGCGACCATCAAGTAATACTAATGTGTACTCAGCCCCAAGGCCACGCATGTTTATATTACTTGTTGCTGCAGCACCGTTACCGTAACCTGACATACCACGCCAAGAACCAAAGCTATTTACAGAAGTGTTATTTAAAACATCAGCAACTGATGCTTCACCTGATAATTGTAGATCTGCAGCTGTAATAACAGTTACTGGTGATGATGTTTCCATATCAACTTGTTTAATGCGAGATCCAGTTACTTCTATACGTTCAACTTTTTCTTTTTCCGCAGCCATAGAGCTTACAGAAAAAGCTGCGGTAGATGCCGCGCCAAAAGCTATCGCTAAGCGAACCGCTTTCGAGATTTTATTATTTAACATTGGATTACCCCTAGAATATTTTTTAATTATTTTGTTTTCAAAACGGTCTGCAATTAATCACAGTACCTATTTCGGTTTGAATAGTAGGCCCAACTCGAGCAAAAGGTCAACACTTTGACAACGAAAAAACACATTAATTTACAACAACTTAAAGAAACAAAAAACTAACACGTTGCGATATTATCACCATTAACTAAAGAGCAATATTCCACTTTTTGGAGTTATGATAATAAAATGAAATTAAATGTAAGCAAAACTTGAAAGTGAATTAACATTTGTAGATTATGGTGTTCCTAACAAACAAAGGAATTGCTATGAAAACTCACCTCGTATGTATTTTAATACTCACTATCTCATTCTCGGCTTTCGCTGACTTAAAAGAACTTCCGGAAGAATTTTCAGATTTTAGTTTAAATAGAGATATTACTGTCTCATATGATGACTTAGATACTCTTCTAAGTTTTACTGTAATTGATACTGGAGCATCAGATCGTTCCAAACTAAATTCTCAAGCCTCCATCGGTACAAGAATGAAGTCGCATAAAAATAACGACACAGCATTAGAAGCAAATCGTTTCTTCTTTGAAGAAGTAACAAAATCAGAGATTAAAGACGGTTTTTATAAGATTAGAGTTAGCCTAGAAAGTCTGCCAAATGAAATCTCACTTAACGAACTCAGCCTTGATGAGCAACTTGCTTATTGGTTAAACCTTTACAATACAGCCATGTTAGAAAAACTAATCACACACTATCCTATTCGCGATACAGAAGATTTACTCTTTGGCAGCAATTCAATTTTAAAGGAAGAGTTTTTAAATGTTGCTGGCCATAAACTTTCTTTAAACGACATACAACAAAATATTGTTTTTAAAAAGTTTGGTATAAAAAAACCAATAGTTATGTATGGGTTTTATCAAGGAAATATAGGAAGTCCTAACATTCGTGCCGAAGCATATAAAGGAAACAAGGTTTATCATCAATTAGTTGAAAACGCTGAAGAATTCGTCAATTCAAATAGAGGAACTAGTATCAAGCGAAAAAATCGCCTTTATGCCTCTAAGTACTATGAGCAAGTTAAACCATTATTCGAAAACTTCGAGAAAGATTTACGAGAGCACCTAAAAGACTATGCAAACCCGGCAATGAGCTCTGATATAAAATATGCTAAGAGCTTTAAAATAGGTATTGAAGATTGGAGAATCACTGATATTTATGGCACAGAGCGAAAGTTTGGTGGCGCAGCGTCAACAAATCCTGCCGCCATGCTCAATGCTGTTGCAAATAACTCATCAAAACCAATAGGAGCTGATGGCGCAGGTTCAGGACTAGGTGCTGTTAACATAAGCTTTTTATCTAATTCTATTTCGGAGAAAACAATGGACTTTGGCCGTTTTTCTCCAGAAATGCTCGAAAAAATTAGAGCTCTCAAGCTAAAAGAAACTGATAATAGTGGCTCTGTAAAAATAAAAGACCTTTAATAAATTTTATTATTTAACTTTAAAAAACACCCTGTTAACATGGTACGAAAAATAGGGTGTTTTATGTCTAACTTTCTTAACTCTGCGCTCGCTGCTTATAATTCACGCCAATATAACCAAGCTATTCTTTTTTTAAACAAATGTGATATTAAAACTGTTGATTGGTATATTTTACTTGCCGCTACATATAGCGCACTTAACCAAAATGAAAATGCCGAACAAACATATTCTTACGCAGTAAATAAGTTTCCTTCATCCCTCCCTCTAATTGAAAACTATACAAACTTGCTGTGCAGAACTGCTAAACATTCGTTATGTTTAAACTTTTTAAAAAACACAAGGTATTTGGCATTAAGCAAAAAGGTATCTCTGAATTTTATAGAAAGCTTGATCAAAACCAACCAGTTGTTACAAGCAAAAAAGGAACTTTCTAAAACCGTATCTGATGAAACCTTAAAAGAGAGATATCACTGGTTAAAGCTTGAATTACTAGAACGTTTGGGTGACTTAGAATTAGTTGAAAGCTATCACCTCTCTTTACCTGCCGATTTAAAAAATCAATTTTTATTTAAATATAAACGTGCTTGTAATTTTCGCAATATGGGTAAATTCGACAATGCTTTAGATATATTTTTAATGCTAAGCGATAAGCAGAACAAGTATAGCCCCGAGGTTAACTTTTTGATTGGCTGTACTTACTATGATTTACTAAAGTTTGAGCTCTGTGAGCAGTACTTAAAACGATGTCTTGAACAGGCTCCTAACTATATACCTGCGCATGAGTGTTTAAATAAATTATACTGGGATCGTGCAAACAAATCAGCCCTTATGAGCTCCTACAATAGTACATTCTTAAATCATGCTAAAAACCCACAACTAGTTCAATCACAACTAGCTCAGCTTTTACATTTTAAAGATTTTAATCAAGCCCTTGATGTATCTTCACAAGCAATTAGGCTCTTCCCTGATAACTTAGACATAAAACATGCTCATGGCATCATTTTAGGTAAGCATGGGCAAAGTGATAAAGCATTCATTATATTAGATGAGCTTGTATCACAGGCTCCCCAATCAGCAAGATATAGTGTAGATTTGGCAAACTACTGTATTGAAAATTTTGAATATAAAAAAGCAATATTACACTTAAACACTGCAGTTAAACACAACCCTTTTAATCAAGAAATCTGGGCTTATTTATCCACAGCTTGGCGCTTAGCTAAAGACGATAAATATCATTGGTTAACTAATTACGATATGTTTGTTAAAACAATGGCTCTACCTACGCCTAAAGGCTACAAGTCGTTTGACTCTTTTGGGAAGGAACTCAAGGAACTATTACTTACTTTACACACTAAAGAACAAGAGCCGCTTGATCAAAGTGTTCGAAGAGGAAGTCAAACTGAAGGACACTTACTCTATCGCTCAAATACGTTACTCTCATTATTTAAGCAGTCAATGGAGTCATGTATATCTACTTACTTAAATGATTTACCAGCAGATAGTATGCACCCATTAACGGCAAGAAATAGCCTAAACTTTACTGCCAAAGGCAGCTGGTCAGTAAAACTAGAAAATGGAGGATATCATGCCAATCATATTCATCCTCACGGTTGGTTGTCAGCACCCAGCTATATTTCTATACCTGATGAAATGAGTAAAAATGATCCACTTAAAAATGGCTGGTTAAAGTTAGGAGAAACATGTCTTGATCTAGGAAAAAGAGAATCAATAGATCGCGAGATATGCCCTGAAAGTGGACAAATTATCATTTTTCCTAGCTATATTTGGCATGGCACAAATGAGCTTAAAAGCGATAGACCTCGCTTAACAATACCTAGCGATATTATGCCAATTGGTTGATCTAGTTGATTGAAATTCAAACTAGTGCTATAAAAATAAACAAAAACAAAGGATTGATCATGATAAAATGCTTGCTACTTATAATCGCTATTGTTTTTATTCCAGTGAAAGCTGAAGAATTCTCTTTACCCGAAGAGTTTTCAGATTTTGGCTTAAATAGGGATATAAGCATATCTTATGAAGACCTAGACCAACTTCTAGAGTTAACCGTTATTGACATGGGTTTATCTGATAGGACTATTCTAAAACCAATAGTAGGTAATGGCACAAGGTTACGATCTAATAGAGACAGAGATACGGCTTTAGAGGCTAACCGCTTTTATTTCGAAGAAGTTGTAAAATCGGATATTAAGCTAGGTTTTAAAGTAATTCGCCAAAGCCTAGAAAAAGTACCTGAAGAAGTCCCTTTAAACGCATTAACCTTAGATGAGCAATTAGCTTATTGGCTAAACTTATATAATACAGCCATTATTGAAAAGTTAATTGAACATTACCCAGTTCGAAATGCAAAAAAATTACTCGAAGGTGAAAACTCAATACTAAACGATAAATTTATAAATGTTTCAGGCCATACCTTGTCACTTAATAATATTCAACATGATATCGTTTTTAAGAAATTTGGGAATAAGAAAATAGTAATGTATGGCTTCTATCAAGGGATAATCGGAAGTCCGAATTTACGTAACGAAGCTTACACAGCTGATAAGGTATATAAACAACTTTCAGGTAATGCTGAAGAGTTTGTAAACTCCAACCGAGGCGTTCAAGTTAAAAGAAATCGTCTAAACGTTTCTATTTTTTATGATCAAGCAAAAATTTTATTTCCTGACTTTGAGAACGATCTACTAAAGCATATTTTAAACTATTCTGATTCTTCTATTAACTCACAAGTAGAAGATTCGGAAGAATTAATTCTAGCTATTGAGGACTGGAATGTAACCGACATATACGGCACTGAGCGCTCATTTGGTGAGGGTAATGCCACCAACAAAGCGGCCTTACTAAATGCCGTAGCAGCCAATAGTAACGTGCCTGGTGCAGGCGCTATGAACCTTAGTTTCCTAAGCGATATGTTATCCTCTAAAGTTAGCTCTCAATCTCGCTTTTCACCTGCAGTATTAGACAAAATTAATAAGCTTCGTCTCAAGAAAAAAATCAATAGTAGTAGTGTTAAAATAAAAGACTTACCCACTAAATAATTAAATTGTATTCAGCGCTCTATTGAGTGCTGAATACTCTCAGTTATTAATCTAATACATTATTAAACTCTTCAAAATCAGAAATAGATAAGCTTTCTTTAATATACCTACTGAAGTTTTTATATCTTCCCGATGAAGATGTATAAAGAGGCTTTCTCACCTGCCAAACACTAGCAGTACTTACAATATTTTTTTGTTGATGAAATAAACCGCTTTCACCTTGATATTTTACGCCTAAAAATTCGAACAGAGGCAATAATACCCCCTCGGGCTTTGAAACAAGTTCATCATAATTGACTGTAAAAATATCATTAGGATACTTTTTTAGCCAATGTGCTTTAACACGCTGCTGCGCTTTATGATAGTGCACTGTATCATTCAGTGCGGTCGCATAATTCAAACTTGGGCCTAAATGTTGAAAGTAAGCTGATAAACTGTTATCTCTAATATCGCGCTGTGTCCAAATAACTTTTGCTTCAGGGTACATCATTTTAATTATATCAATGTATAAGTAGTTCTCAGGGCGTTTATCAGTAACAAGACTACTTTTTCCCGCTCTTAACTTTAATTCTTTCTCATAACCTTGCTGAAATAATGTTGAGTTAACCGTGCTTGACAGCACTTTAGGCTTATCAATTAGATTGAATAGTTGCTTATGCAAGTAATCAATCTCTCCTCCATTGCTAATCACCTCAGAAGTGCAAATTATTTGTTCTATTAAGGTTGAACCAGACCTAAACATGCCACAAATAATAATTGGAACAATATCGCCAGTCTTACTTTTTACGTTACTAAGCTCTCTTGCTAGTGTGCTACTTACTTGATGTTCAATATCAACTCTGTTGTATTGCGGGATATATTTTCGATTAAAACTATTGGCTTTAGTATAATAAGACCATGATTTTTCATAATCTTTGCTATCGTCAAAAGCTTTCCCAAGCGCATAATACATATCAGCTTTTAACACATCATCTTCTGTAGCTTCTAAAATAGATAGGCTTTTTAGTTCGTATTCTAACGCTTCTTTTTTATTAAATGTTTGTATATCAGCAATTCTCGCATGCGCCAGACCATATAAAGGATTTATCTTTAATACCTGATTAAAGCTCTTTAAACAGTTTTGCTTATCACCAAGCTGCTCATATATATTAGCAAGATTAAAATAGGCATTAATTTTATTTGGTTCAACTGTAATTGCCTGCTGTAAATAATTAGTCGCAGTCTCATAATCAATTAAAAGCTCAGAGTAGACGGATGCTAACTCCACATAAGCGGTATATATGTCGTGGTAACCAAGCTCGATAGCTGCTAAGAAAGATGTACTTGCAAGAATACCTTTGCCATCTTTTTTTGCCATTTCAGCCAATTGAAAATACGACATTGCGCTATCCGGTACTATTTCAGTGTATTTTTTAAGTAAGTCTATTGCTAAAGAGAATTCATTACTGGCGGCATATAACTGACAAAGAGTATTTACATAATCGAATTTTTTGGGGGCTATTGAAATGAGTCTTCTACAAACTTCCTTACTTTTTAGTAAATCTCCTTCATTCATAGCTACTTTAAACAATACAGCTAAAGCTTGCTCATTAACTTCAGGGTTGTCGCATAAACCTTCTAGGGTAGCTTTTCCTGCCACAATCTTTCCACTATTCAATTGCTGTATTGCAAACAGTAAACTGTCTTTTACCGATTTCATTTTTTCCCCATAAAAAAAGCGAGCCTAAGCTCGCTTAATATACATTAATTAATTCAAATTAGAATTTTAATGAAAGGCTCGCATGGAAGTAACGACCTAACGAATCGTAGTAACCAGCAATAGCATTTGCGTTTGTTGATAATGAACCACCAACTAGAGGTGCCTCTTTATCCATAACGTTGTTAACACCTACTAATAAAGACGTGTAATCATTAATAGTAAATGTACCTTTAAGGTCAATATAGCTTTGTGAGCTAATACCGTCGTCTTGTACTAATGTATCAGCACCAGTGTAATCGTTTACACCGCTGAAGAAACGCCATTTAGCAGTAGCTCTCCACCAGCTGCCCGTGTCGTAGCTAGCAGATACAACATGACGCCATTCTGGTTGAGGGAAACAACCGTTATCTAATGAGTCAACACAGTCATATACTTCACTTACACCAGGAATATTATCAAATTCCTTAGTTAACATGTAGGTACCAATGATACTAGTTTTTAATGTACCTTCAGCAATTTCCATATCGTAGTTTGCGCTTAAATCGATACCTTCGTAATGGATATTACCTAAGTTAGTATTTGTAGCAATAACTTGGCCAGAACCTATCCAAAGGCTACCACTACCAGGTGTACGGTCTACGTTATCACAAAATACAGCCGCGCCGCTTTTACCACATTGTGTAACTAGAATTTCTGGGTCAATATTACCAATCGCGTCTTCAAGTTCAATATCCCAGTAATCGATTGAGAAGTTGAAGTTTTCAAATGGGTTACCAACAACACCTAAAGTAATAGTATCAGCGATTTCTGGAGATAAATCTGGATTACCACCAAACAGAGCATTATATTGATCCGCAGGGCTCTTACCTACATTGCCATACTGACTTGCAGAAACACCTGTATTTGCACACTCAGCAGCTGTTAGGCTTGGTGTACCAGCACATGGATCAGTACCGGCCCATAAACCAGTGCTTTGTTGAGCGAATAGCTCACCATTGTTTGCTGCACGAACTGCACGGTTGTAGCTTGAACGAATTTTCCAATCGCCTGTTACATCCCAGTTCATTGCCACTTTATAAGTCGGCTCAGCACCTGAAGTGCTATAGTCTGACCAACGGTAGCCTAATTCAACAAGTAAACTTTCAACTAACGGTAAATCTTCAACGATTGGTAGGCTAAGCTCACCAAACACTTCACGTACTTGATAACCACCATTTAAACTCTTAGTAGTACCACCTTGGCCTAGTAATAGACCTTGTGCATATACTTCATCAGCTGTTCTACTGAATGTTTCTTCACGATACTCTGCACCAAATACTGCAGCAACTGGGTACTCTGAAGATGGAAGTGAGAAATCGAATTCGCCAGTAACAAAACCACTTACAATCAATTGCTCAGTAACACCGTTCAAGATTGCCGTACCAGTAAGTGACTGTGCAGCTTCTTCAGTTACACCATCAAACTGAAAAACATCGTACGGAATACAACCAGAAGTCGCGCTACAATCTTCACCATTTGCTGATAAAGCGGTGATTATACGCGGACCAAAGAAATCATTTTCATATGCTGAAGAAGATGAAGTTGAACCGTATTGAGCAAATGCTTCGTAAGACCAAAGGTCGTTAATTTCACCTTTACTACCTAATACTAAACGGAAAGAGTTATGTTCAAGGCTGTCTGCACGAGGGCCACCTTCAACGTTACGCTTACCAATATAAGTTGCAAACTGATCACCAGAAGTCAATCCAAAGCGCTCAGTTAGTTGTGCACGTTGTGTATCATTTAATAATGGGCTATCAAAATCAATTGAGTAATTATCATTAAAGAACGTACCAGACTCAGCAATCTGCGCTGTAGTGCGGTTACGCATAAACATTGCTTCCATGAACGGACGGAAGCTATCATTGATTTCGTAGTTAGCAAACATACCTAATGTATGACGTTCATCAGGACGCATAAAGTGGTTAATTGGCGCGTAGTTATATGTATTACCAACTGAAGGAATAAAGCTGCTATCTTGACCTAGAGTCCAGTATTCGTACTGGCCTTCACCAAAGTCTACAACACCGTCAGCGTTAGGAGCTGAGATATAAAAGTTAGGGTTAACAGCATTACCTGAACCACCACAAGCTGTACCAGCAGCATTTAGAGCACAAGATGAGTAATCACGTGCACCTTGGCGTAATTCATTTTGTCTGTTGTAAGTAAAGTAAGCTACTGCATGACCTCTACCACTATCAAATGCACCACCTAGGGTCGCTGCAAAATCAAATGACGCGCCATCAAGACCCGTATTACCTTCTTCATATTCAAAGCCAGCATCATCCATTAGGCCTTGCATGTATTCATTATCGTTATTATGTTGGTAAGCAGTTGTACCTACATTAACTTCAAAACCTTCAAACTGATCGTTCATTACAAAGTTTACAACACCAGCAACAGCATCTGCACCGTAAGTAGATGAACCACCACCAGTCATTACATCTACGCGTTTAATTAGCGCAGCAGGAATTTGGTTAATATCAGCTGATTGTGTGTAGATACCACCTGCTTGCATACGACGACCGTTTACAAGAACAAGAGTACGCTGAGCGCCCATACCACGTAAATCAAGGGTTGCAGTTCCCGAAGCACCATTTGATTGGAAAGAAGTATTAGACGCTTCTAGTTGCGGTAAGCTATTCATCATGTCTTCAACACGAGTAAAACCTGCAACAGCAATTTCTTCAGCAGTTGTTACTTGCACTGGGCTAGCTGTTTCCATATCTGTACGTTTGATACGTGAACCAGTAACTTCAATTCGTTCAACCTTATCAACTTTTTCTTCATCAGCAGCAAACGAACTTGCTGAAAAAGCAGCTGTTGAAGCTGTACCGAAAGCTATCGCTAAGCGAACTGCTTTTGAAACTTTATTATTTAACATTTGATTCTCCCAGAATACTTTATATTTTTTATATTTTTTGCTTGATTACCATTTGTTAATAAATGGTAATCATACGTTATGATAATACCAGCAACACAATGTGGTCAACATAAAATTAACTTATTGTTAATTACCAACACTTTCGCGGCTAAAGCATTACAATTTAAAATCAAAAAATTTACATTGGCATTATTAAATAGTGCCATTACTGCATTAGGGGAAATTATAAAAAAGGGGGGATTGAATTCACAAAGGTTAACTTTTAGCTTACGGTAACTTAAAAGAGAGAGGTTTGAGTGCTCTTTGATAGCGTCACTTCCATAGCACTAAAAATCATTTCGGCTATTGGGTCTAATTGTTTTTTTATATACAAAGGATAATTCAGTCTTTTATTTGTATCACTGAGCTCTGGTCCATCAAATGTGTAAACATACTCTATAATTTGCCCTCGTTTCACCTCAAAGTTTGGGTTCTGGGCTTTATATTTTTTAACTGCTTGGACATGTGGTGGAATATTCTTTTTATATTCAGTTAAATTTTGTCCTAACCTTTTTCTATAAATTAATTTATCGTCAAATTCTCCATTTTGTAAACGCCTAGAGTAAGAATTAACTAACTCCTCTAAAAGGCTTATTTTATAGTCACTACTGAACAAAGCTTCAAACAACTCTACTTGAAACTCTTGAGCGAACTCAGTCCAATCACTTCGAACTGCTTCAACACCTTTAAATACTAGCTCATTGTGATTTTTATTAATTTTTTGGCCTACATATCGTTTTTTAGAGCCCATCGTTTTCCCCCTAATTGTAGGCATAAAAAAAGGACTGTATAAGGTTTCAAATTCAATCTCCAAAAAGCTCTCTAAGTCGTGCTTCTGACTAATTTCTTGTACCCACTGTTGATTGATATTAATAGCTAATTGTTTACCAATTTCATCGCATTGAAGCGTATTCAAACCGTCATCCAAAGTAATGAATATTGAATCTGTATCGCCATAAATTACATTGTACCCACACTCCTCTATCCATTTTTTTGTGGTTTGCATTATATCGTGCCCACGTAGTGTGATTGAACTTGAAAGACGTGGATCGTAAAAGCGACACCCCCGAGAACCAAGCACTCCATATAAGCTATTCATTATAATTTTTATAGCCTGCGATAACATAGGTTTTTGGCTATCTTTTGCTTCTTGTCTTGTTATTGATAGAGTTTTTATAAGGGCTGGTAAATGATTTTTATGTCTTGAAAAAAGTGCATTATTATATCCTGGAATTGCATCTTTTGGATTGAGCAACCCCTCAATTAAACCAAGAGGGTCTATACAAAAAGTACGCATAATTGATGGATATAAGCTTTTAAAGTCGAGTACAAGTACATTTTTATAAAACCCCGGTTTTGAAGACATTACATACCCTCCAGGACTATCAAAACTTAAGCCATGATCTCCTAAATTAGGTGCTACATAACCACTTCGGTGAAGTAAGGGCAGATAAAGGTTAACAAATGAAGCGACTGAACCGCCCATTCTATGAAGTTCAAGCCCCGTTAATTGACTCCTAACAACAGCAAAATCAAGTAAATTTAATTTGTTAAAAATACGTAGAACCAGTACGCAATCTTGTCTATTGTATTTCGCAAGGGATAACTTATCATCATTAAATTGGCGTTCAATTTCTGCTAGCTGGTCACTTGAACTGATGAACTTTTTCTCACCAAGCTCCTTAGCAGCTACATTTGACAGGCTAAAGCTATCATAGTGGTAGGTCGCATTTTTTAACGTGTCTATACCGTCTATAACAACTCTTCCTGGTATAGTTAATCGAGTATAATGGCCTACTCGTAATTTTATTTTTTCGTTATTACGTCCAAGACGCAATTCTATACCTAGAGTTTCAGCTCTGGAGTGAAGAACAGAAAAATCAAACTCAATGACGTTCCAACCAATAATAAGATCTGGATCTGTTTTTGCTATAAAGTGCTGTAATTTTTGTAAAAGATCGATTTCATCAACACACCATATTACTTCAATTGCATCACTATATTTAATAGGACTGCCAATCATTAATACACAATCAATGCCATGACCGACCAAACCAATAGAGAATAATACCCCTTCTCCATTGCACTCGATGTCTAAAGAAACTGTTTTAAACTTAGGATTTACATCTGGGTTATTTTTAAATTGGCAATTGGTTAACAGTCTATATCCGTCTTTATGTGTAATATCTCCTCTCACCCATGTGGAGCCTTTAATAAATCGCTCCATTAAAAAGCGATCTATAGGGCGTATGTCATCTTCGTATGTCACAATGCCCTCTGCGCTTAGAGCTTTTAACGCATTGTAGTAATGTTTAAGTGATTTAAAGTAGCAACCAGCCACAGTCCCCTGCTGGAAATCTTTTAATTCTACAGGGACAATTTCAAAAGAAACATCTGAGAGCCGCAGTACTTTTTCTACCGTCGCTTTATCCTTTAACTTGATAAAAAAAACAACTGACTCTGGTAAGCTAATTGCTTTTAATGGCCCTTTTTCAGTTAAAAGCCAAATAACAAAACTTACGCCCAAAGGTGAATCAACTGTTTCTGTAGAGAGAATAAACCCCGAGTCTAAGTGCATTAATGAAATAAGCCTTGTAATAAAAAACGACAAAAATAAAATTTGTAAAGCAGGTTATATTTTATTTCTTTCTAAGTTAGTCTTAAGAAAAAAATAATATGAGCATTCAATGAGCCCTTCTGAAATTATCCAACACGCTAATAATCTCCTTCAACAAAACAAGCTTCAACAAGCCAAAAAAATAATATTATCTTTAATTCAAACTGCACCAGAGCACCATCAAGCTTGGCAAGTATTAGCCCAAGTACATCGACAGTTAAAAGAGCAAGAGCAATACCAACAAGCCATTAAACAATATGAGATGATTGCTTGGTTTAACCAACGTTTAGATAAAGCGAATCAGCATCTATTAAACAAAGAATTAAAACCAGCAGAAAACATTGCCCATGAGTTGCTCAAGCTTGTAGCGAATGAATACCGTGTTTTAGTGTTCTTAAGTAAAATAGCTTTTCAGGCAAACGACTTAAAAACGTATTTGGCTATTACTTCTCATAATATAAATATAAACAGCACAAAATCAGCCGCTTATGATGCGCACATTGAAGCATTATTTAATACAAAGCAATATTTAGAACTAATCTCTTTTTATAATAGGTCGACCAAATTAGTTACTTTACTACCACAATCCCAAAGTCTACTCGCTGCTGCCTATGTAAAAATGATGGACTTCAAAAATGCATCTCTAAATTACCAATCTTTGTTAAATAAAAATTATTACCCCGCATATTGCAATTTAAGACTTGGAAACATAGAAAAGATAATTGGCAATAACCAAAGTGCTATTGCGTACTATTGCAAAACAATAGAACTAGCTCCCCATATCGGCGAAGCCTATTGGAACTTAGCAAACTTAAAAACATATACTTTCACTCAGCTCAATATAGCTAATTTAGAACAGCAGATAACAATAGACTCAAATACATTAAATAGAGCACAACTTCACTTTGCTTTAGCTAAAGCATATGAACAACATAGCAGGTACGAAGATGCCTTTTTGCAGCTAAGAATAAGTAACGATTTACAAAAGTCACTTACCCCTTACATTACTAATGACTTTAATGAGCGCTGTAAAAAATACCTAACCAAAAAAGTAGCCAATACAGTACATACCTCAACCGAAAATGAAGTCCAGCTAATATTTATTGTAAGCTTGCCAAGAAGTGGCTCTACACTTATTGAGCAAATACTGGCATCGCATAGCCATGTTGACGCTAGCTATGAATTATCAGAAATCAATTCTATTGCAGTAGAGTTAGAAAACCTTCAGATAAAAAGCAACGTACCTTATAAGCTAAATAGTTTGACTCAAGAGCACTTGGCAACATTAGCCAAACGCTATTTAAAATTCATTGAACCTTTTCGCAATAACAAGCCTTACTTTATTGATAAACAACCAGTCAACTTTCAACATATTGCTCTTATCAAAACTTTATTCCCTAATGCAAAAATAATCGATGTACAACGAGATAAAAAAGCGACTGCATGGAGCCTTTATAAGCACTCATTTTCACAAGGCCATAGTTATAGCTACGATCAGGAAGATTTAGCTCACTACATGAATGAATATTATAAGCTGATGACACATTGGCATAGCGTATATCCTGACGAAATATATACAATTAATTATGAAAGCTTAATAAACAACTTCACTGAAACGGTTAATGATTTATTTGAACATTGCAATTTAGTAGTAGAGCAAGCGTGCTATGAGTTTTATAATAATCAACGTCCTGTTTTAACTCCCAGTTCAGAACAAGTACGTAAGCCAATTTACAAAGAAGCGCTGACTGATTGGAAAAAATATGCAAATCATCTAACGCCACTGCTTAATAGGCTAAATTAGTAAACAAGCTGCTTGTAGTTACACTCTTATAACTCTAAAATCCATAGCACTGTAATTATATACATACTTTAGGTAAATCATCCCATGCTTTCTGACTCACTAAAAAAAACAATTAGGCAAGTACACCAGCATGTGGCTAGTAACCTAAAAGATTATCGCCCTCGTAGCAGTCAAAATTATCTTGTAGCCGAAATAGCAAAAACATTAGCCGGTGAATATCATAAAAAACAGCGCATTTGCGTAATTGAAGCAGGCACCGGTACCGGTAAGTCTCTTGCCTATTGTTTAGGCGCGTTGCCTCTTGCCTTAGCGCAAAAAAAGAAGTTAGTTATTTCTACCGCAACCGTTGCACTGCAAGAACAATTAATAGCAAAAGAGCTCCCATTTTTTAAAAAGCATTCAGGCCTCGACTTTAAATTTGATTTGGTAAAAGGTCGTCATCGTTATATTTGCGCTCACAAATTACATAATGCTGTAAACGGCGATAGCCAAACACAAATGGACTTTATGCCAACACTTACTTCACCATTGAGCGCAATGGAAACCAAGTGTTTGAATGAGCTATATAACGCCTATGTGAATAAAAAATGGCAAGGCGATAGAGACAGCTGGGCCGATACCGTACCCGACAGAGTATGGAACTTAATAGCGTGCGATAAACATTCATGCCAACGCCAAATGAAGGCTCATCAAACGTGTCCGTTTCAGCTTGCTCGTAATCAATTAATGCAAATGGATGTACTGGTAATTAATCACTCATTACTACTTGCTGATTTAGACTTAGGCGGCGGTAAAATTTTACCCGAGCCCGACAACACCATTTATGTAATTGATGAAGCGCATCATTTAGCACATATAACACGCGACTTTTCATCAGCTGCTGCCACAATAAAAGGTACAATAGAATGGCTTGATAAGCTCACCAAGTTTAGCGGAAAAATGGCAAAGGTTTTAGTGGGGCAAAGAGCCATTGGCCAAAACTTTAAACTTTGCGACAGTATTAATGACGCGAATAAAGATTTAAAAGTAGTTCGCGATATTCTCGATAATGCTGACTTTGAATATTCGAAAGACGATACTTATCGCTTTGAGCACGGTGAAATTCCACAATCGCTGCACAGTAAAGCAAAAGACATAAGCGAAGCCACGCAAGATGCGCTGCGCTGTTTAAACAAAATGCACGACACCCTTACCCAAGATGTAAGCGACGGCGACATAAAACCTTACGTTGCCGACCCAATACTAGGCGAAAGCGGTCAATACATAAACCGCTTAGAGCAACTAAACAAACTATGGTTTAGTTACGCAAAAAAAGGCGAAGGTGCTCCCCATGCACGGTGGATAAAACGTCTTGAATATAAAAGCCATCACGACCACTTATTAAGCGACTGCCCTATCGAGGTCGGTTACTACCTAAAAGATAAATTGTGGCGAGAATGCGCGGGCGCTGTTTTGTGCTCTGCTACATTAAGTGCACTGGGCTCATTTGATCACTTTGCTTACGAAACAGGGCTTGCTAAAGAAGAGGGCGTTAAATTTATTAAAGTACCTTCTCCTTTTGATTACCCAAAACAAGCCACTTTACGTATTCCGATATCTAAAGTAGAACCTACCGATAAAGACTTTAGTGATCACCTAGCTAAAACTTTACCAGAGTACCTAAATGATAAAAAAGCGAACCTTGTACTATTCGCTTCTTACTGGCAAATGGACCACGTAACAAAGTTTCTTAGAACAAAAGGTTTTAACTTATTAGTACAAGGTGAGATGTCGCGAGAAGCATTGCTTAAATTACACACTAAAAATGTAGACGAAGGCAAAGGCAGTATTTTATTTGGAACACAAAGCCTTTCAGAAGGTCTTGATTTACCTGGTAAATATTTAGAGAACTTAATAATTACTAAAATCCCGTTTGCTGTACCTACTTCGCCGATAGAAGAAGCGCAAGCAGAATTTGTACAAAGCAAAGGTGGTAACCCGTTTTTAACGATTACCGTGCCAGACGCCGCAAAGAAATTGGTACAAAGCTGTGGTAGACTGCTGCGAAAAGAGAGTGATGAAGGCTGTATTACTATTCTCGATAGACGCTTAGTGACTAAGCGATACGGTAAAGCCATGCTCGACACCCTACCACCTTTTAAAAGACAAATAGATTATTAATGTTTGAACTCGCACTCGATCCAACAACCTGGGCTGTTTTATGTGCTGTTGCACTTGCCGCAGGTTTTATAGACGCTATCGCCGGTGGCGGTGGCATGTTAACTGTACCCGCTTTATTAACTGCTGGCTTACCTCCACATTTAACATTAGGCACCAATAAATTAGCGGCTAGTTTTGGCTCGTTAACGGCAAGCTATACATACTATAAAAAGAACTTATTTAGTCCTAAGTTTTGGGCAGCCTCTATTATTGCTACCGCAATAGGTGCATTGATAGGGACTGTTATTGTTGATCATTTAAGTATCGATTTTTTAAACAAACTACTCCCGATTATTATTATTTTAGTTGCTGGCTATAGCTTATTTGGTAATTTAAGTACTACCGAAGGCGATGAACTTCCTAAACTAAACAAAGCGATGAAAATAAAACAATGGCTACAAGGTTTAGCATTAGGCTTTTTTGATGGTTTAGCAGGCCCAGGTACGGGTACATTTTGGACTGCTTCTAATGGCATGCTTTACAAAATGAACCTGCTACTCAACTGTGGTTTAGCGCGTTCAATGAACTTTGTGTCTAACTTTATATCTTTAATTACCTTTGTTGCACTCGGCCATGTAAACTTTTTACTTGGCATAACAATGGGCTTTTTTATTATGCTAGGCGCATGGTTTGGGGCGCATTCAGCAATACGTTTTGGTAGCAAATTTATTCGCCCAGTATTTAATACTATGGTTATACTTTTAGCATTAAAACTAATTTACGAGGCTTACTTTTAATATGCATTCAATGGCTTTAGATAAACTACGTCAACAAGTTGCAACGCTAAAACAACAAGCTGAGCAATTTGATAAAGCTAAACTTTTTTCTAAAAATCGTTACATGCAAGCACAACCTAGCTTGTTTGACCGCGCAGTTTTTAGTACCAAAAGCATGAACCTAGTCGATTACGTGATAGAAATAGAAGACGAAGTTTCGAGGTTACCGCCAAGCGAGCATCGCCATGCTTATACCTACGCGCTTGAACGTATTGCAGCTCAAATACAAGCTGTATTCAATGTTATTAAATCTACCCCTATTTGGGTTAAAGAAAACAAAAGCCATTATAAACCACGCCCTAAGCAAACCGTTTATAAGCAAGCTGTGCAAAAAATAATGCAATCATCCCATGAGCTTTACGACGAATTAAAACAAAACCATGAGTTTGAACGCCGTTTAGTGCTCATGATTGAAGAGCGAAAAATGCAAATGGATAAAGCCTCACCTGCTAAAGCACAAAAGCTTAACCTTGAAATATTAAGCACACACGCTCGATTAGGCCGCTGCAGAAAAGCAATTTCTGCCACCGAAGATAAAATTCAACAAGTAGAAAAACTGCAGCTGCGTTAAGGCGCACTTTACTATGCAGCTTTATTATCATCCATTGTATTCAGACCTTATACTCCCAGAACGTCATCGATTCCCTATTCAAAAGTATAAGTTACTTAAAACAGAAATAGAAAACCTAGGTGTTTCGGCTATTCACTTTCAAGAGCCTAAAAAAGCAACCAAATCTCAACTTTCGCTATGTCATAGCCAACGTTATATAGATGACTTTTTAAAAGGGACTCTTAGCAATAAAGCCATAAAAAAAATGGGCTTTCCTTATTCAAATGAATTGGTAGAGCGCACATTACTATCAGTTGGGGCAAGCATCCAAAGTAGTGAACACGCGCTAAAACATGGTTTTTCGGCTAATTTAAGTGGTGGCTATCATCATGCATACTGTGATTACGGCAGCGGTTTTTGTATTTTTAACGATCTAGCTATTGCAGCAGCACATTTAATAAATACAGAGCAAGCCGACACTGTTTTAATTTTTGATTGCGACGTACACCAGGCGATGGCACAGCACAAATCACTCAAAATCATAACCAAATTATTACCTGCTCAATTCATTGTGAGCAAAATTTCCCTCGTAATAAACAGCAATCCACTTACGATTTTGCATTACCCGCTAAAACAACCGACGCTGAGTACCTTGCTACATTAGAGCAAGCACTCGATTTTTGCGTGCGTATTCATAACCCCGATATTATTTTGTATAATGCAGGGGCTGATATTTACACAAAAGACGAGTTGGGCTTGTTTGATGTATCACTAGATGGCGTATATAAACGCGACTTTTTTACTCTCAACTTTTGTAAGCAACACCAAATCCCACTAATGTGCGGCCTAGGCGGAGGTTATCAGCGTAATTTGAGCTCACTAATTAATGTTCATAAACAACTATTTAAAGCCGCTATCGATTTATAGCAAGCCATAGTATAGACTCAATTAAACGGATTATTTTAAAGCGGTGGGAATATGCGATTACACGAAGATATACACAACTATTACGAAAAGATTGTAGTCGAGGAAGTTATCAAACTTAAACTTGATGAAAAATATGATGAAGATGTAATGGCTGACTTTTGTTGTACGGTACTAAATCAGCTCCCGCCACGATATATTCGCTACGATGTAGATATGGCGTTTTATTTACCGCAATCAGAACGCATACATATGGAACAACGTGTACAAACAGCAATAAATGTTGCCATCAGCCAAATATCAAAAAAGAAAGAGTTAAATGACAAGTCCACTTGATCAAGCCCCTACACATATGAAACTTGCAGTAGATTTAATTATGATACTAGAGCAACACGATGTTGCTCCAGAAGAAGTACTTAAAGCACTTGAAATAGTTAAAAGCGACTTTGAAAAGAAGCTAGAAAAGTCATAACTCTATTCTATTATTTGTATGTCGTGCTCGGTAACGCTACCTTCGTGCTTAGTGCAATCAATTTTAACTTCACCAAATGTACGCCTAGGCGAAGCTGAACGCCGACAGGTCATATTTTGTGCTTTAACGCCAAATTGCGTTATATACAACTCAACTGTTTCGTCTATTTGTTGTTTTTGCTGCGTAGTCGCTGCACTGTAAAATGCATCGTATTGCGCAGACCAATTCTCAACCCCCGCTTCTTTTGCAACACCTAGCCAGCCCATTCCGAGTTTAGTAGATTGCTCCAAGTATTGGCCTTTTAAAAACATGAATGCCAACGTGTATTGTGCACTTTTATAGCCAAGTGCTGCCGGCTCTTTTAAATCATAAAAAGCTTGCTCGTACAGCCCCTTTTTATACGCTTTAATACCATTGTATTCTTTTTTCTTCATTGTATTGTCGCTGTATAGGCTAACAGGGGTCGACCCACACCCACCTAATAAACCTACAGCCAAAATTGCTGCAACCGATATACATTTAGCCATAACTAGTCCTTTATTATTTTTATATGCGAGTACCGAATCTGGCTTACACTCTTTGCAAAGCCTGTTATTGTGTAATCCTGTTTGTATAATTAAAATACTATCATGAGCTTAGCAAGTTTACTTCGGTTATTTTTTCTGGCTGCAATTTGGGGCGCGTCATTTTTATTTATGCGAATGGCAGCTAACAGCTTAGGCCCAGCGGTGTTAATAGAATTTAGAGTTGGCTTTGCCGCACTCACCCTCTTTATTGTGGCGCTGTACTTAAAACGCAGCTTAGCGTTTGTCCAACATAAAAAACACTTTTTTATTATAGGTGCGTTTAATTCTGCTCTGCCGTTTTTATTTTTTGCTTACGCAGCCCAAACTATTAGCGCTTCCACACTCTCAATTTTAAATTCTACAACACCAATATGGGGTGTTGTTGTTGGAATTGTATGGAAAAAAACAAAGCCCAATAAAAGTATGGTGATTGGTTTACTGCTGGGTTTAATTGGCGTAGTTATTTTGGTTGGGCAAAATCATTTTGTGTTAAATAGCCAATCAATTTTGGCCATAGTAGCGGCATTAAGCGCATCACTTTGCTATGCCATTGCATCGCATTACACTAAAAACGCGCCTAAACTGGCCCCATTCGATAACGCCCATGGCTCAATGTGGGCTTCAAGCTTTATGGTATTGCCTCTTATCTTATTTATGCCAATGCGTGAAGTTCCAAGCACCAACGTTATGTTAGGTGTACTCGTATTAGGAGTAATGTGTACCGCACTTGCTTATATTTTATTTTTTAAATTAATCGAAGATATAGGCCCTACCTCAGCATTAACAGTCACGTTTTTAATTCCACTATTTGGCATCTTTTGGGGGCATTTAATTTTAGATGAGCAAATTGGGCCAAATACGTTACTAGGCGCATTATTTGTCATTGTGGGCACTATGCTGGTTACTGGTTTCTTACCACGAAAAAAGCACTTAGCTAAAACAAGCTAAGTGCTTATATCAAGCGCTTTTACCAAAAAAGCTTACTTTTGCGCCTTTTTGCTTAAGTTTTCAATTAAGTCTTGGGCGCTAAAACTGTTGTCGCTTGGCTTTATACCTTTGCCCATTTTAATATCAATTAAGGTGTGCACTTCTTTGCGTTTATCATTGTTGCTCACTTGTACGCCTACACTGCTTGTTGGGCGAGCGCGTGTTTCGCAGGTTAATAAACCGCAGCTTCGCTCATATTGCTGGCTTTGTGATGCACTAATAGATGACGCGGGAGCTTGCGATTTAGACTCAACAAAGGTTTCTTTGTTGGTTACAACAAACCAATCGTAGCCTTGTGCTTGGGTAAGCTCAGCCGCGCGTAATAATGCATAGTCACCGGCATCGGCTACATTATTTGATACGCTTTTAAACTCTACTCGGTATTGATCGTCGCTAATTTTTTGCTCGCTGTAACCTTGTGAGCCATTATTTGCGGCGCGGTAATCAGGTTTGGATGCACAGCCCGCCATAAGTAAAATACTGATAATTAAAATAGATGTTTTCATAGTTCACCTCGTTTTATACACATTATTATTTGTTTAACTGCCACTTTGCGCTAATTGCTTGCTGCTCTTGCGCTCTATCGAGTGGTGCGCCGCTGATCATGCTATCTATAACAGCATCTAAGTCACTGTTATTAGACGCCGTTTGATATTGCGCGCCATTGTTACTTTGTTGCGTAGCTGTTTGCGCTTTAATTTGCCAACCGCTTTGCGTTTTACAAGCAATGCTTGTTTGCGTTGTATTATTTGAGCTTAGTGCATACTGCCTACAAAGCTCACCTTGCTGATTTTTAAAGCTAAGCTGTGCGCTAAATACTGAGCCATCACTTTGCTCAAACACACCACTACTTAGCTGCGTATTAAGGGCTGAGGCTGTATTACTGGCTACTAAGTTTTGCGCCTCACTGGGTTGTAAATAACTCGTCATTGCAATACCAAATACCACAGCAACACTTGCTGCTATTGCTAAACTTTTATTAGCCGATTGCTTAACCTTTTGCCAAGGCGTTAAGGTTACTACATTACTGTTTAACGTGTTTTTTGTCGTTGCTGTATCAAGCTTTGCAACCGTTTTAGCTAATGAGTCACTAAGTGGTGCGTCGTCAATACTTGCTGCGTGCTCTTTTACTAACATGTCTACTTCGCTAAATTCTGCAAGTCGCATTACTAGCTCATCATCGGTTTCAAGGGCTTTACGCACTTGCTCCATTTCGTGCTCGCTTAGTTCTGAGTCTAAAAAGGCGCTAAGTGTTTCGTCGTTAATGTTCATACTTGCTCCTTTTTAAAGTCGGGTTTTATTAAATTATAAAGTGTACTGCGTGCGCGCGATAATTTACTCATTACACTGCCTATAGGTATATCGAGTGTATATGCTACCTCTTTATAAGCCATGCCCTGCACTGCCACCAGCGATACTATGGCGCGTTGTTCTTCGGGTAATTGCCCAAGTGCTGTATTTACATTTTTAAGCATTTGTTTGTTTTCGAGTGTTTGGTGCTCATTACTTGTTATTGGCTCTGGTAATATATCGGCCTGAGCCGTATTTTGCCTTACCTTGCGTGAGCGGTATTCATCTATCCACACATTACGGCAAATTTTAAATGCCCATTTAGCAGGCTCAACGTCATCTGGAATACCTTTTACTAATAGTTTTTCAATTGTTATTTGCACTACATCGTCTGCATCTGCTTTACTACCCGTTAGCGAATAGGCAAAACGCCTAAGCATGGGCAATAAGGTTTTTATAGTTTCGTTCATTGATTTTTACCCCTTTTATAAAGAAGACGATTCAAAAAAGCATTTATTCCCAAATAATCAAAATAATTTAAATAATGAAATATTTCTATGTGTTAAACGTTAACTAACCAGCATGATAAATTTAATAGAAGTAACCCACTATGAATATTATAAACACACGCGTTAAACACATAATAGCCGCTTTGCTTTGTATATTTAGCGCAACGAGTTCAGCCAATATAGTAAGAGTCGATCAGGTGCTTGGGCAGCTAAGCCCAATAGAGCAGCGTATTGAACAAACTATAGAGCGAGCACAACGCCTGCCGCTTCCGGTGCCTGTTCCACAAATATCGATTGATGAACTAAAAGCGCAAATAAGTGAGCCAATTAGCAGCTTACCCAATGTGCTTAACATTAATATAAATAGCCAAAACACTGCATTTGTTGAAGTAGAGCTTGAAAACGGCTTTAGAGCAATAGAGCGCCAATGGTTATTAATGGCAAATAGCCAACAACTTAATACCCTAAAACAGCAAAATGTAACCATTGTATCGGTAAATAATTACAACGCACTTAACATGAGCTTAGTGCGCTTTAAAGCACCGCAAGGTGTTAATTCTAAAAGTGAGTTATTAAAAGTGCTTAACTTAGATGAGTCTGCAATACTTGACCGAAACCACATTTACCAAGCGCAAACAGGCGAGCCTACCGCAAAAGTAACACCAAATAAGTCTGTTGCTCCTTACTGCACACAAAGCGTAAAAATTGGCATGATCGACAGCGCCATTAATACCAAACACAGTGCTTTTAAAGGCGCAAATATCATCACACAAAGCTTTTTACCTAAAGGGTTAAGCTCGCCAAATTTACACGGCACCGCCATTGCAGGGCTAATTACAGGTAAAGGCGCAAAACTTAACCCGCTTTTAGGCAGTGCCAAGCTCTACAGTGCCGAGGTGTTTTATAGGCAATCTGAATATGCACAAGGGGCTACTTTATTTGCCATAGTAGAGGCACTTAACTGGCTAGTTAGTAATAAAATACCCGTAATAAATATGAGCCTAACAGGGCCAAATAACGCAATTTTAGAAGCAAGTATTACTGCAGCAATAAAACAAAACGTATTAATTGTAGCAGCTGCGGGTAATCAAGGTCCGGCGTCGCAGCCGTTATACCCAGGCGCGTATAAAAGCGTGATAGCGGTAAGTGCTATTGATGCAACAAACCACATTTATAGATGGTCAAATAAAGGCGATTACATAGACTTTGCAGCCCTTGGTGTAAATGTTGTTACAAGCCAAGGCAATGGAAAATTTGGGAGGGAGTCGGGTACGTCAATGGCGGCGCCGCATGTAAGCGCGGCATTAAGTTGTTTATTGTTAAAACATGGTAATAATAAAACCAAAGCACTTAACGAACTTACATCGCTGGCCGTCGATTTAGGCGAGCAAGGCAAAGACGCCACCTTTGGTTATGGCGCCATTTACCCACCTAAAAGTGCACTTTAACTGACGCCGATAAAACCGACTGAGTATAGGTATTGCTACTAAGCTTTGATTGATAATCGCCATATTCAGCCTCGGCTATGAGTGTTACGTGCTCAAACACAGCTAGGTTATAAAACGCATTAACTACATTTCGGTGCTCATCTCGCGACGGTATTTGCTCAAAAAAATCATCCGTTGTTTGCTCATCGTAATCTTTATTTTGATAACGCCAGCCAGCCCCTACTTTGTTAGCTACATTAAAGGCCGTAAATTTGTGCGTAACTTTAGTAGTAAAGCCGTAACCGTTAAAGTCGTATTGGTTGTCGTCGGCGTTTTCTTTATCGGCACTTAGCGCTGCCATTAGCATGGTTTGGCCATTATTTATAAAATGATAAAGCGCTACATCGGCACCTACGCCATCGGCATTACGTGCTTTTGCAGTAGCAAAACGTTTAGCTTTGGTTTTTATGCTCATACGTAAATACGTATGCGGGTTTAAAAAATGACCATAGTAAGCACTAGCTTGATTAAAATGTAAAAATGTATCGCCATCTACATTTGCTTTTGCGCCATCGTAACGAACTCCTACCTCATGGCTATTAAAGCTGTAGCTGCCATCTAAACCATATTGATGAAGGTCTAAATCGTATTGATCAAATTCATCGTAGTCTTGTTGTTCAAACCGATAGCTTGAGGTTAATTTAGCGCCTTTGGTTAATTGCCATTTTGCATTAACACCGGCTGCGGTTTTTATACCGCTGTCGCTTTGCGACGAAATATCGTCAAGCTCCTGAACAGAGAGCGCCGAGTTACTTAATACCCCAACTTCTGCATCTGCATTTAGCTCAAAGCTACTTTTAAAGGGTTTATTTTGCTCAGGTGTTTTAACGTGGTTGGTTTGTGCAAGCACCGCTTGGACACTAAAAACACACAATGTGGCGGTTATAACTGCTTTCATATTTATTCTCCAACAGGCCGAATAGGTTTCCCTATTCGGCATTTGTGCAAACACGCTTAGGGCGTATTAAAGACCTAGGTCTAAATCGTTAGTAATGTTGGTAACTACTTCACTTGCGGTGCTAAGTGCTACATCGTTACTAATTTGATCAGTGACCGCTGCACTCACCTGCCCGCTAACACTTTGTTGTACCGTGCTTTGTAAACTGCTAACCGTACTATCTTGCACACTGGCAATTAAAGATTGCTGAACACTACTTACAACTTCATTACTGGTATTAATTGCATCACCTAACTGCAGTGCAGAACTCACTGAGTTTGCAGCCGTATTAGTAATTGCTAATTGGTTTGTAAGCTCACCCGCATTAAGCGCACTCGCTGCATCAGCTTGTGTTACTGAATCGGTTGCGCTACTCACATTTGAAAGTAAAGAGGCATCTGTTGGTGTATCAGTAGTGTCAGGCTGAGTGCCTTGTTCAGAGGTAACAGAAAGTAATGACGATTGGCTCACTGCAGTCGTTAAATTACCCGCCGATGAGGTTAACTGCGCGGTTGCATCAAGTGCTGTATTGGCTGTGGTATTGCCTGTGGCATTTAAAGACGAGGCCGATGCGTTCAATGAGTTATTTAAAGATGAGCTGGCAGATGCAACTAATGAACTTGCAGGCTCTGCGGCCTCACTGCTTTCTTGCGCTGAAGTTTGCGTGTTATTCGCCGTTGAATCTGTGTTTTGCGAGTCATCAGCCGTTACTTGTGTATCGTTAGATACGTTTGACTCGTTGCTACCACTGGCTGTTAAACCGTTTTGTGAAAGCGCAATAGATGTAGATGTTTGTTGCTGCGCCGACGTTGACTGAGATATTTCAATATCAGCGGCGTGCACTGCACCTGTAAAAGTACACACACCGCTTAACATCATTACGCTTACAATTTTATTTAATTTAATCATTGTTTTGTCCTCTAGTTTGTCGGATTGACATAAAGAAGACGATTTACAAAAACACTTTATTCCAAAATAAATTAAAAATTTATAACAAAACTACTTATTATTTAAATTTCATATAGTTAAAAAAAGATAATACGCTACTGCGTTTACGTTTCACTATTTTGTATCAGTAATAACAGCTCGGCAGTGGCGGTTGCATCGGCCAATGCGCGGTGATGGCTGGTTAAATTTAAATTAAAATGCGCACTAAGGTTACCAAGCGAATACGACTTTAAGCCTTTAAACGCTTTGCGCGATTCAACCACGGTACACATTTTTGGCATTTTAAAAAAATGCCCTGCAACCTCGCATTCTTTTTTAATAAAACCGTAATCAAAATTAACGTTATGGGCTACAAAAATACTGCCTGAGAGTTTATCTAATAGCGGCTTGGCTATATCGGCAAATACAGGCGCGTTGTAAACCATACTGTCGCTAATACCGGTTAATGACGTAATAAAGCCAGGTATATGGCGCTGCGGATTAATAAGTGTAGTCCAAGTATCAATTACTTTACCGTGCTGTACTTTAACTATGCCAATTTCGGTAATTCGGTTGCCGCCTTTTAAGCCGCCCGTGGTTTCTATATCAACTACGCTGTAAACACGGTTTGGATCTACAAACCACTTAACTGCGGCAATATGTACCGTAAAGCCCACATTTTTTAAATTATCAATAGTTGTAAGTTGGTTGCGCCTAAGCTTATCGCCTGGAGCTTTTACTTCTTCAAAATGTACTTGGCCATTATTAATAACCATTAAATCGGGGTAGCCGTCTTTTAGCTGTAAATAATGTTTACTCATAGCCGTTAAGTGCGCAATTAGTGCCTCAAGTGGGCTGTTTAAAATAAGCGCTTCTAGTGGCTCTAATAAATTGCTGCGCCATCTAAATAAGCCATTGGGCTGATCAAAGTATTGCGCTGCATGTTTGCACACTAAATTAAGTAATGCTTGCGACGTTTGGCACTGAGCTAAGCGCTCGTTTATCTGTGTTTGCTGCGCTTCATAAAAATTACCAAGCCTTAATACTTGCGGATAAATATCAAACTCATTGCATGGCGGATAAGGCGACTCCACAAATAACTCATGCCAAAATACTAAACCAAACAAACTTTGCCAAAGCGTGTTTTCGGTATTAAATACAGCCATACCTTGGCGAGTATAATAATCGTTTACGCCCTGCTCTACTTCACCTCGGTACAGTTCATCTATTTCTAGCACGCACTGAGTATCGGCAAGCATGGCACTTAAACGCGAACGTGTTTTTTTATTAAACTTACGCATTAAAAAATCGTCAGCAAAATAAAGTAAATCATCAGTAAGTGGGTTTTCGATAATGGCTTCTAATCGAGCTTTTACCCACTCTTTATTGCCAAGCCTGTATTGCTCTCTTATTTGAATTTCTTGTGCTTCGCTATCATCCACACACCCTTCAAGTAAACTAAAAGCAAGTTCGCTATCAACTGTTTTTAGCTGCCTATAAAGCCTAACTAATAGTTTGTTTTTTAATACAACGGCTATTGCACCATGTGCAGCTTGCACTAAAACCTGCGACGCTAAAGCAACATAGTCGCTCTCATCTGTAATATTTTTAAATGCTAATCGGTAATGGTTTAATAAATAGTTTGATTGCGCTTCGTCAAGTGTTTCAAAGCGCGACAAGCTCTCGCTGTGTCCTTCGCGCGTAGCGGTTAAGCCTAAGTCTCGCATTACAAAACGGTTTTGATGATTCACATCACCACTGCTTAGTTTGCCTGCAAATAAAAACTCAAAATACTCGTAGTAATCACTGCGGTTGTTAATTACATACTGGCTATAAAGTGGCGCAAGCTCTTGTGGGCATGCTTTAAAAAACTCACGCGCAATATCCACCAGCGCGCCTTTAGCGGCGCTCTTTTTAAAGCTTATTTGCTCACTGTAATTACTTAGCAACTCAACCAAAGAAGGCTTAGTTAAGTGCGCTAAAAGCTGCGAATAATGCTGCTCGTTTGGCTCAAATAAAATACCCGCTTTTTTTAGCGTATAAATAGCCTGATGCGGCGAGGTTATTTCTTCATAATTAAGCGATTGCGCCTGCACCAAATAAGGCTTTCGCGAGTACACACGCGCCAACATGCATTGGCTTTGCTCATCTAGCTGATTAATTTTACTAATAAATTCGCGGTGCTTGGGCTCAAGTAAATGCATACATTTACTAGTTACAAACTCAATAAGCTCTCTAAAATGCGCTAAATAGTATTTTGCTGGTAATTCTTTTTTCATAATATCGCCACAACTGTATATAAAAACAGTATCTAGCATTTATGCTTATTATTCAATCTTAAACTTGTAACTAAAACACGCTATAGTGAGCTTATAAAACAAATTCATTAAAAATAAAGGACTTACCATGAGCGCGCACCCGTACGATATTTTATCACTCAATAACGGCGCAAATATTATTTTTACGCCCTGCTCAGGGCCTGCTGACCTTTCAGGATTAAATTTGTTCAATCTAGGGGGGATTTAATCGCGGCGCGAGGCTTGTAACCTAGTGGGCTAAGTAAAAGCCGAGCAACAAAGAGTCAATCCCCCCTAGGCAGAACCCTTCGGGCAGCGCATGTTTGGCATTTATACTGCGTTATCGCCTATTTATGGGGAACAACCACACTACATAAGCTCTGCCTTGACTAAATACCAAACATACTGCTGCAAAATTAACCTCGAAAGATAAACAGGCCCCAGTACAAAAACACAAAACCTAGCGGATTCAATCGCCACATTAAAAGCGGCTGGCACTCACATGCTGCTTTCACTTATGCCTCAAAAGGAGCTTGAAAAAAACAACGTACAAACAATTAATACTGAGTGCAATAAGCACGATATAACCTGGTTTCATTTACCAATAAATGACGACGAAGCACCCAAACAACCTTTTACATCAAGCTGGAACACCCACAAAACCGACATATTACAGGCCATACAACACAAACAAACCATTGCCATACATTGCAAAGGCGGTACAGGCCGCACAGGGTTGGTCGCTGCGCTTATTTTAAATTCGGCAGGTTACACAAAAGAAGAAGTATACAGCCTAGTACAAGGCATTCACCCTAAAGCGCTTACTATAGAATTGCAAAAAGAGTACTTTGAGAGTTTTAGTCGGTAATAAAAAAGCTAGCGTAAAACAGCAAAGCTACTGATAGTTAAACGCCCATTAACTGGGTCACAGGCATAACCATTAGACGCGTTTATATTACCGGAATGCAATAAGTTACTTGGGTATATAACTGCGCGATTTAGCTTTGCCTCTACACTGTAAACTTGCTCAAACAAAGTTGTACTTCCATTTATATATTGTGGATTTTTATGAAGCTTTTGCGCCATGGCTTGTTGCTTAATAGCTTGGCTATAAAGCATAAGCCGCTCTTTTGTTATACGTTCGTACCCTAGGGCTCTATGCTTATAAAATGAAGTGCCACCATGAGTTTCATCACATAAAAAGTGCACTATAGCAAGTTGATTTATATTAGGTGTATCAAAATGAGGGAGCATTTGTATTGGCCTGAGCTTATCAGGCTCAGTGCATGCAATTGAAAAAGCAGAAAGAATTACATCGAACTCGCTTTTATCCGCCATATCAAAGTGTGAATTAATAATTGGCGCAAGCGCTTTTAACCGCTCGATATAACTAAGCGGTGCTGCTTTTCTTACTCCTGGGTAAAAATCACTTTCTTGTGCGCAAAACGCTTCTCTAGCACTTTGAGAAAACACAGCAAAATTAATAAGCGCATCTACATTATTTACAAAATCATCAATAACAATAATAGGGGTTTTCTCTTCCCCTACAGTATGTATGTGTAACGCCATATTTTCGTTTAGTTTAAAATCAATCATCGGCTAAATTAAGCACTGCATTTTTACGCTCTATCAATGGGTATATTTGGCCAAGTGAGGTTATAACAGTATAAATAGCGGGTAATAAAGCGCTTTGATGTAAAAGTGTAATTTGATCACTATTAAGTTGTGCGAGTCTTTCTTGGTTAATAGTGTATAGGCCGTTTAACTTTGTTTTTTGACTGTTCTGAAACGTTACCTCAAGCGATAATGGCTGCAGTAGATCATGCTGTAACAAGGTATCAATTAACTTTTTATTGTCTATTTCGCCCTGTAGTAAATGCCCTAAACACTGCTTTATTTGTTTGAAATAGCTACTCTCTTCAGCGCTTTGGGTATAAATTGGTTCTAAATTATTCTGGCTTTGCGATCGATTATTAACGACTGCTGGGCTATTTAAATTAATACACACAGGGTATTGAGTTTGCTGCGCATGAGTATCACCAACAAAAAATGGCTGACGCTGTAATTGAAGCGGTAAATACACACCCTGCCACTGCGAGTTCTGATAAAACAAGTTCTCATGTTGCTCAAAGCCTAATAAAGCATTGAGTGTAAACTCCCCTGTTTCTGAGTTTTTTGCAAAAACTATAGGCTGCTGAACAGCAATTTGGTTTAGTTCCGCCATAACAACAGGAACCATATTAATGTTTTCTGCGTGTGATTGTGCCTTTTGTGTGTCTATTTTTATGTGCTGATGAGCACTTTGTTCTAATGCGACTAAATTTTCCATGTGTGTCTCTATTGTTTTTATGTGTAAATTTTTAAGCTAAATAGTGCTAAAACCATGATTCTTAACTTTATTTAATAATTCTCGGTTACTAGGTAAGTTAGTTACAGCTTGGTTTATCATGCTCTTATTTTTATCAAACTGACTTTTAGCAAAAACAGTATCTTCAAGCATATAGGCAGTTGTGCTGTAGTCACTTTTAAAGCCCATACCATATAAAACATATTGATAACTCGCAGCTGGAAACACCTCATTGTTACTTGTAAAGTCGTGATCAGCAGGGGCGCGGTATTGCCATAGTTTCATTAGATCTTGTAAGCTTTGAGGAATCGTTTTAGGGTCTCTGTTATCGCTCCAAAATGCGTTATCGTCACGGGTTGATAAAATATAATGTAACTTTAAAAAGTCGATTATTTTTTCCCACCTATAGGTAAACGTCTCATTAAAGCGTTTGGCGGTAATATCCATAATATCCCGGGTATGGGGAAGTTGTTCGCTGATCATTTGTGCTGACATTTCTACTAATACCAATGCAGAAGCTTCTAGTGGCTCTAAAAAACCAGCCGAAAGCCCAACCGCAACACAGTTGTTTTGCCAAAAATGTGAGCGGTGGCCACTTTTAATAGGGATTTTTCTAATTGTTAACGACTCTATTTTATCGCCTACATACTCTCTAAGCTTTTCCCTTGCTTGCGACTCGGTACTGTACTTACTGGAGTACACATAGCCCACCCCACGGCGATGCTGTAATCCTATATCCCATATCCAGCCCGCTTCTTGCGCTGTTGAAATTGTATGAGATGCAATACTCTCATTTTCATCTTCATAAGGGACTTGCACTGCTAAGGCGGTATCAATAAACAGCACATCATCGCAAGGCTGAAAAGGAACCTTATAATGCTCGCCTAATAACAATGATGAAAAACCAGTGCAATCGATAAATAAATCACCGCTAATTTCACCTTGTTGCTTTGTAGTAACGCTTGCAATATCGCCATTTTTAGCACTATTGACCTGCGTTACATCAGCTAAAATATGTTTAACGCCTAGCTGCTGCGTACAATGTTTTTGTAAAAAAACGGCAAATTTTGCAGAGTCTAAATGGTAGGCATAATTGGCTATAGCAGCATATTCTGGTGTACGAATTGTTTTAGGGGCAAGCCCTTGCTCACAAATAGCTTCTTGGTAACACACTGCGTTTGAAAAAGACGTTGACTCTGCTGTGTTATTTAACCAATGCCCTGCCATATCGGTTTTTGAAAAGCCCTGCGGCAGAACTAATGGGTGATAGTAAAAATCATCATCGCTGCCATCCACCCATTTGGCGAATTTTGCTCCTTGCTTAAAGCTTGCTTCACACTCGCGTATAAAATCGGTTTCGCTAATACCAAGTGCTATTAATGTACTACGCATGGTAGGCCAAGTGCCTTCACCAACACCTATAATTGGTACATTTGGAGATTCAACTAGCACAACATTAAGACCATCGGGGGTATTACTTTTATGGTCCGCCGCTAATCGACCAGCTGTTAGCCAGCCTGCTATACCACCACCAACGACAACCACTGTTTTTATTTCTTTATTTTGCTGGTTCATGCTTGTTACCTATAAAGGCATATTTAAAAAGTGGCTATTACTAAATGTAAAAGCCACTTTTATTATTTAAGTTAGAAACTTCCACGAACACCTAACGCAAAACGTCGCCCGCTATCTTCAACCATTAGTAATTGATTAGAGAAGCGACCACGTTTGTGTACGTATTCTTCGGTTAAGTTTATACCCTCAAAGAACACCGATACATTTTCGGTAATATCATAGCTGCCACTGGCATCGAATTGTGCATAGTCTTCAACTATCGTCACACCATCACCATTTAACTGTGTTAGTGACTGTACAAAGCTATCGCGCCAGTTATAGGCTAAACGCGCCTGAAATGGGCCATTCTCATAAAAGCCAACCACATTATAAGAGTCGCTTAAGCCTGTTAATGCAAATACTTGAGTTATATCTGCAGGGTCTAGTTCTGCATCACTATCAACAAATGTTGCATTAACCATAAAACCAAAGCCACTATCAAAACTATGCTGTAAGGCTATTTCCCAGCCATCAACAATCGCCGATTCGCTATTATTTGGTAATGTGTTTGTAAATACAGCCGTCGAGTCAGCAGCGTCAGGGTTATCTACATCGTTACCTGTTGAGGGGTCAGTCAACAATCCGCCGTCAGACAATTCAAAGGTTAAATCTTCAGTGGTATTGATAATGAAGTTAGCAACATTCTTTCTAAAGTAACCAGCGGATAAATAACTGGCATCAGCGTAATACCACTCTAATGATAAATCTAAGTTATCAGAGGTAAATGGCTCAAGCGCAGGGTTACCAGAGCTTGATGTTAAATTGCCCCCTTGGCGCGTTGTTTCAATTACTGTTACAGGCGACATACTATCGAGTGTTGGTCGCGTAATTGTTTGTGATACAGCAGCACGTGCTATTAGCTCATCGCTTATTTCAAGCTTTACGCTAAAGTTAGGTAAAATCGCTTCGTAATCTGAACTTGCTGAAATATTTTCTACGGCGCCGAAATTAGCAAGCATTTCTGTTTTATCTAAGATAGTTAACGCGCTAACCGGCTCATCTGTGCCCTTTACTTTTACATCGGTGCTTTCATATCTAAAGCCCGCTGTTGCGTATAAAGGCATGCCTGCAAGTTCAGCTTCAAAATCAAATTCTGTATAAAACGAGAAAGTATCTTCAGTTATCTCAAACGACTTATTACGTTTAACTGCATCAAAACTAATAGGCTGACCATTCGCCGCAGCTATTTGCTCAAGGTACGCAAAGTTTGCCTCTCCATCATGTGCAAGCCATGACGTTGGCATACGACCGCTGCCGCTCACATCACCTAAAAAGTCATCTCCTGCGTCAAATACAAATTGCGCTAAGCCATCCATACTTGGGTCATCTGGGTAACCACAAAAGGTACAGTGAATACCTACGCCTTCGTTGTCCCAACGATCAAGGCTTTTAGTTTCAGTTGAATACATAGCACCAAATTTAACCGAAACTAGGCCTGAGCTGCCATCGTTATGCCAAATGCTATCCCAACGAAACTGATCCACAGTATCTTCTACAGCCCAACCACGGCGAAGCATTACGTGTGCACGGCTGTTGGCTGTATCTAAATGATTTGATACGCCATCAGGTGCAACTGCAGGGTTATAAGCAACACCGTCCAGCTCTTGCTGGCCGCTATAAATGTTAGGGTTAGCAGAGGCAAACTCACTCGCGTAAGGTAAGATACCGCCATCCACTTCAAATCGAACTCGGTTAGCATAGCCAATCAACGATAGCTGATCGCCACCGCCATTATTAGCCTCACGCTTGGCTTTTGAGTGGCTCAAATCAAACTTCATATTTAAGTTATCGTTTACATGCCAATCAAAGTTTAAACCTAATGCGCTAGAGTTGGTTAAACGATCAAACTTTTTAGCGTGCATATCGGTGGCAAGACCTACCTCTTGATATAAATCAACCACAGTGCCATTTTCGTCAACAGTTGGCCCCGCTGCATCACCAAAGCCTTCTAAGTTTGGAGCTGTAAACCAGTGCCCGTAAGACGTTGTGTCTGCTTCTACATCAAAATCTGAATAGAGCGCATCAGCAGTGATAACTAAATCATCTGAAGGTGCATACTGTATAACTAAATTTGCATTAGTGCGTGTACGTGTCTCTGTAGTAACTTTATGATCGTAATTACGTGGCGAAAAAATATTACCGGTGTATGCTTGCCCGCTTTGAGTTTGAGGATTTGGGACGCCCACGTTTTCTAACCAGCCGTCTACCTGTGCCTGATTTAAGCGTGTTTCGCGTTCTTGACGAGAAACGGCAAACAACAAACCCAGTGTGTCATCATTAAATGTATTACTAATTAAGCCAGAAATCTCAGGTGTGGTTTCTTCGCTATTTTCATCGTAAATACCTTTAACACTACCCGCTATTTTAAAGCCACTAATCGCAAATGGACGTGCCGTATTAACGTTTACTGTTGAGCCAATACCACCAGATTGCATAGTGGCCGTTGAGGTTTTAAATACATCTAGGCTTTTAACCAATTCTGATGCAATGGTATCAAAACTAAACGCACGGCTTTGATTTTCAGAGGCCATTTGGCGTCCATTTACAAGCACTGTATTAAACTGAGGGCCAAAACCACGTACTGTAATGAGCTGCCCTTCACCGCCTGAACGGTCTATTGAAACCCCTGTAATACGCTGTAAAGACTCAGCTAAATTTGTGTCAGGAAATTTACCAATATCTTCAGCTGAAATGGAGTCAACCACGCCACCCGCTTCTCTTTTGGCATCCATAGCTCGGCCAAGCGAGCCTCTAATTCCGCGTACTTCAATTATTTCTGGTTCTTGTGCTGCTGTCTCTGCTACTGCAGGGAGCGTTGCCATTGTGCTTAGTACAGCTAGTACAGCACTCGACACGCCATTTTTTTTATAGTTAGCCATGTTGTCAGTTCTCTCGAAGCTTGGATCTATTAAAATAGATATTTGCCCATCTTCGCTAACATGCGGTTGCAACCCTGTGCCATCGAGTAAAATCTGTAATGCGTTTATTATTGAATACTCGCCAGCAATAGTATTTGTTTGTAACTGCTGAATTTTATCCAGCGGAAAAAGCAAAGTAATATCGGCTTGCTCGGCAAAATTTATTAGCGATAAATCGGCCCTTTGTCTAGGAATATTAAACACTGCTTTATCGTTTACAGGGCTCGCTTTTACCTCGGTGGTGAATAAGCTAAAAACCAGCACATAAATTGGTAAACAAAGCGGCAAATGCACATATTCCTTGTGTATAGTTTTTGGCCATACACAGGATGAAGACGAGTGACTTTTTATTTTCCTCCATAAATATTTTTTATTTTTTTCAAATAATTTATTTTTTTGACTAGCCATACTTATTATTACTAAACCTTTATTATTTTTTGGTGTGCAAAAAAATGTTGTGGGGTTTCAACTAAAAAAGTTAAATATATTTTTATATTAATTAATTGGTTATATGAACACGTATAATTATAGAGCTAGCCTATACGTGTTAATAATTTGAAAAACTGTAGTACACTTGGTATTCAAATTACAAGCTTTTAACAACAAGGATTGATAGTGCCTGCAATTTTACAAATAGAAAAACAATTTATTTTAAAATTGAGTAGCGGATTTTTTATTACCAATCGTCTTAAGCTGTAATGGCAAAACAATAACAACAATTGCCAAAACCACACACACACGAGACACACACTCAATGACAAAAGACACACTATTTTATAAGGCTTATCTGGCCTCGCGCAAAGGTCTCTCAAATGTAGTGGCACGCATAGTGCCTCCACATGAAATTGAAGACATTGTGCAAGAAACTTACGTGCGAATTTGTCAAATAAAAAACACTGAAAACATTTGCTCACCAAAATCTTTTATTTATAAAACGGCGCGTAACCTAGCGCTCGATTATCAAAAGCAAGCCAATATACGACTAGTCGATAGTATCGACAACATGGAAGCATTAGAGCAACTCTTAACGGAACATCAGAAAGACGAAATGTACGAAAATGCGCTTACCGATTGCGAATTTTCAAATTTTTGTGAAGCTGTCAGGCTTTTGCCTGTTCAATGCCGTAAAGTGTTTGTATTAAAAAAAGTGTATGGTTATTCGCAGCGAGAAATTGCTGCTCAATTAAACCTTAGTGAAAGTACCGTGGAAAAACATATAGCAACCGGCGTAAAACGTTGTACGCAGTTTATGCGACAATCTGAAAAAAGTGTGTATGGCAAACCTAACTCTTCTTCACAAAAAAGTGCAGGGGGTAGTCATGAGTAATGTCCACCATATAAACGAACGAAATAATAAGGCAGTCGAAGACGTACGCCTTGATTGTGCTAGTGAATGGCTTGCTAAGCTCGATAGAGGTTTAACTAAACCCGAAAAAGACGCATTGCAGCTATGGTTAGCTCAGTCATATAAAAACGTCGAAGTATTACTTGAAGTTGCACACCTATGGGACAAGATGGGTGAACTCAGCCGCTTATCTGATCTATTCCCGCAATCACAATCTAGAAAAAAACGCCTCCCTGTGTGGTTAGGTGCAACGGCCGCTTCTGTTTTATTGGCTGTTGCACTTAGCTTTTTTCAAGAAGCATTTAATTTTTCATTTTTTTATCCCGTTAATCAGTCAACTGTTGTCGCTAAGCAACTTAACTTTCAAACGGGTATAGGTGAAAGCAAGGACATAATTTTGCCAGATAAAAGTGAAATTACATTAAACACTAATAGTTTTGTACAAATAAGATATACCCGAGACTCTCGAGTAATTAACTTACTGCGGGGCGAGATACATATAAATGTGGCGCATGATAAGACACGGCCTTTAAGTGTTATTGCTGGTGATAAAGTTATTCAGGCAGTAGGCACTGCGTTTAATGTTGAAGTGGGTAAAAAACAAATAGAGTTAATAGTCACTGATGGCAAAGTGCTTGTTGCCGAACAAACTAGTTCGCAACCATCAAACCTCCAAAAAAATGGAACAAATAAGCTTGGTAAATATTTATCAAATAACTCTACAGCAGTTTCTAAAGGTGAAAAGCTCGATTTAAGTTTCAAAGGTAAAATAGCTAAGCACGTTGAAAAAGTAGACCCTATAGACGTAGCGGCTAGTCTTTCTTGGCGTAAAGGAAGCCTTATTTTTAGAGGCGAATCTCTTGCCGATGCCATGGCCGAGATTAGTCGATATACGAATATAGACTTTGAGCTTTCTGATGATGAGCGTTTAACAAGGGTACAAGTCGCCGGTATGTTTAAAACAGGCGATGTTAAGGGCTTATTAGAAGTATTAAATAATAATTTTAATATTAGTTATGAAAGAATTAGCCCAGATAAAATTCGTTTAAATTACGCAGATCCAAGCGCTTCAATATAGTACAGTACACAATAATAAAAATCAGGACACACAATCATGACATCATCTTTATCGCCGAGGAATAATAGCTCGGCGCACACATCAAACACGTGCTCACTTTTTTACGTAATTTTTATCTCTGCCGTGGCTGCTATTGGTGGCTTTTTATTTGGTTTTGACTCAGGCGTTATTAACGGCACAGTGTCGGCACTCGGTAATGCATTTAATTCTAGCAGTGTAGCTACGGGGTTTAATGTTGCCTCGGTATTATTAGGATGCGCCTTGGGTGCACTTGCTGCGGGGCCGCTGGCTGATAAGTTTGGTCGCCGTGCAATTATGATCATCACCGCGATTATTTTTGCCATTAGTGCATTTGGGTCGGGCATTAGCGAAAGCTCTGCGGAGTTTATTTTTTACCGTTTATTTGGTGGTTTAGGTATTGGTGCTGCGTCAGTATTAGCGCCAGCTTATATTGCAGAGGTGGCACCACCAGCACTACGTGGTCGTTTAGCTACATTGCAACAACTCGCTATTGTATTGGGTTTATTTGCTGCTTTTTTAAGTAACTACTTAATTGCTGATGCAGCAGGCAGCGCGCAAAATATTTTAATGCTTGATATAGCCGCTTGGCGCTGGATGTTTTGGGCTGAGCTTGTGCCTGCTGTGTTGTTTTTAATCGGTGTTTTGTTTATTCCAGAGTCGCCTCGTTATTTAGTGGCGCAAGGTAAAGTGGATGATGCAAAATCGGTATTTAGTAAAATATCGAACGACAACGTTGATGCGCAAATAAGCGATGTTAAACGCTCATTGCATAGCGACACAAAGCCAAGCATTCGCGATTTATTTATTGATGGCAGTAAAAAAGTACACCCAATTGTTTGGGTGGGTGTTGCGCTTAGTGTATTTCAGCAATTTGTGGGTATTAATGTGGTGTTTTATTACGGCTCTGAGCTTTGGCAAGCCGCTGGGTTTGATGAGTCGCAATCGTTATTTATAAATGTACTCGCAGGCACCACGAATATTCTATCAACCTTTATTGCCATTGCATTAGTTGACAAAATTGGCCGTAAACCACTGCTATTAGTAGGCAGTATTGGTATGTTTATTAGCTTAAGCGCGCTTACTTATATATTTGGTAGTGCAGGCCTTGATGAAGCAGGCAAACTTGCCCTTAGCGATAACATGGGTACGTTTGCACTTATTATGGCTAACTTATTTGTGGTATTTTTTGGCTTAAGTTGGGGCCCTGTTGTATGGGTATTATTAGGCGAAATGTTTAATAATCGTATTCGTGGTGCAGCGCTTGCTGTTGCAGCTAGCGCACAATGGATTGCTAACTTTGCCATTACCATGACCTTCCCTATTATGCTTGCCAACATTGGCCTTGCCGGTGCTTATGGCTTTTATGCATTATCGGCACTTATAAGCATATTTTTTGTTGTTAAATACATAAAAGAAACACGTGGTAAAACGCTCGAATCTATGTAATTTTTAAAAGCGATGATATTAATCGCCAGCAAAAAAAGTAACGGGTGCTAACTACTTAGCGCCTAATCAACAATTATCAATCGAAATGAAACAAACCGGTTTAGGCGCTTCTATTGTTTGGGAAATTTAAAAATGATAACAGAATTCACCCCAGTATCGGCTGCAATAGGCGGGGCATTAATAGGTTTAGCGTGTACGTTATTACTGGTTTTATACGGAAAAATTGCGGGTATATCAGGCATTGTTAAATCTGTATTCGCTAAAGCAAATTCAGACTCTCGTTGGCAGTTATACTTTATTTTAGGGTTGTTGTTGGCAGGAGTGTCTGTAAGGGTATTTGCGCCATCTTTATTAGAAGGCGAATTGCAATTACCACCTTGGCTTATTGTTGTTGCAGGGCTTTTAGTTGGCGCTGGTACAACGTTAGCTAATGGGTGCACAAGTGGCCATGGTGTGTGCGGCATGTCGCGCTTTTCTACTCGCTCTTGGGTTGCAACATGCACATTTATGCTTGTCGCCTTCATTACAGCAAACCTTGTAGGATAAATAATGAAAGCAATTATGATGGTTGTTATAGGCTTTATATTTGGCTTAGGACTTATTATTAGCGGGATGACAAACCCCGCTAAAGTGATTAACTTTCTTACCTATGGAAACCAATGGGACGCAAGTTTAATTATAGTGATGGCTGTTGCCATGCTAATAATGATGCTTACATGGTTATGGGTTGCAACAAAAGAAAAGCCACTTCTTTCAGGAACGTTTAATTTAAGTGATTTAAAAAAAATTGATGCACGCTTAATTATCGGCTCGGTACTTTTTGGTTTAGGCTGGGGTTTAAGTGGTATATGCCCAGGCCCGGGCTTGGTTCAATTAGTATCTCTTAAAATGGAGTTTTTATTGTTTTTTGCAGCCGTGCTAGGCGGTATGTGGTTAGCCAAAAAAGTATAATATTTGCTGCCGACTAAACTCGGCAGCTACTTTTACCCAAACAAAGGTACATAACTTGCTGCAATATATATAAAACTATATTGAACAGGTTTAAGTTATGCTAAATAAAGCGCTGGAATTTTCTAACAACACACCTTGGTTAGGCGCAGCGTCCTCCCTTTTACTTATAGCTATACTACTGTTTTTAATTCGTTTTTTTGTAATGTACTGGCTAAAAAAATGGACTTCAAAAACCAAATTTATATTCGATACTTTACTAATAGAGTCAATATCTAAGCCGCTAACACTGTGCACAATTATTGTGCTACTCACCATTTTAGAGCACGACACTTTCATTATTAGTACTTCTATTTCTCAACAGATCCCTTTTAATAGCATTAATATTGTATTAGCGCTGCTTGCACTTATTATGTTTTTAGACCGCTTTATTATTGGCACTATTAATTACTATGGTAAACAATCTGCCGTGGTTTTTAATTCAAAAAGCATAATTAAAGGCGTGATACGCGTTACATTATCGTCAGTGGGATTACTGGTATTAATGGGCACGTTAGGTATTTCTATTACGCCCATTATTGCCTCGTTAGGTATTACATCACTGGCTGTTGCTCTTGCTTTGCAACCTACCCTCGAAAACTTTTTTTCTGGCGTGCAGCTAGTAATAGATAAACCTATAAGGGTGGGTGATTTTATTGAGCTTGAATCTAAGGAGCAAGGCTTTGTTGATCATATAGGCTGGCGATCTACATGGGTTAAAATGCTACCTAACAATATGATTATTATACCTAATAGCCAATTATCTAAATCGCGTATTATTAATTACTTTTACCCTGAAAAAGAGCTAAGCGTGCCTGTTGATATAAGTGTGCATTACGATTCAGATTTAGAATTTGTTGAACAAGTAACACTTGAAGTGGCTCATGAAATACTTATTTCACACGAATGGGGTGTTGATGATTACAATACCTTTGTGGTTTTTCATACCTTTGATAGATCAAGCATTAACTTTACGGTGATGCTTAGAGCTAAAGAATACTTTAATCGCTTTTGGGTAAAATCTGCTTTTATAAAAGCCCTGCATAAACGCTATAAAAAAGAAGGTATTGTAATCCCCTTCCCTATTACGGCTATTAACACTACTCAAGAAACCGCTAAATTTAATAGTGATAAAAAGGTGCAAGGCGACACTTAAAAAAAAGCGCGAGTAACTCTCGCGCTAATAAGTATTAAAACTTGTAAGTTATTTGCCCAATAATTTCACGAGGGCTGCCAGGAAAGTGGCCGTTTCGCTCACTAAATCCACTTACCGCGTATTCTTTATCAAACAGATTATTAATATTTACACTCAGCAATACGTCGTCAAAGCGACTCGTCCAGCTCATATCAAATACAGTAAATGGTTTTACTTTTTGGCCACTGGTACTCAGTTGCTCACTTACGTAATTTGCACCAAAGGCAATTGATGAGTCAATTGAATCAATAGCGTAGCGAGTCCATAAACCTGCCTGGTGGCGTGGTGCATTAGCAAAGCGCGAACCATCTCCAAATGTATTTGAAAGCGTATCACCCGTTACGCCGTCTACCACTTGCGTATCGTTGTAAGCGTAGTTAGCCGTTACGGTCCAGTGCGCTGATAAATCACCGACTAAAGTTGTTTCAAATCCTCGGCTTTCTACTTCACCTATATTTAAAAGTGCAGCAATGCCATCCCCCGCTCCCGTATCGTCAGGGTTGCTCATTACCACGTTTTCTTTATTAATTTGGTAAATTGCAAAGGTGCTCATTATTTTGCCATCGAGCCATTGGTTTTTCATACCCAGCTCGGTTTGCTTACCGGTTTCTGGTTCTAAATTACCTTCGCCTTCTACATCTTCTTGGTCGGCTGATGATGTAGGGTTAAAGCTCTCTGAGTAATTAATATATACCGATGTGTTTTCTACTGGCTGATAAGTAACAGCAACGCGCGGCGTTATATCGTTATCTGAGTAACTAAAACCTGTTTCTTGATTAAACTCTTTAAAATGGTCATAGCGCAAACCTGCAATTATTGTCCACTGCTCGCCTATGCTAATTACGTCTTGCGCGTATACACCAAATCGATCGGTATCTACGCCATCGCGGTTCATGTCGGTAAGGTTATAAGTACTTGGATCGGTTTCACCGTAGTTTAAATTAAAAATATTTAAATTAGCGACGCCATCGGCCTCATATCGGGCGCGAAAGTAGTCATATTCGGTATCAACGGTGTGGTAATCACCACCAAATAAAAACTGATGGGTTAATTGTCCTTGTCCAAAGTTATAAACAAAGTCGGTGGTTACACTTGCCTCTTTATTGGCACGAAATTGCTTACGGTATTCACGCTTAATCGTTTCATCGTCAATATTGGCAACGCCATCACCGTTTACATCTACCCAGCTTTGCGACTCATGGTAGGCTTGGTCTCGCTCGTTATCCATGTAACGAAACGTAGTACTTAACGAAAAATCATCATTAAAATAATGGCTAAGTTCTGCTTGAAGCACCAAAGCTTCCATATTTTGATAATCAAACGACTCATTCGCGTTATAACTTGGGTCAACTAAAAAGTTACCGTTGTCATCTACCGGTACGCCACGTAAGCGGTTTCCGCCTAGGTCTTGTTTAATGTAGTCAACACTTGTGGTTAAGGTTGTTGAATCTGTTAAATCAAATAACAATCCGCCTGTCAGCTCGGTGTTTTTTGAGTCTGCATTGTTACGAAAGCTGTCTTGCTCTTCATAGTAACCACCCAATCTATAAGCCATTGTATCGCTTAAACCGTCGGTCATATCAAGTGATGCACCACGGGTGTTGTAGTTACCCAAAGTAAGCTTTAGTTCGCGTTTTTGTGTGTAGCTTGGCTTTTTGGTTACGTAATTAATCATCCCACCAGGTTCGCCACCGCCATACAAAGCAGAGGCAGGCCCTTTTAATACTTCAACACGTTCAACATTAAATAACTGCGGTACACCAAAGCCCGAATATGGGTCGCCACGCACACCATCATAAAATACATTGGCGTCATCTCTAAAACCACGAAAAGTTACACCTGAGTAGCTGTATTCACTCACACCCGCAATTGAGCGGTATAAATCGGTAATGTCGCGCGCGGCTTGGTCAGTAATAAGTTGCTCGGTTAATACCTGCGCAGATTGCGGTAATTTAATAAGATCTAAATCCGTTTTAGTACCAATTTTACTTTCGGTTTCTAGGTAAAATTGCTGGGCACGGCCAGTTACTTCTATTTTTTCAATATCGTTATTTTGCTCGGCAAATGCCACATTAGAAAAAGCAGAAAAAGACGCAGCAATACTGAGCGCCAAATATTTTTGGTTAAACATATTGATCCAAAGAAGAGGTTTATAAAACGTTGCGAATGATAACGACTATCATTAACATGTGCAATGTAAATAATTTCATATTCATCCTTATTTTTCGAATGAAGAGTTTTTGAGTAACACACTAAATTTGCAGCTCAGCATTAAAAAAATTAATTAGCATTACTGGAATACAAAATTGATATAATATAACATACCTTTAATTGTAATTTAGTAAGATTATTAAATGATAAATAAACTGCCCGTCACAGTGTTATCAGGTTTTTTGGGGGCTGGTAAAACCACTGTACTTAGCCATATTCTTAATAACAGGCAAGGTAAAAAAGTGGCTGTTATAGTTAACGATATGAGCGATATAAATATCGATGCAGCCACTATTAAAAACGATGTATCGCTCAATCACAGTAACGAAAAGCTCGTTGAAATGAGCAACGGTTGTATTTGCTGCACCCTACGAGAAGACTTACTTGTTGAAGTGGGCAAACTTGCCAAAGATGGGCGTTTTAATTACCTCGTTATTGAATCAACCGGTATTTCTGAGCCATTACCTGTAGCCGAAACCTTCACATTTGCCGATGAAAATGGCGTATCACTGGGTGATATTGCCACCCTTGATACTATGGTAACGGTGGTTGATGCCGTTAACTTTTTAAACGACTACGAACAAGCAAATGATTTACAAGATACTGGCGAATCGTTAGGAGAAGACGACGAGCGAAGCGTAGCCGACCTACTTGTTGACCAAGTTGAATTTGCCGATGTAATCTTAATTAGTAAAACTGATTTAATTAAAAACGATGAATTAAATAAACTCACTGCCATTTTAAATACGCTTAATACTCAAGCTAAAATTATTCCTATTTCAAACGGCCATATTAATATTAACGAAGTGCTAAACACGGGTTTATTTAATTTTGAACGTGCCCAACAAGCACCGGGGTGGCTTAAAGAAATGCGTGGTGAACATATTCCCGAGACTGAAGAGTATGGAATTAGCAGCTTTAATTACACTGCGCGCCGCCCATTTGACCCAGAAAAGTTTTATAACTTTCTTCATAGCACCGAACAATTTGGCAAACTTATTCGCTCAAAAGGTTATTTTTGGTTAGCAACACGCCCTTTATTTTGCGCGCAGTGGAGCCAAGCAGGCGGTATAGCTCATTACGGATTTGCTGGTATGTTTTTTAAAGCCATCCCCCAAAAAGACTGGCCTACAGAGCCTGAACTGCTTGCTGACATAAATAATAAATGGGTAGAACCCTTTGGTGATATGCGCCAAGAGCTTGTGTTTATTGGTCAATCATTAAATAAACAAGCGATGATTAAAGCGCTTGATGACTGCCTACTACCAGAAGATGCGGTACTTAAGGGTAAGGACTTTTGGAGAACCTATAACGACCCGTTTCCTATTTGGGAGGAAGAGTAATGAATGCCCTAGCCCCAATAACTGCGCAAATAAAGCCTGCGGAACCGCTGTACCGAAAAGCAGCTAAAGAGTGTGACGCCGATGTATTGCCACAAATTTATAACCAAGACACTAACATTGTTATTTGGCAAAGAGACCTTGAGCAAACATTAACAAATGCAGTTAATACTCTCATTAGCGCAAATGCTTTAAAGCCACTAGAGCTTGCGGTATCGCCCGATGATGCGTTTGATCAATTAATAAAAACGCTTAAGCCAGAAGATAATAACCGCGATGAAGTTAAAGCGCTGTGTGAAGATATCGCACTGTTGGTTGAAATGTTTTGCTGCCTGTTTGATTTAAAACGCGCCGGTTTAAGGCTAAAAATATTAGATAAACCCATGTGCCCGCGTTTTCATGTAGACAAAATTCCGTGCCGGCTAGTTACTACCTATCAAGGTGTTGCTACGCAGTGGTTAAATCACAGCGATGTAAACCGCTCAAAGCTAGGTACTGGTAATTTAGGTAGACCCGATGAAGAGTCTGGCTTATTTAAAAGCCTAAATAATATTAATCAACTCAAGCAAGGTGATGTTGCCCTGCTTAAAGGCGAGTACTGGGATGAAAACGAAGGTGCAGGGCTTGTACATCGCTCACCAGCGGTGGCTGCAAACGAGCAACGCTTATTACTTACGCTCGATTTTATCTAAAATTTGTTGTGGTGATAAACGCTAAGCTAGTACGCGTTTATCACCCTAGCGATTACTTCGTACAAACCTTGTGTATTTACAGGTTTAGATACAAAATCGTCCATGCCCACACTTAAACAGCGCTGTTTATCGTCTTCGTAGGCATTAGCGGTAATTGCAATAATGGGCACATGTGCCTTAGTGTTTGCTTCGTTAGCACGTATTGTTTGTGTACATTCGTAACCATCCATATTTGGCATTTGGCAATCCATTAAAATTAAGTCAAAGGTGTTACCCTTAAGCACTTTTAACGCTTCAATTCCATCGTTAGCCATTGTAAGTTGTATATGAGTTGGCTCTAACATTTTTGCAATTACTTGGCGGTTTATGGGGTTGTCTTCTACCAATAGTAATTTTTTGCTACCAAGATCAGGTACTGATTGCGACTTTACTGCGGCTGTGGGCTCTATAAACTCAGCTTTAGGCGCATTAATGTAAAACTTGAGCATGCTGCCTTTACCGGGTTCACTATTTAAAGATATTTCACCCTGCATTTTTTTAATTAACCCTTGGCTAATGGCCAAACCTAGCCCGGTACCGCCATATTTACGCGCAACACCTACATCAGCTTGAGTAAACTCACTAAACAATAACGATTGCTGATCTTTTTCTATGCCTATGCCGCTATCAGACACACTCACAAATAATTGCTGGCCACTGTAATCAAACGATAAACGCACAAACCCGCGCTCAGTAAACTTATACGCGTTAGATAATAAATTAATAATAACTTGGCTTAAGCGTAAATCATCTACGTTAATACAATCTGGCAAGGTGTTACTACACTGAACTATAAACTGCACATCGTCAGAGCTTACAATGGGTGAAAACAACGATTTAATATTTTCGATAAACGGCGCTAAGTTTGTTGGGCGCGGGCTAATTTGCATTGCATTAGCCTCAATTTTAGAAAAATCTAAAATATCGTTTAAGATTTTTAATAAGTTTTGAGCACTTTTTTGTTGCGTATCTAAAAGATCTCTTTGCTCGTCGGTTAACGAACTATCGCGCAGCAATACTTCACCCATGCCCAAAATACCGTTCATTGGGGTGCGTAGTTCATGACTCATATTTGCTAAAAACTGCGATTTAGCCACATTAGCTAAATTAGCACGCTCTACTGCTTGCTTCAGCTTGTTAGTTTGCTCAGCAACTTGTTTTTCTAGCTGCTGGTTAAACTCACTGAGTTGTTTGTTTAGGTCTTGGTTTTTTATATTTGACGCTTGCAGGTTTTCTATTGAATGCTGCAGCGCAGTAGCTAGCATTTCAAACTGCTGTTGTAGTTGCAATACTTCTTGCCAACTTGAATCTGTATTAAAAGTATGTTTTTTTGATTTATTAAAGCTTTGCATTAAATTAGTTAAACCACTAATTGGCTGCACTAATAAGTTTGCAAGTTGGCGTACAAACAGCACCACCATAATAATTAGCATAGCGCCTAGCAAGATACTTGGCAGCCATGCTTTGGCTACAGCCATACTCAAATGTTTACGATTATAAAAAGTGATTACTTGCCATTTGCTCTGCGGATTAACATATTTAGAGCTATGGTAAACCTCGTTATTATTGGAACGAAATAAATTTTTATCGCCCATATTACGCGCATTAAAACCATCTTCGTTAAAGTCGGTTAATATTTTAAACTGCTCAAGCGAGCTAAAAACCACTTTTTGTTTATCATCCAATACAACTAACTCGCCAGTATTTTCAAATAAATTAGGAATAAACTGCTCTAATCGTCCAAGCTTTAACGACCCCTCTACTACGCCGAAAAACTCACCATCACGATAAATAGGTGCCGACAGCGCAACAATGGCTTCATTGCCAAGCCCTCGCCCTTGAAACACACCACCGCTATAACCGAGAGGATATTGCTTAGCCTGATTAAAGTACTCGCGATCAGCGACATTACGCTGCGCCTTAGTTAACCCCGCTATAAGGTTATTAGGCGACGTTATTTCGACGTAGCCGCTAGGGTTTGCATACAAGCTTGTAGCAAACCCTGGAAATAGATTCATTAGCCTTTTTAACTGCTGCTCACTATCTGTGCCCGCGCTTATGGCGTCGCTACTCATTACAATGGCATTTTTATGAAACGTTAAATAATCACTTAATTGAGTGCTTATATATTTGGCTTTTTCTTCAAGTTGGGCGTCTACCTCATACTCTAACCGAGAGTGGTGATCGTTCACTAAAATTACACTGGTAAGCAGTATAACCAATATAATAATAACGCTTACAACATAGCTAAGAATGCGAGCAAGAGGCCTGCCCTGATAGGCACGGCTGGCGTGGGGTACAAATACACTAAATAAATCAACTAAAGCTAAGCTAATTAACGCATTTATGAGGTACTTTGATATTGCAACAACTAGCGTTAACCATGGCAGACCAATAAGGAACTGCCCTATTCCCCAAATTATAGGTAAACCAACTAACAGCCAAAAAACAGTACCAAGAGGGAGTATGGGTTTAGAGCGGCGTAAACAAAAAGTGTAAAGCCAAAAAAGCTCGAGTAAATAAACAATACTCGGCCAGCAATGCCCCCACCTATAAAGTAAAAAGCCAGATACAATCGCAAGGCTTAAGCACGCATAACGCAGCCCAATAAACACTAAGCTACATAATACAAATACTTGCCCAAATAAAAACTCAGAACTGTCGAAAAAATATAACGGCGAGAGGTTAACTAAACCCCCTAGCAACCCTAATAAAACAGCGAGTGTCCACTTACTTCTTTGAGGCATTACTTCAACCCTAGAGTACTTTGTTAACACGCAGTGTTAAATTAATATAATTGCTACATTATTGCGTACAAGTTAAAAGTTGTCTAGCGAGAAAAGGAGCTGGAAACTATTAGGTATTATGGATTAATTTAGTGAAAAAATATAAATATTAAGGAGTTAGCGATATACACCCAATGTTGCTTGAAGTATAAGTTGGCATAGAGTTGAATCATAAAATGGCATAAAGTGACTGGTGTTCTTAAATTAAAAGCTCCTGATACCAAAGCCAGTTTTTTAATGCTAAAAAATTCCGATTAATTTAGTAGAAATAGATATTTCTCATTAAGACTTAAACACCGTTAAGTTTCAATTTTTGATGGTGAAGAAAATGATTGGATAAATTTTATGGGATATCTATGTCGATGACATGACGTACCGATTCGCAACGAACGATTATATTAGCACATCAAGAATAGTGGAAATATCACCTCAGAACCAGCTAATCAAAACAGTCAGTGGTAGCCTTTATCAAGTTATTGGAAAAGGCAAAAAGCCGAAGTGCAAATGTGAGTGAGCCATTTAACAATTTGGTTAATACTAAATTATGTCATCTTATGCTTCTGGTTTATGCAATTTTTTAGTACAAATATGTCAACTTATACTTCAAACAACACCCAATGTTGTTTGAAGTGTAAGTTGACATAGCTACATTTGATTTCATTGAGCTACAACGACACAAATGAAGTGTAAGTTGGCATAAAATTGAAGCGTAAAATGATATAAAGTGACTATTTGGTAGAGTTTATTGAGCCTGTAACAGATTCTGTATAACTGCCATTTAGTTAATATACCTTCGAGGAGTTTCAAACCCGGAAATAAAACAGCCCATCGCCTGATGCCAGATTTGAATAAACATTAACCATTTTTACTGTCATCTTAGATTAGCCAGAAAAACAAAGCCCCAAGCTGATCTCAGCGAGAGGGGCTTTGAATTTAAAAACTAGTTTAGACTTCGTTAGTGTCTAAACTTATGTATTTTTGGGTAGCGTTCGGTGGCGGCGCTGGACAAATTTGCGCACCCTTCTGGCGCACACCGAATACTTCTGCAGGCAAATGCTGATCGAGCTGTTGGTGAAACTGATCGCTTCAGGCAAAGAAAAGCCCGGCACAAGACCGGGCTAATGAAGGTTAAGGCTTGTTGTTGGAAATTTCAATTTTCAAGATCCCTTACCTCAAAGGCTAATCCAGCTATTTATCTATCGTTGCTTAAATTTATCTGAAACAACACGAAAAATAATAGCCAAAAAGTAACTTAACAAGCCGAATGAGATTAATAACAACTCTATTCCTGTTTTAGCAAGAGAAAGCTTAACTAGAAGCCTATATACCACTTCCATTATCATTGACACCATTAAGATTGCGAATCCATTAGGGGATAATAATACAATCTTGAAAAAAGCTTCTTTAACTCTATTTAACATGACTTGTTTCCTGCACACTCAACAGCCCCGCCAGAATTACTAATAACGTTACCCATAGCTTCACCTATTCCAACTGACTCTGATTTAACTGTAGCTCCCAAGGCGCTACCAGTTGTAGAATTGATGTGGGAAGAGATTTGTTTTTGAGCGAATGATGATGTACCTTTTGCTGCTCCAACCACAGCATCAACAGCATCCCCACTAACGCTGCCTGCAACAGCACCAATTGCACCGAGAGCAGCTCCCTTCAAAATTCCCGAGTCTAATTCTTTACCATCAATAGCATTATTCGCTACCGTCGAAGAAGTACCTATTAATGCACCACCATACGCATTAGCCCCAGCCTTTAGCGCAATGCTAGAAGTTAAAGAGGCAATACCTCTACCAAGACCAGCACCAGCACCAGCTAAACCTGCAACTCCAATTTTCGCGACACTATTAAAATCTGCCTTTAACTCACCTGTAATAGCTTGTCTTGCAACCTCTAAACTGACTCCTGCAATAAAACCGACTAACCCCCACTCACCCGTCGGATCCGTCGCATTAATTGGATCATTCCCCACATAGGCATACCAGTTCATGCCGTCTTTGTAGCCGATGGGGTCGGTCTGCATAAAGCGGCCGAGCTTCGGATTGTAAACCCGTGCTTTGTAGTGATAAAGCTTAGTACCTGGGATTAAGATTTGCCCAGTGTAACGGAAACGCGATGAGCTGGTATTAATCGGCTCACCGAATGGGCCATATTTATGTGTTGCTATTATTGAACCTGAGCCATTCGTTTCACTAATAATTGAGCCGCGCTCATCTGCGTGTAAATAACGCTTGTTACCTGTGCCACTACCTTCGTACCACACTAGCGGGTCATCTTCGCCTATACCATGAACATAGCGACGTAATAGACTACCGCTGCTGTTGTATTCCGCAACCAGTTCGTTTGCATCATATAAGAAGGTCGTTTTAGTGCCATTGAGTGTTGAGTAATTTAATCGTCCCGTCGCATCATAGCCAAGCGCTAAGCTGGTACCTGACTTAGACGCAGACGTTAAACGGTTATGTGCATTGTAGTTATAGCGCCAACCATCATAACTTTTTATGTTGCCGTTATTATCATAGGTTAAATTTTTACCACCAACACTGGTGTATTGGTTTAAATCGTTCGTGGCGTAATCTTGCTCACCAATAGTTGGAATTTGAATCTGGTAATTATTATTACTAACGGTTTTCGATTTCAGTTGATTTGCGTAGTTATAAACGAAATTAGCGTTATTGATACCCGTATGATTAAATTGGCTTACGCGTCCTTTTGTGTCGTAAACCACAGAGCTAGATTTTCCATTTCCTCTAGAAATACTCGTCAATTGCCCTTTTGGGTTATAAGTGTAACTTGCAAGCAGGTTACTGCCATTTTCTTTTATTGAAGTCAGCGCACCTGTAGCATCAAATGCATAAGTGACATAAAAACCACCGGGGTGAGTTAACCGAGTTCGTCTATCGCCTAAGTCATAAAGGTAACATGCCGATACAACGTCCAGCAAGAAGACTTACATCACAATTTTTAGGTAAATAAGTAATAGTAAAATAATAGCGCTTCAAACTTTACTCCTTTGGAACAAGCCACCTTTAATCAACACTGCCGCAATAAAGTGAATTGAGTTTGATTGTTCACTTTGATCTAAACCATGCTTTTCCATGTGCTTAATATGCAAAGCAATACGCGGGAGTAATGAATAAAAGTCTGGATGGGTCTTAGGTGTTCTGTGTGCAACTAATATTTGCTTATCTGCGCCATACTCGTGAGTGCGTAAAGGTTTGTAGCCTCCCTCGTACCAATCATCGATAGTTTGGATAGCCGCCCCTACTTTTTGTGAATTTAAACTTGCCGTTTTTTTATCGCCCACTTGAGTATATGCAAATTGTTTAGATGACATGCCCTATTCAACAGTATCTACAAACCTTTGACTAGGGTGAACCTCTGGCTAAATGCATTTTTAATTTTTGCGGTTATATCTAAATAACAATAATTTTGGGGGTTGCTAAGCCCTTTTTAAATGGCTTCTGATAATGCAATAGCGCTATTTGATTATTTTGCCAATTGTCCTGCCACGTTAATTTTGTGCAGCTTCAGTATTAATTGGGTCTGAATCTTCTGTGAGAACTTCAATATCAACATTTGGTGATTAGCGGTTACGCCAAAGCCAGTTGCTCATCAGTTGTCTGTGTGAGTAAGTAAAAAGTCAGGCATGTAAAGCCGTATACGGTTATTGAACTCATATTCGTAATCTAGTGGTTGTGCTTCAAATGCGGCTATTGATAGTGAAAATTCAAAATGGAAACATGCATCAAACTCTAAAGAGGTTTCGAATAAAAAGTGATTTATTTTTTTACTAGAAAATTTATGAGGGTTTTTATACGGGCGTGTTTTATTTTGCAAATGTGAGTGAGCCATTTAACAATTTGGTTAATACTAAATTATGTCATCTTATGCTTCTGGTTTATGCAATCTTTTAGTACAAATATGTCAACTTATACTTCAAACAACACCCAAATGAGGAATTTGGGTGGCAGTCTTACCAGCCACATCTCGGCACACACGTCACAAACTGTGGCTGCTCCCTTCCGGGCCTGACCAGGTTCGCCTGCTAGTGTTGCGAGAGGACCAATAAGACTACCATTGAGGGCCTTGGTTGGCGCGGGAAGGATTATCTCTACTTTTGCTCTGTTATTCAAGGGATAATCTAAAAAGAAAGTGCGATTGCATACTTCATATACAATCGCGACGTATTTAGCTGTTTTAGTGCGTATTAATTGTTCTCTAACTGCGCTTTTATATTACGAAGTGCTGCTTTTACTTTTTTCATATTTTCTGGACCCATACGTAAAAGCTGTTTTTGCGCAGCAGGTAATTGCTCCCACTCCGAAAACGCATACTGATACGTCACTGAGTCGCGAAGTAACGGCAAGTCACCTTCAGGCTCTGGCGTATCAAGTAATAAATCGATTGCATCGGTTAGCGTTTGATTAAACTCATCATCGCCATAACCAATTTCACTGTATGCATTATTAATAAGTGGCTTGTACTCTTCGTACATGCGAACGGCTTGCGCTGCACTCATACTGGTAAATATTTTCACATACGGGGTATAACGCTCGTAGCTGTTAGGGTTAATTGTGAGGATATCCCCTTCATTAACGCTAAATTTCTCTTCTGGCTGTACAACAGGCGTGTGCTTTTTAGCTACCTTACCTTTAGCTAGGTTATCTACAAATACAACACCACGGCGAATTACATCGTCGGTTACCATTAGGCTCATTACTGAGTCGCTTAGGTACTCATCCATTTTAGCAACCACAACTGCATCACTTTCGTTAAGCGTTGGTAGTGGCTCTACTTCAGGCTCCGGCTCGCTCGGGCTTTGTGCTGGTACTTCAAGCTCGGCTGGTTTTTCTGGCATTACAGATGGCGCGTCTACCACTGGGTCGTTCTCGGGTTTAAGTTCCATCATAGGTTGCTCTTTAACTACGGGCTCTACCTCAGTGCGTGTTTCTTGCTCGTCACTTGGTGTGAGCAATACGAAGGCGGCCGCACATGCTACGACTATTAAAATAATAACGGCGAAAAGAATATTGTTATTAGGTGGACGTTTTTGAACATCTGATGCTTCTGGTTTATCTGACATACGAACTCCATAAAAATTAAAATGCGATATCACTTAGAGTACGCTAAGTGGATTAAATTCATTCTTACACAAATACTATGACATTTTATAATACGGCAATTATAGCAAAGTAAGTTACCTACTAAATTGGGTGATTAAATAATGTAATAAGCATTAGGGCAGTTATCCTTTGATTCTTCTAGCTTAAAGACTTACAGTTAATAAATAAAGTAAAGACGTAGAACAGTTTAACCACCAATATGAAAATCAAGCAAGTTGATCCACAAAAACCTAAAACTGCCTTATTACTTACAGGTGGTGGCGCACGAGCTGCTTATCAAGTCGGTGTGCTAAAAGCGCTAGCTCATAGTATGCCTCGTACTGCTCCATTGCCATTTAGAGTAATAAATGGCACCTCCGCTGGCGCTATTAACTCTGCTGCATTGGCATGTTACGCTTCTTGTGCGCATTTGGCTGTACGAAAGCTCGAATCAGTTTGGAAAAACTTTTCAACCTCTATGGTCTATAAAAGTGACTTTTTAAGCGTGTTTGGTCATATTGCTCGCAATATCTTAACGAGCTTTCAGTCAGAGCATATTAACCACCCACCAGCGAGCTTACTAAATAACCGCCCTCTGCGTAGTTTATTAAACGAGATTTTAGATTTACACCGCATTGAGCGCAATTTACACCGTAATTATTTAGATGCGCTGTCTATTACAGCCTCAAGTTATACAACGGGTGACTCGGTTGCATTTTTTCAATCTAATACGCAAACATCGTGGCAACGTGCTAAACGCGAAGGCCGCGCAACTCGTATTAATGTTGAGCACTTAATGGCATCAAGTGCCATTCCTATGGTGTTTCCAAGTGTAAATATTTATAACCATTACTTTGGTGATGGCTCTATACATCAACTTTCTCCGCTGAGTCCGTCGATTCATTTAGGCGCTGAAAAAATATTTATTATTGGGGTAGACCAACCTAAAGAATTACACCCGCCGGGTTATTCGCCACATTATCCTGGACTCTCTGCTGTTGCGGGGCATTTACTCGACAGTGTATTTACCGACACTATGCAATCGGATTTAGAGCGTTTGGCTCGTGTTAACCGCACATTAGGGCTATTACCCGCTCGTGACAAACATCAAGAACTTAAACAAATAGATACCTTTGTAATTAACCCATCGCAAAACTTTAACGCAATTGCAGCGCAGTATTACGACGATATGCCATGGGCTATTAAAGTATTGCTACGTACCATAGGTGTTAAAAAACATTCGCAATCGAGCTTAACCAGTTATCTATTGTTTGAAAAACGCTACACCCAGCATTTAATGCAAATTGGCTATGAAGACGGTATGAAAAAATTACCGGAGATACGCAAGTTTTTAGAACTAGATTAAGCCCAAACAGAAACGTTATTCTATTCCGTCGAGCAGGTAGTGCTCTACCCGCTCAACACGCCTTGGTTTACCTTGTAACACTAAAACGTCATTAGCCAATAAGATTGTTTGTGCCGATGGAGTGTCTATTTCGGCCCCTTCTCTGCGCAGTGCTTTTACCAGTACCCGACGCTTTTCTAAATTTAGATTTTCGATTGTTTTATTAACTGCATAAGCTTTATCAGGCAGAGCAACTACATGTAAGTACTCTAACCGGTCACTTGATGTATCTTCGTTATCTTTAAAATAGCCTGCATAAAAGCTTTGCATTAACGGATAACGATTACGACGCTCTTTACTTACTCTTCGCACAATACGCGTCATCGGTACGCCCGACATAGACAACACATGCGACACGAGCATTAAGCTTGCCTCTAACGACTCAGGTACTACTTCGGTTACACCTAGCTCTTTTAAATAATCTAGCTGGCTATCGTCACGAGTACGAATGAGTATTTTAACATTGGGTGCTATTTGCTTTATGGCATCAATAACAACTTGTGCATGATCAAACTCTGTAAAAGTAATAATAACCAAGCGAGCTCGCTCTACTCCTGCGCACTTTAAAATATCTTTTTGTTTAACATAGCCAAATATGACAGGCTCACCCGCCGCTTTGCCTTCTTGTACTAAAATTGGGTTACTTTCAATCGCAACATAGTCAATTGCTTCGGGCTTTAAAAAACGCGCTATAGTTTGCCCAACTCGTGAAAAACCACAAATAACAACATGGTCGCTATAAAGCGTACTACTTTGTGGCTCACTCTCGAGCGCCAAACTTGGGCGATCGAGTATGCCTAAACGCTTTAAAATAAATGGCGTTTTATCAATCAAAAATGGGGTAAATGCCATTGAAAGCACACCAAGGGCAATTAAAAATGAAGCTTGCTCTGAATTTAATAATTGATGCTGGCCAGCAAGTGCAATAAGTACAAAGCCAAACTCCCCCATTTGCCACAGCATAATGCCACAGGCGAGTGAATCTTGGTTTCGCTCATGCATTAGCCGCGCGCTAAAGGCTACCACTGCAATTTTTAATACCAGTAAACCCAGCAAGGCGCCAATAATTATTACGATATGCCCCAGTACAAATAAAATATCTAGTTGCATACCTACAGTAACAAAAAACAGCCCCATTAAAATATCGCGAAATGGGCGTATATCGGCCTCTAACTGATGCCTGTAATGACTCTCACCTAACATCATTCCGGCTAAAAAAGCACCTAGCGCCATAGACAAGCCAAACATATACGTTAAAAAGCCTGCAAACAACGCGACTAATATGGTGGTAAGTACAAATAACTCATCGGTTCGTACTTGCGCTATTTCTTTAAACACAATGGGCAATACCCATTTACCAATTGCCCAAAGAAGCACACATACAAATGCGCCTTTACTTAGGGCAAACGCTAAAGCCCAGCCAATACTTTGAGAGTCACTTGATGCAAATAAAGGAAGTATTATTAATAGAGGAACGACAGCAATATCTTGAAAAAGTAGAACACCAACGGCCAATTGCCCACGGCGCTGATTAAGCTCACCCGTTTCTTTTAATAGCTTAACTACTACAGCGGTTGAAGAAAGCGCCATAATTGTGCCGATGGTAAAACTGGTGAGTAATGAAAAGTTTAAGCAATATAGAATAATAATGAAGAGTAAACTGGTTATACCTACTTGTAATGAGCCCAAACCAAATACTAGGTTTCGCATTGCCATTAGCCGAGAAATAGAAAATTCTAGCCCTAAACTAAATAACAAAAACACAATACCCAGTTCAGCTACAAACTCTATTTCGTGAGATTGTGCAAGCCAGCCAATACCATGACTACCGGCTAAAACCCCCGTTGCTAGGTACGCTAAAATAGGCGGCAAGCCAATGCGCTTAAAAAACCACACAAAAAGAACTGCCGCGACCAATAAGCCAAAAATTTGAGCATTAATACTTTGCAAATGCAGCCTCGCGTTTAAATTAAACTAGTAGCTTGTAAGTAAATATAACAACCATATGTTTTTCATGCAATTTTAAAATATGGCACAAAAATAGCTTAGTTATTGCAAAGTAACACCCTCGGGGGAGAATTTAATGGAAAACGTCCATATTTTGACGCAGCGTGTGTCTGGTCGCGGTGATTTTTTGCCGTTTTCGGCTGAACACTCACCTACAAATGAAATAACTGAAACGCATGAACTCGTCGCAGAGCTACAAACAAGCTTAGTGATCGAGGATGTTCTGGCTATTTACGCTAAATTTGCAAAACAATTGCTCAATTTTTCTGGATTGCAGTTTCAATCAACTTTAGGTACTGCTCAAACATCACAAAGTGATACAAATAGTACACCCTATATTTTTGATTTAGCGATTAATAAAGACCACTTAGGGCAGCTAATTTATTTTAGTAAATTCCCGCTTGGTCACGCAATTGAGAAAAAATTACATACATTACATACTGCGCTGGTTTATCCACTTCGTAATGCGATGATGTATAGCCGCGTACTAAAGCTTGCCACAAAGGATGCGTTAACCGGTTTAAATAATCGTAGTCAATTTAATGACTTTTTACTTCAAAAGCTTGAAAACTGTCGCCGTTATCAACGTCCATTTAGTTTAATGTTGCTTGATTTAGATAACTTTAAACAAGTTAATGACAACTTCGGCCATAAAATTGGTGACGATACACTTAAAGAATTTTCAAAAGTACTGTGTAGTAGTATACGCGGCACTGATTCGGTATTTAGATTTGGTGGTGATGAGTTTGCTTTGCTTATTGAAGACCCTGAGTTTACAACTAATAAAGTGATTGCTGAGCGGATAATGTGCTTAGTAAGAAAATCGCCATTAATGTCTAAATACAAAGTAACAACCAGTATTGGTTTTACTTTAGCTAACAGCCAAGATTGCGAAACTGAGATATTTGCTCGAGCAGATAAAGGTTTATACAAAGCAAAAGCATCAGGTAGAAACTGCGCAAAAGCATACTAGCCTTTACTTAACTGCATTAAATAAAAAAGCCTAGCTTCCCCCGCTAGGCTTTGCACTTACCAATTTATAAATAAACAACGCAGCACAGAATCCAAAAAAGAATCCGCTAATTAAATTAAGTAATGCAGTAATAGTAGCAAGCGGTGTAAATAATACTAAAAGCAGTGGCAGGCTCACGCCTGAAATAAAAAACAATCCACCTTTACCTAACCAATAAGCTAATAAAAGTACTGCAGATGCAATCCCACCAGCGACTGCATAACCTAACGTGACTATATTTAACTCAAGTAAAACATTAGCGATAACAGCAATAAGCGCTGTTATTAGCATACCCATTGGCGCTTTTGTTACTAACGATAAGCCAACATGCGGCTGTCTACTCATTTATTTACACTCCCAAAAAATACCATTTTCATCAACATGCTTAGCGCTTATAAAACAACCAACCACTTGAACTAATTCATCATTATAAAAAATAAGTGGCACACTGGCGCGTAGCCACGGCGCTATTTTTGCATCTTTAAACCAATGCTTAACTGTATTACTTCCAGGCTTTTTAAGTGGTTTAATACGTGCGCTATTGCAATTAAAGCGCACTATTACTTGCTCATTTGAGTGTGGAGGTCTTACTCCAAAACCAATGCTTTTAATTAATAAGCGCCCGTCTGCAAGTTTTAGCTGTGAATGATTTAGCTCACTATCTGTTAATACTTCATTTGGTGTTACAAAATACAAATAACCTTGATGACGACGTATTTGCCCATCGAGCAAATCAATACGCATTTGTGCGTCGTTTTTTGCGCACATTGCTTGATTAATAATTTGCTCAAGCTGCTTTTGCGATGGCATGACTTGTGTAAATAATGCAAGCCACGCACGTACTATATTTGCAATACGCGCTGAGCTGTATTCACTTATTTGGCTAATGCACAGTGCTTGGTGCTCGTTAATACACTTATTTAAATCAAGCTGAGTGTACTCATCAAGTAGTGTTTGCTGCTGTTGTAGTAGCTCAATACTTCGTGCTGTACATTGTTCAAACCCAGTAAAGCGCTCGACTAACACAGGTACTATTTTTGAGCGTAAAAAGTTACGGTCAAAACTTTCATCTGTATTTGAGTCATCAGTTATGTGGTTAATACTAAAGCGCGCCGCAAACGCTTCTATATCGCTTCGCTTTACGTTTAACAATGGCCTAAAACATACACGGCCACTTTGCAGCAAACGCGCTTGGTGCATGGCGCCAAGCCCTTTTAAACCCGAGCCACGCTTTAAGCGCAGTAAAAACGTTTCTACTTGGTCGTTTAAATGTTGGCCCAATAAAACAATGCTGCCTTGTGGGCTTAGCTCATCAAGTGCTTTATAACGTGCATCGCGAGCTTGGGCTTCAAGGCTCGTACGCGACTGCTGCTCAATTACAACTTTTGCGGCTTTAAAAGGCACATCAAGCTCAATACATACGTTTTTGCAAAAGCGTTGCCAGTCATCGCCATACTGGCTCAAGCCATGGTGAACATAAATAGCCGATACATCAATTGCAGGGTTATCGGCTCTTAAAGTACACATTAAATGCAGCAACACCACAGAATCAACACCACCAGAAAGCGCCACAGTAAAAACAGTGTTACCTTGCTCAATATAGCTATTTAGTGATTTTTTTAATTGCTGATAAATTGCTGTTGTATGCATATGGCCGCACTTTTATATAAAAACTCTGAACATTTTAAAGCAAAAAAGCCGCATAAGCGGCTTTTTTTTAACAATTAATGTATTTAGCAATAACCAAACGACATTAAACGTTTGTAACGTTGATCAAGCATTTCTTCAAGCGTAAGCGCTTGTAAGTCTGCTAGGTCACGCTTAAGGCGTACTTTTAAGTTACGTGCCATTGCATCGTAATTACGGTGTGCACCACCTAGAGGCTCATCAACTAAATTGTTGATTAAGTCTAGCTCTTTAACGCGCTCTGCAGTTACACCCATTGCTTCTGCTGCAAGCGGTGCTTTGTCAGCGCTTTTCCAAAGAATAGACGCACAACCTTCAGGCGAAATTACAGAATAAGTGCTGTACTGCAACATGTTAACTCTGTCGCCAACACCAATCGCTAATGCACCACCTGAACCGCCTTCACCAATAACCGTACATATTGTCGGCACTTTAAGTGACGCCATTACTTTTAAGTTACGTGCGATTGCTTCAGATTGACCACGTTCTTCAGCGCCAACACCTGGGTATGCACCTGGTGTGTCAATAAAGGTCATGATTGGCATTTTAAAACGCTCAGCCATTTCCATTAAGCGTAATGCTTTACGGTAACCTTCTGGCTTTGGCATACCAAAGTTACGTTTAATTTTTTCAGCAGTATCACGACCTTTTTGTTGGCCAATAACCATTACCGGTTCGCCATCTAAACGCGCAATGCCACCTAAAATAGCTGGATCGTTAGCAAAAGTACGATCGCCAGCAAACTCGTCAAATTCCGTGAAAATGCGCTCGATATAATCTCGAGTGTAAGGACGCAACGGATGACGTGCTAACTGTGATACTTGCCAAGCGCCTAAATTAGAAAAAATCTCCTGTTTTTGTTTGGCACTTTTTTCTTTTAATTTGCTGACTTCCTCTTCTAACTCAAGGTCTAATTCGCCAGCGCGGCTGATACTTTGTAATTCTTCAATTTTTGCTTCTAATTCTGCAATTGGAAGCTCAAAATCAAGATAATTGAGGCTCATGCTCTAAACTACCTAATTAGTTAAATTCTAGTTCTACATCTTGCGCAGCCATTAGTGATAACTTATGGATTAAGTCGTCACTTGGCGTAACACACCATTCGATCCCAAGAGTTAATTGCGCCAACGCATCTGGACGTTGGTAATAAACCTTGATCGGACACGTTCCCATTTTATAGGGTTCGAGTACTTTTTGTAATTTATCGAAGAAACCTGCCTCGATTTGCACCATGTTCAGCGTCATTTTAATCGCTTTAATACGCTTTTCACGCGCTTGAGCAATGGTGTTTATTTCTCTGGCGGTCATTGTAATACCACCGGAGAAGTTATCAAAGCTGACCTGTCCAGATATTACCAAGATATTGTTAACTTGGAGCATATCTTGGTACTTTTCAAACTCGTCTGAATACAAGCGTACATCAATCCGTGCACTCTTGTCATCTAAAGTTACTAAGGCCCAACGATTTCCTTTTTTATTAATTAATACTCTAGAAGCAATAACTAAACCAGCTGCCGTTGCAAACACATCACGATTAGTTGGCTGTAAATCAACTATTTTTCCGCTAGTGTAATGCCTAAGCTCACGGCGGTACTGATTTATTGGATGCCCAGTTAAATAAAGGCCTAGCGTCTCTTTTTCGCCATCTAACCACTCGTTATCAGTAAGCCCTGTGGCTTTAATAAAAGCTTGTTCAACTTCATCAGGCTCAGTGGCTAATAAACCAAATAAGTCACTTTGTCCTAATTGCTCAGCTTTGTTGTGTTGATCGGCCGCACGCATAGCATCTTTTAAACTGGCTAGTAATGTAGCACGCCCAGATTGGGTTTTCTCTGGTCCTAATTGATCCAAAGCACCTGCGTAAATTAATTTTTCAGTAACACGTTTATTTAAGCGTTTTAAATCAACACGGGCACAAAAATCAAATAAATCTTTAAATGGGCCACCTTTTGCACGCGCTTCTAAAATTGCTTCAACCGGTGCCTCACCTACGCCTTTTATCGCGCCAATGCCGTAAACAATTTCACCTTCAAGGTTTACTGTAAACTTAAACTCACCTGCATTTACGTCTGGTGGTAATAAGGTGAGCTTCATGTTTTCACATTCATCCACCAAAATAACTATTTTGTCGGTGTTATCCATATCGGCCGACATTACAGCAGCCATAAACTCTGCAGGATGATGCGTTTTCATCCACAATGTTTGATACGATACGAGTGCGTAAGCTGCTGAGTGAGATTTGTTAAAACCGTAACCTGCGAACTTTTCTACCAAGTCGAAGATTTTTATCGCAAGCTCGCCGTCAATGCCGTTATTTCTTGCGCCATCTTCAAATGTTGAACGCTGCTTTGCCATTTCTTCGGGTTTTTTCTTACCCATTGCACGGCGAAGCATGTCGGCGCCACCTAGCGTGTAACCGGCTAGTACTTGCGCAATTTGCATTACTTGTTCTTGATATAAAATAATGCCGTAAGTTGGATCAAGTATTGGTTTTAAGCTTTCGTGCTGATACTGCGCATCTGGGTATGAGATTTCTTCTCGGCCCAGTTTACGGTCGATAAAGTTATCTACCATGCCTGATTGCAGTGGACCTGGTCGGAACAAGGCCACAAGTGCAATCATATCTTCAAAGCAGTCGGGCTTAAGGCGGCGTACTAAGTCTTTCATACCACGTGACTCTAGCTGGAATACAGCGGTCGTTTCGGCGCGAAGTAGCAACTCAATACTTTTTTTATCATCCAGTGGAATGGTATTTATGTCAACGGGGTCTTTACCTTGGCGCTTCATGCGCACATTGGTCATATCGACCGCCCACTGCAATATAGTCAGTGTACGTAAACCCAAGAAATCGAACTTAACTAAGCCTGCGGTTTCTACGTCGTTTTTATCAAACTGTGTTACTGGAAACTTACCTTCGTCATCGCAATAAAGTGCAGCGAAGTCGGTAATAGTGGTTGGCGATATTACTACGCCGCCCGCATGTTTACCGGCGTTACGTGTACACCCTTCAAGAATGCGACACATATCGATTAAGTCTTTTACCTCATTGTCGCCATCGTAGGCTTCTTGCAAGCGTGGTTCTACATCAAACGCTTTGGCAAGTGTCATACCGGGGTCACCCGGAATCAATTTTGAAATTCGATCAACAAACCCGTAAGGATGCCCAAGCACTCGCCCTACATCGCGTATTACCGCCTTTGCAGCCATGGTACCAAAGGTAATAATTTGCGAAACCGCATCCCGACCATACAAAGCCGACACGTGATCAATTACTTCGTCTCGTCTATCCATACAAAAATCGACGTCGAAATCGGGCATTGATACACGTTCAGGGTTTAAGAATCGCTCAAAGAGTAAGTCAAACTCAAGTGGATCAAGGTCGGTAATTTTAAGCGCGTACGCAACTAACGAACCCGCACCTGAACCACGACCAGGTCCAACTGGAATATTATTATCTTTACTCCACTGAATAAACTCCATTACGATTAAGAAGTAACCTGGGAATCCCATTTGGTTGATTACACCGAGTTCAATTGCAAGACGCTCATCGTATTCAACACGTTTTACTTTTCTATCTTCTTCGTCGGGGAATAAAAACTGTAGTCGCTCTTCTAGGCCGTCTTGTGACACTTTAACTAAAAAGTCTTCAATTTTAAGCGAGCCGGTTGGGTAATCAGGTAAAAAGTAAGTACCTAATTGCACAGTTACATTACAACGCTTAGCGATTTCTACGGTATTTTGTAGGGCTTCTGGAATATCGCTAAACAACTCAGCCATTTGCTCAGGTGTTTTTAGATATTGTTCTTCAGAGAACCGTTTAGGGCGGCGCTTATCATCGAGCGTGTAACCGTCAAAAATAGCAACACGAATTTCGTGCGCTTCAAAGTTTTCGGGCTTTAAAAACACCACTTCGTTGGTCGCTACAACCGGTAGTTGCTCTTTAGCAGCAAGCTCTACCGCCATGTGCAAGTAATCTTCTTCAAGCGGTCGATTGGTGCGAACAAGCTCTAGGTAGTAGTTATCGCTAAAATGCTGCTTATAAAAACTAACAACCGATTCAATTACAGTCGGATTATTTTTTAATAATGCTTTACCTAAGTCACCGTCTTTAGCGCCTGAGAGAATAATTAAGCCTGCTTTTAGCTCAACTAACCACTCACGGTCAATAACTGGGCGATGAAATACATGCCCACGCTGATAAGCTTTAGATATCAGCAAGGTAATATTTTTATAGCCGTCGTTGTCTTTGGCTAATATAGTTAAGCGGCTTGGCTCATCAGGAAACTCTGGGCTACGAACCCAAAAGTCAGCACCCACTATAGGTTTAATACCCGCATTATGCGTGGCGCCATAAAAACGCACTAAACCACAAAAGTTCATCTGATCAGTAATTGCAATGGCTGGCATTTGCAGCTCTTGCGCTTTTGCGACTATTGGCTTTGTTTTAGCAAGGCCATCAACCATCGAAAAGTCTGAATGAACTCTTAAATGAACAAAATCAGGAGCAGCCATGCTTAGCCCTCACCATTGGCTTGCGCCAAAACGCGCTGCACAGGTTTAAAGCTTTTACGATGCTCGTCAATTGCACCGTACTGTTCAAGCGCTGCAAAGTGTGCTTTAGTGGGATACCCTTTGTGCCCTGCAAAACCATATTCTGGGTGGCGTTTATCAAGTTCAAGCATTTCGTCATCGCGTGCTACTTTAGCTAAAATAGACGCTGCTGAAATTTCGGCCACTAAGCTATCACCTTTAACAACAGCTTGTGCTGGCATAGTGAGTTTTGGCAATCGATTACCATCTATAAATACAAATTCAGGTTGTGTGCTTAATGCCTCCACTGCGCGACTCATGGCAAGCATCGTTGCGTGCAAAATATTTAACTCATCAATTTCTGTTGGACTGCAGCGTCCATACGCGTAGCACAATGCTTTTTCTTTTATTTCAATTGCAAGTGCTTGGCGTTTTTTATCCGTTAGTTTTTTAGAATCTGCTAAGCCTGCAATTGGTTTAGTGGGATCTAAAATGACGGCGGCAGTGACTACATCACCAACAAGCGGGCCGCGCCCTACTTCATCTACACCAGCAATTAAGGATACATTGGGTCTATCAATTTGCATTTATTAACTCCGCCACAGCATTGGCTGCTTGTTCACTGGCATTTAATCTAATTTTTTCGTGAATAGCTAAAAAGCGTGCTTTTAGCTCTTTGTTATCTGTGTTGAGCATAGGGGTAAGTGCGTTTGTTAAGTTAGTCACATTACACTCGGTTTGTAAAAACTCAGGCACTAGCTCTTCGTCAGCTAATAAATTAGGCAGCGAAAAGTACTTAATATTAAACGTAAATAAAGTTTTAAAAATCCAATAGCTCAAAGGCTTTATTTTATAGCCCACAACCATTGGCTTTTTATAAAGCATGCCTTCAAGTGTTGCAGTGCCCGACGCTAATAAAATAGCATCAGCAGCTTGCATCGCTAATTTAGATTGCCCATCAAGCAGGTTAACATTAAGGTTTGGTGCGGTAGCGTTTAATATATCACTAAACTGCGCTTTGCGTTTTTCGTTAACCAACGGCACCACAATTTTAAGATTGGGGTTTTTAGCTTGCAGCTCTGCGGCTGTTTTAATGTAAGTCTCGCTTAGCAAACCAACTTCAGAGCCTCGACTACCAGGTAGCAGCGCCAGTACTTTGTCATCAAGGCTTAAGCCGAGTTCTTCTCGTGCTTTAGTATCGTCGTGTTCAAGTGCTATGTCGTCAGCCAAGGTATGCCCCACAAATGTACATGGCACTTGGTGCTTATCGTAAAATTCTTTTTCAAATGGTAATAATGCTAACACTAAGTTAGTGGCTGCACTTATTGTATGAATGCGCTTTTCGCGCCACGCCCAAACAGACGGACTTACATACTGCACGGTTTTAATACCCGCATCTTTAAGTGGCTTTTCTACACGTAAGTTAAAATCGGGTGCATCTATACCTATAAATACATCAGGTGGGTTATCTACAAAATGCTGCACGAGTTGTTTACGTATTTTAAGCAAACGTGGTAAACGCCCTAGCACCTCAACAAGCCCCATTACCGAAAGCTCATCCATGTCGTAAAGTGTTTTACAGCCCTGCGCTTGCATTTTAGGTCCTGCTATTCCTTCAAAAATAGCGTCCGGAAAGTGTTTTTTTAGGGCTTTAATTAAGCCTTCACCTAAAATATCGCCCGACAGTTCACCTGCCACAATACCAATACGTAGTTGTTTTTTATCTTTATTCATTTGATTTTATTTCACAAGTAAACCAGGCGTTCATGCTTGTTAGTTTACCGTGTTTTACTGTTTGGTTAAACGCTTTAAATAACAGGTTTTTTATTACCTAAGTTAAGCCTTTATGTTGTTTGTTTTTAATACTGATGTAGCATAGGAAATATATATTAAGTTTTACTAATATGTATGTTGACAAAAATTGTACAAAGGTAAATACTATTACAAACTTTCAGTAATTACTGAAAGTTCATTAAATCTTAACTTTGCCAATTAAATGTTGCCCTGTTAATCCGTCACTCTCAAGGAGCCAATAATGATAGATGAAACCTTTGTGGATCTATCGCGATTACAGTTTGCTGTTACCGCTCTCTTTCATTTCTTATTCGTACCTTTAACGATAGGTATGACCTGGATTTTAGTTATTATGGAATCGGTTTATGTTATGACCGGTCGCGAAATTTATCGTGATATGACTAAGTTTTGGGGAAAATTGTTTGGTATTAACTTTGCAATTGGTGTGGCAACAGGCCTTACCATGGAATTTGAGTTTGGTACTAACTGGTCTTATTACTCCCATTACGTAGGTGATGTTTTTGGGGCTCCCCTGGCTATTGAAGGTTTAATGGCATTCTTTTTAGAATCGACCTTTGTGGGGATGTTCTTTTTAGGCTGGGACAGGCTTTCTAAACGCCAACATTTAGGCGCGACCTTTTTAATGGCCATTGGTACTAACATGTCGGCGCTGTGGATTTTAATTGCCAACGGTTGGATGCAAAACCCAGTAGGCGCTGAATTTAACTATCAAACCATGCGCATGGAAATGACTAGTTTTGCAGAGCTTGTGTTTAACCCTGTAGCCCAAGTTAAGTTTATTCATACTGTATCGGCAGGTTATGTAGCTGCCTCTATGTTTGTATTGGGTATAAGCAGTTGGTATATATTAAAAGGCCGTGATTTAGCATTTGCTAAACGCTCTTTTTCAGTCGCTTCGGGCTTTGGTTTAGCGTCAATTTTGTGTGTAATTTTACTCGGTGACGAATCAGGCTACGAAGTAGGCGAAGTCCAAAAAGTAAAACTTGCCACAATTGAAGCCGAATGGCACACAGAAGAAGCTCCGGCTGCGTTTACCGCATTTGGTTTTCCTGATTCAGAAGAGCAAGTAACACATGCGGCGGTTAAAATACCTTACGCACTTGGGTTAATTGCTACGCGCTCACTAGATGAGCAAGTAACGGGTATTAACGACCTAGAAAAACAACATGAAGTACGTATTCGCAACGGTATGATTGCTTATGAATACCTTACAAAACTCAGAAACGGTGAAGATACACCAGATAATATTGCCAAATTTAATACTCTAAAAGATGATTTAGGTTATGGCTTGCTACTTAAGCGCTACACACCTGATGTTGTAGATGCTACTGAAGAACAAATTCAAAAAGCAGTTAAAGACTCTTTTCCTAAAGTAGGCCCTATGTTTTGGTCATTTAGGATTATGGTTGCCTGTGGTGTGGCCATGCTTGGTGTATTTATATTGGCTTTTTACTACAACGCACACCGCGTTATTGAGCAAAAACGCTGGTTGTTATGGGCTGCCGTATTGAGTATTCCACTACCTTGGATAGCGATTGAATTTGGCTGGATTGTTGCCGAGTATGGTCGCCAACCTTGGGCTATATCTGAAATACTGCCGACCTTTTTAGCCACGTCGTCACTAACAGTAAAAGATATCTTAATTAGCTTAACTGGATTTATTGTCTTCTATACTGGTTTAGCCATTGTGGAAGGCTGGCTGATGATCCGCTTTGTTAAGCAAGGGCCAAGCTCGCTACATACTGGTAAGTATCATTTTGAATTACCAAACAAAGCTGATAAAACTGAAGGAGAGCAATCATGATTTTTGATTATGAAACATTAAAAATGCTTTGGTGGTTGATCATTGGTGTGCTGCTTATTGGTTTTGCTATTACCGATGGTATGGATATGGGCGTTGCTATGTTGCTCCGCCTCGTTGGTAAAACAGATTCAGAGCGCCGCACAGTAATAAACACAATTGGCCCGCATTGGGATGGTAACCAAGTATGGTTTATAACGGCAGGCGGCGCGTTATTTGCGGCGTGGCCTATGGTTTATGCTGCTGCATTTTCGGGCTTTTACTTTGCCATGATGCTAGTACTCTTTGCTTTGTTTTTTAGACCACTTGGATTTGATTACCGCAGTAAAGTAGACTCAAAACGCTGGCGCAATAACTGGGATTGGGGCTTGCTTGCAGGCAGCGCAATTCCAGCATTAGTATTTGGTGTTGCGTTTGGTAATTTATTTTTAGGCGTACCGTTTAATATTGATAACCTTATGCGTGTTAGCTACCAAGGATCATTTTTTGGCTTGCTTAACCCATTTGGATTACTTGCAGGTTTAGTAAGTATTACCATGTTAGTTGCGCATGCGGGTATGTGGTTACAACTTCGAACAGCAAGTGTGGTCGCAGAGCGTTCGGGTCAATATGGCCGCTATTCTCTTATTGTGTTTATCGTGTTATTTGCTGCAGCTGGTTTTTGGGTGGCTAACTTAACGGGTTACCAAGTTGTATCTATGGCTGATACACAAAGTCATGCAGACCCTCTAGCTAAAGTAGTCACTACAGCGCAAGGTGCTTGGTTAAGTAATTACAGCACCCGTCCGTGGACAATGACCTTCCCTATTTTAGCCTTTGCAATGGCATTAAGTGCACTTGTGTTTTCAAAATTAAATAAACCTGCACTTGGACTTATTTCAACAAGCTTAATGTTAATTGGCGTAATTATGACGGCCGGTGTTTCTCTGTTCCCATTTATTATGCCATCAAGTAACAACCCTAATATTAGCTTAACAATTTGGGATGCGGTATCGAGCCATAAAACGCTCAATATAATGTTTGTTGCAGTGTGTATTTTTGTACCACTAATTTTGTCCTACACCACTTGGTGTTACGTAAAAATGTGGCGCAGAGTAACGGTAGAAGAAATTGAAAACAACACTCATGGTAGCTACTAAGGAGACTAAACAATGTGGTATTTCGCTTGGATTTTAGGTGTACTTTTGGCCTGTACCTTAGGTGTAATAAATGTAATGTGGTACGAATTTCATCAAAATAAAAACAGCATTGCTGATGATGAACAAGCCATGCACGATTTATTAAATGATGCTAACAACACAAAAGATGACGACTAACCCCCGACCAGATCGCGCGCAGCAGCAATCACTGCGCGCTTTTTTAAAGCGTCAAAGTAAACCCGCTGCAGTGTGGTTAAAGTTAAGCATTGCACTGGGTACTTTTAACGCATTACTGATGATTGCAGGTGCTTATTTACTGGCTCAAGCTATTCATAATGTAATGTTTGAAGATGATAACTTAGCCCAAGTCACTCATTTATTATGGCCCTTAGCAGGCATTATTTTATTGCGCGCGGTGTTTTTAGCGTTAAGTGAGCGCTTAAGTGCATTTGCTGCGCTTAAAATAAAATCGGCTATGCGCCAAACACTTCTCCATAAGCTCAGCTTACTTGGGCCTAGTTATATAGAACAACACGGCCAAGGCGCTACATTAAACACCCTGCATAATGGCGTTGAAGCACTTCACGACTATTATGCTAAATACTTGCCAGGTGTTGCTTACAGCGCGCTTATTCCGCTGGCAATATTGGTTGTTATTTTTCCGACAGATTATAAAGCTGGGCTGATATTTTTATTAACCGCCCCACTCATTCCTTTTTTCATGATTTTAGTAGGCTCTAAAGCCGAAGCTTTAAATCAAAAACGCTGGAAGCAACTTGCTGTACTGGGCAATTACTTTTTTGACCGCGTACAAGGTTTAACTCAACTCAAGCTATTTAATGCAACACGTACCGAACTTAAGCAAATAGCTAAAATTTCAGACGACTTTAGACACGCGACACTCGATGTTTTAAAAATCGCGTTTTTATCATCATTTGCACTTGAGTTTTTAGCTACCATTAGCGTGGCACTCGTTGCCGTAATTATTGGTTTTAGACTATTTTTTGGCACTCTTGATTTTGCTACTGGCTTTGTGGTGCTACTTTTAGCGCCTGAATTTTATTTACCACTGCGCCAGCTAGGTAGCCATTACCATGCACGCTTACAAGGCATTAGTGCGGCGGCCGATATGGTTGCGATTTTAAATGCACCACTGCCAAGTGACGTAAATGCGCCAGTAACTACAAGCGCACCTGAAAACAATTTAACTTTAAATACAATTGATTCAATAAGTATTACCGACCTTAATTTTATATACCCAGGTAGTAACGAAGGGATTAAAAATATAAATTTAACATTGCCAAATAAAGGCTTAATTGCAGTTGTGGGCAGTAGTGGCTCAGGTAAAAGTACGTTGTTTGATTGTCTATTAGGGTTTCACCCTGAGGTGATTAACAACCTATATATTAATAATCAGAGTTTAAGTACAACCGATATTACTTACTTGCAAAATAATATTGCATGGATACCACAACAAGCGACGCTATTTTACGACACCATTGCTGCCAACATTAAATTGGCCAAACCCACTGCCACACAGCAAGAGCTTGAACACGCGGCAAAACAAGCTGGTGTGCTTGAATTTATAAATACCCTACCCGATGGTTTTAACACGCTGATAGGTGAGCAAGGCGAAGGGCTTTCTGGCGGTCAAAAACAACGTATTGCACTGGCTCGCGCATTTATAAAACAAGCACCAGTCTTAGTGCTTGATGAGCCCACTGCGCACCTTGATAGCCAAACAGAGCTGCTTATTCAAGATGCTATTAATGAATATGCTAAAAACAACTTAGTGTTAGTTATTGCCCATAGATTAAATACCGTTAAACATGCCAGCAATATCATTGTGATGCACGATGGAAAAATAGCTGAGCAAGGTGACTTTGAAACACTTGCAGCGCAAAATGGTGCATTTGCTGACTTACTAAAAACGGCTGAACAAGGGGTGGCGCATGCGTAATTTTATTCGCTTATTAAAGCTTTGTGCTCCTCATTACAAAGCTATGCTATTGGGTACATTTTTAGCAACGATTACGGTATTAGCTAATGTGGGCCTGTTGGCTATATCTGGCTGGTTTTTAGCATCAATGGCCGCTGCTGGTATTGCGGGCGTACAAATGAATTATTTTACTCCTGCCGGCACGATTCGTTTTTTAGCTATTGTGCGAACAGCATCGCGCTATGGCGAACGCCTAGTTACCCATAACGCCACGTTTTTATTACTAAGTGAAATACGTACCAATGTATTTGCAACGTTAAGCAAGCTTAACAATGTTGATTTAGCAATGAGCCGCAGCGCTGATTTAGTTAACCGATTACAAAACGATGTAGACGCACTCGACAAATTTTATTTAAACGTTTTACTGCCTATGCTGGTTGCTCTTTTAAGTGTACCAATCATCATGCTGTTTATGTCGGCCTATAATGGCAACGTCGCCCTTATTTGCTTTACTGGCATTATACTTATTGGTGTGGTTATACCTGCCCTACTTAGCATAAAGCTCACTAAAAACAGCCATAAAGAAACACAACTGAGTGCACAACTTCGCTCTGAGCTTTCAGATACACTTACAGGCCTTAGAGAGCTTAGTATTTATCAAGCCCGTTCGCAGCAGCTTAATAAGTGCGACGAATTAAGCGAGCAGTACAATCAGCAATTATTTATTCGCCACAAAGCACTGGCAAACTCAGATGGATTAAGCTTGTTGGTTGTTCAATTAGCGATGCTTGCTAGCATAGTAACCATTGTCCCACTGGTTTACGCAAGCAGTATGGTAAATGTAGAACTTGCTATGTTAAGTTTGTTTGTACTGGCAAGCTTTGAAAGCGTATTGCTACTACCCAACGCGTTTATAGAGCTTCCAAGTGTTTTAAAAGCAGCAGAGCGACTGTTTACACTTGAAGATAAAGCAGCTAGCTCACAAGTTAAAGATACACATGTAGACATTGATGAAAACTTTAGCGCGCAAAATCACACGTTAATACTTAACAATATTAGCTATCAATATGGTGAACAAACAGCGCTAACTAATATCAGTTTTGAACTAATGCCTCAGCAAAAGGTAGCGATTGTAGGTAGAAGCGGCAGCGGTAAAACGACGCTTGTAAATTTACTTACTGGTTTATGGCCTTTACAACAAGGCAGCATAACGCTAAACAATCAAAATAGCGTTGTTGACTTACATTCGTTAAATAATGATATACGCGCAAATGTTATAAATATACTCGCCCAGCAGCACCATATTTTTGATGGCACATTAAGTGAAAACTTACGTTATGCCGCGCCAAATGCAACTAAAGAGCAAATGATTGAAGCGCTCGCATTAGCTCAATTGAGCCCATGGTTTAATGAGCTAAAAGAAGGTTTAAAAACACGATTAGGCACTGGCGGGCGTAACGTTTCGCAAGGTCAATCTAGGCGTATAGCCATTGCCCAAGCATTACTTAAAAACCCTGCTATTTTAGTTCTTGATGAACCAACAGAAGGTCTTGATAATCAATCTAAGCAAGGGGTAATGCAAGCAATAATGCATGTTATGAATAACGCCAGCGTGCTCACAATTACGCACGATCCCGCTCTACTTGCTCAAATGGATAATGTTGTATGGTTAGAAGGCGGTAAAGTAATTGCGCAAGGCACTCATAAAGAGCTCAGTGGCACTCATCCCGACTATGTTGCGCTAACTACCCGGTTTTAAAACCGTTACTGATACATCAATAACGCCGACTTTAGGGTCGGCTATCTTTTTAAACATACTCTTTGATAAGTCAATAATACGACCTCGCACATACGGACCTCTATCGTTGATTCTTACCGTGACTGATTTGTTATTAGCTAGATTGGTAACAACCACCTTAGTGCCAAAATCGAATTCTAAATGGGCTGCCGTGGCGGCTTGTTGGCTAAAGCGCTCTCCGTTGGCAGTTGTTCTGCCGTGATATTTATCAGCATAAAAAGAAGCTTTTCCTACTTGAGTGATTTCTCCAGCAGATGACTTAACAATAGGTTGGCTACTACAAGCGGCTAAAGCTGAAGTTATAAAAAGAGTGACAACAAACTTAGGTAAACGCATAGGATGACTTTTATTATACAAATTAGGCGCATACTAACTTGAGTAGCCTGAGTATTAACTGAATTAGCTTAAAAGCAGGACAATAAAAAACCACCTTCGATTTATCATCTAGGGTGGTTTTTTAATGCTTAAAGCAAAACGCGCGAATTATCTTACGATGCCGCGCTCTGAGCTTTTAACAAAGTCGACCATCAATTTCACAGCAGGATACTTTGCAGCATCTTCACTAAGCGACTCAATAGCTTCTTCAGCACCTAGGCTCTTACGGTAAAACGCTTTGTATGCACGGCGTACAGCCATAATTTCATCACTTTCGAAACCACGACGTTTCATGCCTTCTTTATTGATAGCGGCAGGACCTGCTGGCATACCAATGGTAGTAACAAAAGGTGGTACATCTTTGTTAACACCTGAATACATACCAATAAAGGCATGTGCACCAATTTTACAAAACTGATGAACTCCCGAATTACCACCTAAGATAACCCAGTCGCCTACATGTACATGGCCGGCCACACTTGCATTGTTAGCAAAAATTACGTTATCGCCAATTACCGCGTCATGTGCAACGTGTGTATAAGCCATAAATAAGTTATTACTACCAATTTTAGTAACGCCTTGGTCTTGAATTGTACCACGGTGAATAGTGGCACATTCACGGATAACATTGTTATCACCCATGATTAATGTGGTTGGCTCGTTGTTGTATTTTTTGTCTTGGCAGGCTTCGCCTACAGACGCAAACTGAAAAATATGATTGCCAGAGCCAATAGTTGATGGCCCTTTAACAACAACATGAGACTCAATAATACAGTTATCACCGATAACAACATCATTGCCAATATAACTATACGGACCAACTGAGACATTGTTGCCTAGTTTAGCGCCAGGTTCGATTATTGCTGTAGAATGGATCACTATTAAAACTCTCTTCTCGCACACATAATTTCGGCACTACACACTACTTTGCCGTCGACTCTAGCTTCTGCTGCAAACTTCCAAATGTTGCGACGTTCTTTTAAAAACTCAACGTGAAGATGCATTGTATCACCTGGGATCACTGGCTGTTTAAAACGTGCGTTATCAACAGCAGCAAATAAATATAGTTCGTTTTCACTACGATTTTCTACTGTTTTAAAACCTAATAAACCCGTAGCTTGCGCCATTGATTCTAATATTAGCACACCAGGAAAAATTGGCTGATTTGGGAAATGGCCAGTAAATATAGGTTCGTTTATAGAAACATTTTTAATAGCATGTAAAGATTTTCCAGGTGTAAAATCAATAACACGATCTATTAATAGCATCGGGTAACGGTGCGGTAATAAACTTAAAATTTCTTGAATATCAAGGCTATTTAATTCGTTTGCCAAAATAGCATCCTTATTAGTGTTCAACGTTATGACTTAGCCAATGCTTCAAGCGCTTTAAGACGAGATTTCATGTCTGAAAGGTTACGCAAGTGAGCTATTGATTTACGCCATTCTTTGTTTGTTGTATGGGGCATACCAGATGAGTAAATACCTGGTTCGGTGATTGATTTTGTCACCATACTCATGCCGGTAATTATAACACCATCACATACAGACATGTGACCATTAATTGCAACCATGCCACCAATTTGACAGTTTTTGCCAATGGTAACGCTTCCTGCAAGTACGGTGCAGCCCGCGATTGCGGTGCCTGAATTAACTTCAACGTTATGCGCTATTTGACACTGATTATCGATAATAACATTGCTATGGATGATGGTATTATCCAGTGCGCCACGATCAATTGTCGTGCTTGCACCAATTTCAACTTTGTTACCTATGATCACAGAGCCAAGCTGAGGTATTTTTACCCATTGCCCGCGTTCGTTCGCATAGCCAAACCCATCACTACCTACAACACTATTTGCTTGAAACAAACAATCTGAACCAATTTCAACATCGTGATAAATAGTCACACTAGACCAAAGCTTAGTGCCAGAGCCTATTTTAACACGTTCTCCGATAAAACTGTTCGGACCAATTTGCGCATTGTCACCTATCACCGCATCAGCTTCAATGACTGCATTAGCACCTATGGCGGCGCTGTCACTAACAATCGCTGTTGAATGAACAGTGGCACTTGGATGTATACCCGTCGAGGCTGAGCGTGGTGTTGTATCCATAAATTGCGCTAATTTTGCGTAACTTACATACGGATTAGCAACAATAACTTTGCTACCACTAAAGTACTGAGCATCGGCTTGGCTTACTATTACAGCGCTAGCTTGAGTAGTTTCAAGTTGCGAGCGATATTTTGAGTTCGCTAAAAATGCAATATGCCCAGAATGGGCATTTGCAAGTGTCGCTATTTTTTTTATTTCTAAAGCGCCATCACCCTGAAGTTCGGCGCCTAGAAGTTCCGCAATTTGCGAAAGCGTATAATTTTGCATAGAGTGATTATTTCTTACTAACTGCAGCTACAACTTTAGACGAAAGATCAGTTACTTCTTTAGGATTAAAGTAAATTGTTGTGTCTTTTACTTTAACTTCGTCGAAGTCGCCGTCTTTAGCAATTTCTTCAATTGTTTTGATGATCACACCTTGAACTTTAGCAAGTTCTTGGTTTTGGCGCGCTTTGATTTCTTGCTCTAAAGGACGGCCTTGTTCAGCAAGATTTTTTTGCATGCCTTGAATTTTATCACGTAGTGCATCTTTTTGAGCTTGGCTCATAGTTGTACTTTCGCGTTTAAATTTTTCAGCTTCAAAACGAATATCGCCTTGTAACTTTTCAAGCTCTTGACGACGTTCAGCAAACTCAGTTTGTAAAGACTGTTCAATTTTAGCCATTTGAGGAATTTGCTTGTAGATTTCCTGCATATCAACAATACCTACTTTGTGTGCAAATGCATTCACAGAAGTACCCATCATTAAAGTTGCTAAAACTGCTACAGCTGTTGATTTAAATAATTTTTTCACAAAAAACTCCTTTAGAAAGTGTTACTAATGTTAAAGCTGATGGTTTTCGTATCGTCATCTTCTTCTTTTTGCAATGGATACGCAAAACTGATCAGCATTGGACCCATTGGAGAGATCCATTGTAATGAAAGACCGGTTGAAACCCTAAAGCGCATTGGGTCTGAATAGTCATCTAATTTAGCACGTTCATCAACGCCTAAGTTTTGATAGCGGTCTACGTTAAACTCAGTATCCCATACGTTTGCAGCATCAACAAAGAAGCTAGTACGTACAGAGCTGGTATTTTCTTCATCTAAGAATGGCGTAGGAACAATTAGCTCCATACCTGCCACTGCTTTAGCATTACCACCAATACGGCCTTGTGGCACTAGAATATCAAATTCTGATGCGCCACCAATGCTACCGGTTGTAGTACCGTCTGCACCTGGCGTACCCGGAATAGACTGCGGTATACGCGATACAGCACGTGGTAATATTGTATTACGGTCAAAGCCACGAAGTTCCATTTCCGTTATACGGAAGTACTCTTGGAATGGAAGTGTTTGCTCATACCCGTTTGTAGAACCATAACCATTACCATAACCAAGTGCTGCACGCGTTGAGAATACCCAACGATGGTCATTTGATATAGGCCAGTAAAAACGCGAATCGTAATTCAGTTTAAAGTACTGAAGATCTGAGTTAGGCGTTGTTGCTGTTAAGTTTAGAGTTTGACGCGAACCCGCTGTTGGGAATAAACCACGGTTAACGGTGATACGCGACCAGCCAACACTCAGCTCATACTTAGTAAAGTCAAAGCCTGCATCTGGATTGTCTGGATCTAAGAATGTTTCACGAAGTACACGCGTTTGCTCGTACTCTGCAATATCCGAAAGCTCTTCTTTAATCCAACGGGCGCCAAAGTTAACACGATTTACAGCATCAATTGGAAAACCAATATTTGTGCCTAAACCATAACTTTTTGATTTGTACTCAACAAGACTGAATTTACTTGCATCGTAGTTTCTGTAAAAGATGCTACTGCCTTGCGATACACCATCTGGCGTAAAGTATGGGTCTGTGTACGATAAGCTTAAGCTTTCAGAACCTGTAGACGTATTAAGATTTAAACCAATTTGGTTACCTGTGCCTAAAAAGTTAGATTCTGTTACACCAATATTAAATTGCAGACCTAAGTAAGAACCATAAGCAAGGCCAGCATTAAAGCTACCCGCTGATTGCTCTTTTACAGTAAAGTCTACATCTACTTGGTCATCCACACCTGGTACAGGCACTACGTTGAAATCAACAGTTTCCATGTAAGGTAAACGTTGAATTTGTAGTTTTGAACGCTCAAGGTTTTGATTAGATAACCAGGCGCCTTCAAGTTGTGTCATTTCACGGCGAAGTACTTCATCAGCTGTATTTTGGTTACCACCAACAATAATACGACGAACATATACACGTTTACCTGGATTAACCGATAGTGTTAGTTGTACTTCTTGCTTTTCGTCGTCAATTTCTGGAATTGTACGCACTTCAGCATTAGCGTAACCAAAACGTGCTAAGTAGCTTTTAATAAATTCTTCTGACGAAGTAACGACTGAGCCATTGTAAAGCTCACCCGCTCTAAGTGGGATAACACTTTTAATTAAGTCTTCACGGCCAAGCAAGTCACCAATAAAGTCAAAGCCTTTAACGGTATATTTTACGCCTTCAGTTAAGTTAGCTGTAACGTAAACTGACTCACGTTCAGGGCTCACTGATACTTGCGTTGAATCGATATTAAAACGTAGGTAACCACGGTCTAAATAATAACTACGAATTTTTTCTAAATCGCCTTCAATGGTTTGCTTTTGGTAGCGATCGCTACCCATAAACTGCCACCAAGGTAAATCTTGCTGCGATTCAGCAAGTTTAAGAAGCTCTTCATTAGAAAAAAGTTCATTACCCACTAAGTTAATTTGTCGGATAGAAGCTGCATCACCTTCATCAAACTCTAATTTAAGTTTAACGCGGTTACGAGGCAACTTAGTAATACTGATATCTACTTTAGCGTTGTATTTACCAATACTGTGGAAAAACTCAACTAAGCCCTTTTCGATACTATCGATAACGGTTTTATCAAGTGGCTCACCTTGGCGAATATCTTGCTGATCAAGAGACTCATTAAGCTGCTCGTCTTTAATGTCTTTATTGCCTTCAAACTCAATGAAGCTGATGGTAGGACGTTCCGTTACTTTAAAAATAACGTTGTTGCCATCACGAAGGGCTTTTATGTTATCAAAGTGCCCAGAACGATAAAGTGACTTTATTGTTTTTGAAATCGTATAGTCATCAACATTATCGCCTACGTTAATAGGAATATGTGTTAGCGCTGCACCAAGTGCTACACGCTGTAAACCTTCAACTTTCAGGTCTTCAACAATAAAGGAGTTTTGGCCTAGGGCTGCAAAACTTGCACCCAATAAACTTGTTACTGCCAAATGTTTTTTTATAGCCATTTTATTATCTTTATCCTTTACAACTGTATTACCGCATAACACCCTACTAAAGTGGTGCTTTACAATCGTGTTCTAATTAGTAATTTGCCACGCTGTAAAACTACAAACGCGATACATCATTGAACAAAGCGAAACATGTTAGAAAAATGAGCAACAAGGCGCCCACTTTAAAACCAAACTCTTGTGTCTTTTCAGAGACCGGCTTTTTACGAAAAAGTTCAATTATGTAATACATTAAGTGTCCACCATCAAGCACTGGTAAGGGTAATAAATTAAATACACCCAAGTTAACGCTTATTAAGGCTAAAAAGCTTAAAAAGGCCACTAACCCATAGCTTACGCTAGTTCCAGCGCCTACTGCAATGCCCACAGGGCCACTTAAATTTTTAACCGAAACCTGGCCTGTAATTAAATTCCCAATCATGTCAAAACTGAGTGTAATTAAGCGCCACGTTTCTTTTGTGCCTCGCACGATACTATCGAGCGGGCCGTAATGTCTAGTCTCTACATAACCATCGGGCCATTGCTGTACAACAGGAGCAACGCCTAAAAAGCCTTGCTCAATACCGTTATTATCAATGCGCCCTTTAGGGGTTACTGTAATGGCTTTTATAGTATCTTGTCTTTTTACACTAAATTGTAAAGATTTGTTAGCTGATTGCGTAATAAGATTAACTAATTGCTGCCAATTGCTTATTGTTTCACCGTTTACAGCCAAAATTGTGTCATTAACTTGTAAATTAGCGTGCTCTGCAGCTGAGTCTTTAGTTACGGCGGCAATTGTTAAAGTGGCTTGAGGTCTAAACGGTACAATACCTAACGAGCTTAGTGGTGGCACGTCTTGCTGATCTAGTTTCCACCCCTCTAAATTAAGGGTTTTATCACGTGGCTGAAGGTTTTTATCGCGCACTATCACTTCAACGCTTTCTTCACCTAAATTAGACATAAGTGCAAACGTGGCATCTTGCCATGTCGTTATATCATCATCGCCAATTTTTATAATATGTTGAGAAGGCATAATGCCCGCTTGCTCTGCCCGGCTACCCTCGGTAATGCTACCTATCACAGGCTTTACCGACTGCACACCCACCATATACATTACAGCAAGAGCAAAAATGGCAAACAAAAAGTTGGCCATTGGACCCGCTGCAACTATGGCAATACGTGCTTGTACAGATTTAGCGTTAAACGATAAATGACGTTGGTTTGCCGGCACGTCATCAACACGCTCATCAAGCATTTTTACATAACCGCCTAATGGAATAGCCGCAATCACATATTCGGTATTGTATTTATCGTGCCATTTTAATAGTGGCTTACCAAAACCAATTGAAAAACGCAGCACTTTAACGCCCATTTTTCGCGCAACCCAAAAATGGCCATATTCATGTATGGCCACTAAAATACCAAGCGCTAAAATAAATGAGCCAAGATTCCAAAAAAAATCAAACATATTAATGCGCCACTTTTGTTATAAATTCTGAAGCGCTAATACGCGCTAATTTATCGCACTCTAAAATTTCATCTAAGCTTTGTACATTGGTATACGTTGCAGCTTCAAGCGTTTGTGCATTTATTTTGTATATATCAGTAAAACCAATTTTACCGTTTAAGAATGCACTTACTGCTATCTCATTTGCTGCGTTTACTGTTGTGGTAGCACCTTGTCCGGCACTACACGCATCAATCGCTAATTGTAGGTTTGGATAACGAGAAAAATCGGGTTTAGTAAACGAGAAGTCACAAATATCAGAAAAGTTTAATGGTTTAACACCGGCGTTAATACGCTCAGGATACGCAAGCGCATGGGCAATTGGCGTTCGCATGTCCGGATTACCCATTTGCGCTAAAATAGAACCATCGTGATATTGCACCATTGAGTGAATAATACTTTGTGGATGAATCACTACGTCTATATCACTGGTGTCGCAATTGAATAACCACTTAGCTTCAATAAACTCTAAGCCTTTATTCATCATAGTGGCCGAGTCTACTGATATTTTTTGACCCATCGACCAGTTAGGATGCGCCACGGCTTCACTTACAGTTACATCTTTTAATGTGTTTATATCGCGCGTTAAAAACGGGCCACCAGAACCGGTAAGCAAAATTTTACTTACGCCATGTTGCTGTAAATTTTGATCGCCTTTGGCACTTTGTAACGAAGAAGGTAGACATTGAAAAATAGCATTATGTTCGCTATCAATTGGCAGCAAGGTCGCTTTATGTTGTTTAACTTTATCAATAAACAACTGACCTGACATAACTAACGATTCTTTATTAGCAAGGAGTACTTTTTTACCTGCTTCTACTGCACTTAATGTTGGCAGTAAACCAGCTGCACCTACAATTGCCGACATCACGACATCAACATCTGGGTGAGCACATAAGTCGCACATTACTTGCTCGCCGTGCATAACAAGCGTTTGGCATGGTGTATTAGCTAAATAAGCAGATAACTGCTCAGCGGCTTGCTGGGTAGCCATAATCGCATAAAGTGGTTCGTGTTCAATACACAGCTCAGCCATTTTTTTTGCGTTTTGCCCTGCAGCTAAAACAAAAACATCAAACAACTCTTTATTGCGCGATACAACATCTAGTGTACTTAAACCAATTGAACCTGTTGCGCCTAAAATAACCAGCAATTGCTTTTGGCTCATAAACTAAGAGTCCACGCATAGCACATTACAAACATTGGAGCTGCAGCCGTTAAGCTGTCAATGCGATCTAAAATACCGCCGTGCCCAGGTAAACAACGGCCGCTATCTTTTAAACCGGCTTCACGTTTAAACATGCTTTCAAGTAAATCACCTACCGCAGAGAACAATGCAATAAATGCAGTCATTATCGCGTAGATAGGCCAAACACCTAAATCAACATCGGTAAAGTGACAAAATGCTAAAACAAAAATGATAGAAGCGACTACACCGCCTGCTAACCCTTCAATTGTTTTATTAGGGCTCACTTTTGGCATAAGTTTATGCTTACCAAAGCTCTTACCTGAAAAATAAGCGCCTACGTCTGCACTCCACACAATACCCAATACGACTAAAATAAGTACAGAGCCAAAATGTGTTGATTCAGCATATTGCGCACTGCGCAGCGTATTTAGTGCAAGCCATAACGGCACAAGTGTTAATAAACCTGCAATGCCGCGCATTACTAAACCTTCATTCCACGCTTTAGCCATTTCTGGATAGCGCCAAATTAAATAACTAGCAACAATCCACCAAGCAAACGAAAGCGTAAATACGTAATTTGCATCACCTACTAGCTTGCCATTTTCCCATAGTGATTCAATAGGCCAATGTAAATTAAGCAGACCAAGTAAGGCTGCAATCAATACAACAAAAGCACCTCGTTTGAGCTTATCGCATAAACCCATAAACGCAGACCATTCCCATGCGCCTAATAATACTATTGCACCGGCAAAGTAACTAAATAACGTAAGCGGTGTATAAAAAACCAAAGCTAATGCCGATGGTGCAAGCACTAGAGAGGTTAAAATTCGTTGTTTTAACAAAATGTGACCCTTATTCTATTTAGGTTTGAGCGAGTAATTGTTTTATTTGTTCGCCCGTACAACCAAAACGTCGCTCTCTGGCAACGTAACACGCTATAGCCTCAGCAAATGCTGCTTCATTAAAATCAGGCCAAAGTGTCTCGGTAAAGTAAAGTTCTGCATAAGCAACTTGCCATAGTAAAAAATTACTAATACGAACATCGCCACCAGTGCGAATAAGTAAATCAGGTTCAGCCTGATCTGCCATGCTCATATGCTGTGCTAAGCGCTCTTCTGTAATATCTTCTGCGTTGAGTGTGCCTTGCGCAACTTGCAAAGCAAGTTGTTTAGCCGCGTTAGCCATATCCCAACGACCACCGTAATTAGCTGCAACATTTAAGCGCAATCCGGTGTTATTTTCAGTCAGCTTATGCGCAGCGTCTACCTTGCTACGTAATCCTTCAGAAAATCGTGATAAGTCTCCAATAATGGTCAGTTTTACATTGTTTTTATGAAGCTTTTTAACTTCCTTTGTTAAAACAAATAAGAAAAGCTCCATTAAAGTGTTTACTTCGTCTTCAGGGCGGCGCCAGTTTTCACTACTAAAAGCAAATAAGGTTAACGATTGTATCCCTAATTTAGTACAAAACTGAACAGATTGACGAACTGCGTCTACGCCTTTTTTATGCCCATACACACGAGGTCTATTTCTAGCTTGTGCCCAACGTCCGTTCCCATCCATGATGATAGCAACATGTTTGGGTAAACATTGCTGTGAAATTGTGTCAGCATCTAGAACCATAAATATTGAGTATTCCATAAAAAAACGCCGCCTAGTATACCCTAGACGGCGTTTCAAAACTAATAATTTTAATAGGTCCTGTCGACCTTTCACGATTGTAATTTATTCAATCTAGGCAGAACCCTTTGGGCAGCGCATTTTTAGGTTTTATGCATTGCTATCGCCTAATAATGGAAAACAACCACATTACGTAGGCTCTGCCTTGCCTTAAAACCAAACACACTACTGCAAATTCAACCTTAAAAGATAAACAGGGACTTACTTAGATTTCCATTAACTCGGCTTCTTTAGCAGCTAATAGCGTATCCATTTCTTTGATAAACTTATCTGTAAGTTTTTGAATCGCATCATCTGATTGACGCGCTTCATCTTCAGATATTTCTTTATCTTTTAATAGACCTTTTACATCGCCATTAGCATCACGACGAATGTTACGAATAGCAACACGACCGCCTTCAACTTCGCCACGTACAATTTTGATTAGGTCTTTACGACGCTCTTCTGTAAGTGGAGGAAGTGGTACACGAATAACAGTACCTGCCGACATAGGGTTTAAACCTAAGTCAGACGCCATAATTGCTTTTTCAACAGCTTGCGCTAAAGACTTATCAAATACACCAATAGCAAGTGTACGAGAATCTTCAATTGTTACGTTAGCAACTTGGTTTAAAGGCGTTGGTGCACCGTAGTACGACACCATAATGCCATCTAGGATTGCAGGATGTGCACGGCCAGTACGAATTTTAGATAATTGGCTACCTAGTGCAGTTACACTTTTTTGCATGCGCGCTTGCGCGTCTTTTTGAATATCGTTAATCACGGTTTAATCCTAATTATTTGATTATTTCATCTGAGGCTTGTGAAGAAATAAGTGTTCCTTCTTCTTCACCCATAATTACGCGTTTTAGCGCGCCTGATTTATTCATATTAAATACGCTCAATGGCATATTGTGATCGCGGGCTAGAGTAAATGCCGCTAAATCCATAACTTTTAATTCTTTTTCAATGATTTCATTGTAGCTTAAGTGGCTGTAAAGCGTCGCTTCTGGGTTTTTAACAGGATCATCACTGTACACACCATCCACTTTAGTCGCCTTAATTACTGTATCCGCTTCAATTTCGATACCGCGTAAACACGCTGCAGAATCGGTAGTAAAAAATGGGTTACCAGTGCCCGCTGCAAAAATAACAACGCGGCCAGTTTTTAATAAACTAATTGCTTCAGCCCAGTTATAAGCGTCACATACACCATTTAGCGGAATAGCCGACATTAAACGACAGTTTACAAATGCACGGTGTAGCGCATCACGCATTGCAAGGCCGTTCATAACCGTTGCAAGCATACCCATGTGGTCGCCTACTACGCGGTTCATACCTGCTTCTGCAAGTGAACCACCGCGTAAAAAGTTACCTCCACCAATAACTAAACCCACTTCTACGTCAAGCTCTACTAGCTCTTTAATTTCTTGTGCCATACGGTCTAAAACTTTTGGGTCGATGCCGAAGCCTTCGTCTCCCATTAAAGCTTCACCACTTAATTTGAGAAGAACACGTCTAAAAATAGGTTTGCGATTGATAGTCATAGTATAGGGGCCAACTTTTATTGAATTATGGATAAAAAATAACCGCGCTTATGTTAAACATAAAAGCGCGGTTATTTTAAAGAATTTCTAGCTGTGAAGCAAAACCAAATAGTACTTTAATTGCATCTAATTTCCTTTTGCATCACAAATAGTTAATCTTACTGACCTTTAGCAGCTGCAATTTGAGCAGCAACTTCAGCAGCAAAATCTTCTTCTTTCTTCTCGATACCTTCACCAACTTCTACACGTACAAAGCCAGTAACTGTTGCGTTTTTCTCTTTAAGAATATCGCCAACAGATTTTTTAGGTTCCATGATGAAAGCTTGACCAGTAAGAGAAACCTCACCAGTGAATTTTTTCATGCGACCAACAACCATCTTCTCAGCGATTTCAGCAGGCTTGCCTTCATTCATCGCGATTTCGATTTGTACTTGCTTTTCTTTTTCTACAACGTCAGCTGGTACGTCTGAAGGAGTTAAGTACTCTGGACGTGAAGCAGCAACGTGCATTGCAACGTGCTTAAGTGTTTCTTCATCAGCAACACCTGCAACAACAACACCGATACGGTCGCCATGACGGTACTCAACTAGGTTTTCACCAGCAATGTACTGTAGACGACGTACGTTGATGTTTTCGCCAATTTTAGTTACTAGCTCAACACGGTCTTCTTCAAACTTAGCTTGTAAGTCTTCGATAGTAAGAGTGTCAGCAATTGCAGCTTCAGCAACTTTATCAGCAAATGCTAAAAAGCTTACGTCTTTTGCAACGAAGTCTGTTTGACAGTTAACTTCTACTAGTACTGCAACACCAGCGTTTTGCTTGATGATGATAGTACCTTCAGCAGCAATGTTACCTGCTTTTTTAGCAGCTTTAGCAGCGCCACTTTTACGCATGTTTTCAATCGCTAACTCGATGTCGCCATCAGTCTCAGTTAACGCTTTTTTACAATCCATCATGCCAGCGCCTGTGCGCTCGCGTAATTCTTTAACTAGGGCAGTAGTTACAGCCATTAGTAAATCCTCAAATCTGAAATCTGGTTTAGATAAGCGGGTTACCCGCTCTACAAGAATAACAAGTCTTCACCTTAAAAAGATGAAGACTTGATGATAGCTAATTACTCAGCTTCAACGAAATCGTCTTTCTCAGCTTGAGCAACGATGTTATTCTCGCGACCTTCAGTGATAGCAGCTGCAACAGCGCTAGTGTAAAGGCTTACAGCACGGATAGCATCATCGTTACCAGGAACGATGTAATCAACGCCGTCTGGGTTAGAGTTAGTATCAACGATTGCAACAACAGGGATACCTAGGTTGTTTGCTTCACGGATAGCAATGTGCTCGTGGTCAGCATCGATAACGAAAAGCGCGTCTGGAAGACCGCCCATGTTTTTGATACCACCAAGGCTCTTTTCAAGCTTTTCCATTTCGCGGTTAAGCATTAACGTTTCTTTCTTAGTTAATTTCTCGAAAGTACCGTCTTGGCTTTGTGCTTCAAGGTCTTTAAGACGCTTGATTGATTGACGTACAGTTTTCCAGTTAGTCAACATACCACCTAACCAACGGTGATTTACGAAGAACTGATCGCTTTCTAAAGCAGCTGCTTTAACTGCGTCGCTTGCTGCGCGCTTAGTACCAACGAAAAGAACTTTACCTTTGTTTGCTGCAGCACTTGATAAAAACTTAAGTGCGTCGTTGAACATTGGTACAGTTTGCTCAAGGTTGATGATATGTACACGGTTACGTGTGCCGAAGATGAAAGGCTTCATCTTAGGGTTCCAGTAACGTGCTTGGTGACCAAAGTGAACACCAGCTTGAAGCATATCGCGCATTGAAACGTTTGCCATTTTATAGATCCTCTATAGTTGTTTAGGGTTAGGCCTCCACATATCCCATAGCACCAACACCGAAGTAATTAAACTTCAAATGCACCCAAGTGTATGTGACGATACGTGTGTGTGTTAAAATAAAATTGTGTTTGCCTTAAATACAAAAAATCATTTAAGAATTTATTTGTAAAAAGACGGCGCGCTTTATACCATATTAAAATTAAATACTCAACGTCGCGTGCAAAATTTGTTCGGCGACAAATGTTAGAAACTCAACTTTGGAGCCTCAATGAGCGCTATTATCAAGACCCCTGAAGAAATAGAGAAAATGCGCGTAGCTGGGCGCTTAGCGGCCGATGTACTTGAAATGATCGGCCCTCATGTAGTGCCGGGTGTTACCACCGATGAGCTAAATACACTTTGTCATGATTATATTGTTAATGTGCAACAAGCAATCCCTGCTCCGTTAAATTATCATGGCTTTCCAAAATCAGTTTGTACGTCAGTTAATCATGTTATTTGTCACGGAATTCCAAATGACAAAGCATTAAAAGAAGGCGACAGCGTAAATATTGACGTCACTGTCATTAAAGATGGCTACCACGGCGATACTTCTAAAATGTTCCACGTTGGTACACCAAACATCCAAGCTAAGCGTCTTGCCGAAGTAACACAAGAAAGCTTATACCTTGCTATTAAAATGGTAAAACCTGGTGTGCGCTTAGGTGATATTGGCTCAGCTATTCAAAAATATGCAGAAAGTTTTAATTACTCTATTGTTCGTGAATATTGCGGCCACGGTATTGGCGCAGGATTTCATGAAGAACCACAAGTAATGCATTACGGTAAAGCGGGCACTGGCGAAACTTTAAAAGCGGGCATGTGCTTAACAATTGAGCCAATGGTTAATGCGGGTAAACGCCAATGTAAGCTACTTAAAGATGATTGGACTGTAGTAACTCGCGACCGCAGCTTGTCTGCACAGTGGGAACATACTTTATTAGTGACTGAAAATGGTGTTGAAATTTTAACGCTACGATCAGATGATACTATCGACAGGATCATAGAACACTAATAATAAATAAGAAATTAGGAGCCAGCCCACGTGGCATTACCCAACAAAGTAAAAAAGTTGCTCAGCGATGCAGAGCAACTTAGTGATTATCGCGATTGTTCTAGCTATTTTTATAAATGGTTACATAACGAATTTTCTAAACAACCGGTTGGGAATTTAATTAATGCCCGGGCTGAGTTTATTGACCGCCTACTAATTAAGCTTTTTCATGTTTACGACTTAGCGCGCGAACCTGATTTAGCATTAATAGCAGTAGGCGGATACGGACGTGGCGAGCTACATCCCTACTCCGACATCGACTTTTTATTGCTTGTAACTAAACCGCCAAGCGAAGAAATATGCGAAAAAATAGGCCAGTTTGTCACCATGCTATGGGATCTCAACTTAGAGATTGGTCACAGCGTGCGCACGATAGAACAAGCCATTGATCAAAAACGTGAAGACGTTACTTTTGCCACCAGCTTACTTGAAAGCCGCCTTATTTTTGGTAATCATATTGAGTTTGAAAAACTCAAAACGCATATTCTAGAAACACCCGTATGGCGCTCCGGTGAGTTTTTTACTGCCAAAGTTCAAGAACAAAACTTACGTCACAAAAAGTGCCACGGCACCGCGTATAATCTTGAGCCAAACATTAAAGAAAACCCCGGTGGCCTGCGCGACTTGCAAACCATTATTTGGGTTGCAAAAAAGCACTTTAGAACCGAAACTCTGCAAGAGTTAATAAGTCACGGCTACTTAACCCATGAAGAGTTTCAAGAGCTTTCAGAGTGCCTAGAAAACCTATGGAATATTCGCTTTGCACTGCATCTAGCCGCAGGTCGGGCTGAAAACCGCTTATTGTTTGATCATCAACCACAAGCCGCCGAAATTTTAGGTTTTGGTAGCGACGGTAAAGCCTCTGTTGAGCGTATGATGAAGCGCTTATTTAGAATAATGAGCCGCGTGCGCGAACTTAACCAAATGCTACTTTCATACTTTGAACAAAGTATCATGCCCGAAAGTAGTGAAAAAACAGTGATAGTACTCGACAGAAACTTTGAGCAAGTGGGCCATCAAATACGCGTAAAAGATCCATCTGTATTTTTTAGACGTGACCAACTTTTTGTATTGTTTGAGCACATAGCAGACAACCCTGCAATAACGCATATTTACCCAAGCACTATTCGTACAATCCGCCAAGTACGCCGCCGTTTATTAGGGGATTTACAAGATTATGCAGCCTGTCGTGAAGCCTTTTTACGCTTAGTTAAACACCCTAATGGTATGGGCCGCGCATTTACGCTTATGCACAAGCACGGCATGCTTGCCGCCTACTTACCGCAGTGGCGTAATATATTTGGGCAAATGCAGTTCGATTTATTTCACGCCTACACCGTAGATGAGCATACTCACAAATTAATCAAAAATATTTACGAATACTTTGATAAAACAAGCATTAGCGAGTTTCCTATTTGTAGTGAAATAGTCACTCGAATGGACAAACCAGAGCTACTTTATTTAGCCGGTATATTTCACGACATTGCTAAAGGCCGAGGGGGAGATCACTCAGAACTTGGCGCTGTTGATGCTATAGCCTTTGCTAAATTACATGGTTTTTCATCCTCTGATTCGAAATTAGTAGCATGGCTTGTAAGTAACCATTTACTTATGTCGGTTACCGCGCAGCGTAAAGATATTAACGACCCTGCTGTAATAAAAGACTTTGCAACACGTATTAAAACAGAGCGCCAACTCGATTACCTATATTGTTTAACCGTTGCCGACATCCGTGCCACCAACGACAACTTATGGAACGATTGGAAAAACACCCTACTACGTGAATTATACTTGCACACGCAGCGCGCATTACGCCTAGGGCTTGAAAACCCAATGGATCAGCGCGACCAAATTCGCGATAAAAAGCACCAAGCTAAACAACGTCTACTCAACTTGGGTTACCCTGAGAATAAAATTGATTTAATTTGGAGTCGCTTTAAAGCCAACTACTTTACCGCCTTTAGCGAACAACAAATATCGTGGCAAAGTGAGCATTTATTAAGCAGCACCGATTTAAGCCAACCCAGTGTAATTGTATCTAACAAAGCAATGCATGGTGGTACACAAGTATTTGTATACAGCCCTTACTCTGGAGCACTATTTGCAAGATTAGTGAGTGTAATTGGCTCTAAAAAAGCACATATACAGCACGCGCAAGTACTGACCACAAAAGACGGTTACGTCCTGTTTAGCTTTGTAATACTTGAAGTAAGTGGCGACCCTATAGCGAGCGGTCGAGCGCAATCAATTAAACGCGGGCTTGAGCAAGCACTTAGCGATCCACGTAAAAAAATTCGCTTTAAAAAGAGCCGCTCTCAACGCTTTAAAGATTTTAATATTAAACCTAAAATTGTGTTGCGCCCACATGCACGCAAAGACCGTAGCTTAATAGAAATTCAAGCCGTCGATATACAAGGTTTACTAACCAAAATAGCCGAAGTTTTCCAAGCGCATTTACTACACATTCACGCTGCCCGTATTACAACGGTAGGTGAACGTGCCGAGGATTTCTTTGTTGTATCTAATAACGAATACCAAGCGCTGACTGATGAAGAGCAAGCAAAAATTCATCAGGCATTACGTAAAAAATTCAACGCCGAAACAGAATAGAGGACACACATGTCAGATTTAAAAACGATGATCGAAAACGCATGGGACAACCGCGATAGCATTAGCCCAAGCACAGTATCAAGCGACGTAAAACAAGCCATTATCGACGCACTTGATTTACTTGATAGCGGCGCAGCACGCGTTGCTGAAAAAATATCAGGTGAATGGGTTGTACACCAGTGGCTCAAAAAAGCAGTATTACTGTCGTTTCGTATTCGCGACAACCAACCAATGAACGACGGCGTAAACCAGTTTTACGACAAAGTACCACTTAAATTTAGCGACTACACGCCAGAGCAATTTCAACAAGGTGGTATGCGCGTAGTACCAAACGCTGTAGCGCGTAAAGGCAGCTTTGTAGGTAAAAACGTCGTACTTATGCCATCGTACGTAAACATTGGCGCATACGTTGACGACGGCACCATGGTTGATACATGGGCGACTGTAGGCTCGTGTGCACAAATTGGTAAGAACGTACATTTATCAGGTGGCGTAGGCATAGGCGGCGTTTTAGAACCTCTACAAGCTAACCCAACCATCATTGAAGACAACTGCTTTATTGGCGCACGTTCTGAAATTGTTGAAGGCGTAATTGTTGAAGAAGGCGCGGTAATTTCAATGGGCGTTTACATCAGCCAAAGCACCCGTATTTATGACCGTGAAACTGGCGAAATTCACTACGGCCGCGTACCTGCAGGCGCCGTAGTTGTACCAGGCGCACTACCGTCAAAAGATGGCACCCACAGCCTTTACGCTGCAATTATCGTGAAGAAAGTAGATAAACAAACACGTGAAAAAGTAGGCATAAACGCCCTACTACGCTCAATTGATGAGTAACACGTTGGTTGGGTTGAGTGAAACGAAACCCAACGATACTTTGAAGTGAAGTGTTTTAGCAAAAGTGTGATTGTATATTAAAAGCTCTAGGCCGTTGGTTTGGAGCTTTTATTATATAAATAACTCGATTGAAATATTTACTTATAAAAAAACATTAATTAGAGCATGCATGGAAAAACTAACGAAAAGATTAATAATTTTCTTACTAATAGGAATTATTCTAACTGTCGCTCCTTTAATTTATTCTTTTAAACCTCAGCTTTCTGGCAATGTAGAACACTGGGCTTTTATCGCTTCTTATTTTGGTGGAATAATGTCGCCTTATATAGCGGCACTAGCTTTGATTGCTTTACTTTCTACACTGAAACAACAATCAGACCAAATAGCCCTATTGAAAAAACAAACTCAATCTAATCAAATTGAAACTATGCTTAGCAAAATAGAGTGTGACTTTGCAACACCTTTAAAAGAAACTTTATTAAACCTCAAGATTCGTGGAAAAGAGATCAATTACACTTTCTTAGACCCTATCACTGCTTTGGCCTTTCCAAGATGGGAGGAGGTAATTCCAAATATTGATGATTTAGATCCAAGCAAAGAATATGATTATTTGAGTCAAGAAATTATGCAATTAGATTTATATACTTCCGCAAGTTCATATTTGAAGTTAATTAAAGTTTATGCAGAAAAGCATGAGGCTATAACTGGCTCTAATATATTATCTGCTTATTATAAAAAAAAGTATAAAATCCCTTACAAAAGGCTTCATCAGAAAGGTTTTTTAAAAGAGCCTTGGGAGTAGTAATATAATTATGCTCAAGATACTAGCGTTATAAAAAACGAGCCTTTTACATTACCTTTAAACACAAATCCTTTCAAATGACCGTTGGGTTTCGTTTCACTCAACCCAACCTACGGCGATAAATTTAACTTCGAGTTGCTCGTCACTGATAGCTGACAACTAATAACTTTTATTGCTTAAATAAAAAAGCACTTATAAAAATAAGTGCTTTTGAGTTTGCTCAATTAATACTTTTAATTATAGCGCGTTAAATACGTCGTCTGTTTTAGCTGCGCAAATAAAATCGTTTTTATGTAGGCCTTTAATCGAATGGCTCCACCAAGTTACGGTTACTTTGCCCCACTCGGTTAATAAACCTGGGTGATGGCCTTCGTCTTCTGCCATGTCGCCTACTTTATTGGTAAACGCGATAGCTTGTTTGAAGTTTTTAAATTTATAAACACGCTCAAGCTGCATAATGCCGTCACGTACTTCTGGTACCCAGTCTGGGATTTTAGTAATTAATTGCGCTAACTCTTCGTCAGATACTTTTGGCGCATCTACATGACAGGCTTCGCATTTTTGTGCACTTAATGAAGACATTCTAAATCCTTACTTTTAGCTTTTTTAGCATTAATATTTAACTGGCTAATTTTTCTTTTGGTGGAAATTTTGGGTCGTGCAAACCAAGCTCTTTAGCTCGCTCAACCAAAGTCATAATATCCATTTGCGATATATCAAACAGATCATGAATCGAATTTATGGTGTAGTACTGTGGTTGCATAATATCAATACGGTATGGCGTACGCAGTACATCAAGCACATTCATTGGGCTGATTTCTGGCGTATTTGAGTATACGTACTGAGTCTCCCCTGGGCTTGATAAAATACCACCGCCGTAAATACGCAGACCGTCTTCGGTTTGCATTAAACCAAATTCGACTGTAAACCAGTATATACGCGCAAGGTATACACGGTCTTTTTTCTGCGCTGCGTAACCTAATTGCCCGTACTTATGCGTAAACTCGGCAAAGTCAGGATTAGTTAGCATGGCGCAATGGCCAAATATTTCATGAAAAATATCTGGCTCTTGTAGGTAGTCAAATTCTTCGCGGCTACGAATAAATGTAGCTACCGGAAACTGCTTGTTTGCCAGTAATCTAAAAAACTCATCAAAGTCGATAAGCGCAGGTACTGGTGCAACTTGCCACCCGGTAGTGGCTAACAATACTTCGTTTAGTTCGCTTAACTGCGGAATACGGTCGTGCGGCAGGTTGATCTTTTTTAACCCTTGCATGTACTCACTGCAGGCTTTGCCTTCAATGCACTCAAGTTGGCGCGCTACAAGCTCAGACCAAATTTTATTCTCTTCATCACTCCAGTGTATAACACCATTTTCGTCTGGTGTTTTGGATGTGTATTTACTTGCTTTAGCCATAAGTACCTTCTTGGGTGTGAGCCCTAAATCGGTGTCAGTGTGATACTCAAACCTATTGAATATCGAATGACCCCATACTATGCAAAAGTGAAGAAAAGTTTAATAGATAGGCTAATATCAGTATTTAGCGCGATCACCTAGATCGTAAAGTTAACATTACACCTGTGGCACATTAAAAATACATGTCTTTAAATAAAGGCCTGTAGGTTGTTTTTATGTGTACACAATTAAATACACCTAACCAATTTTAGTAAAAGCTTGGTCTAAATCACTAATAATGTCGTTAACATCTTCAAGCCCAACCGAGAGTCTGATCAGCCCATCACTTATTCCAGCGGCAGCTCGCTCCTCTGGCGTATAAGGCGAGTGAGTCATAGATGCAGGATGCTGAATTAGTGTTTCAGCGTCGCCGAGGCTTACTGCAAGTGTACAAAGTTTCATACTATCAATAAATTGTGTGCCATCTTGTAGCGTGCCTTTTATTTCGAACGCAATAACACCACCAGCGGCTTTCATTTGGTTACCAATAAACTTATAACCTGGGTGCGATTTAAGCCCCGGGTAATATACGGTGCTTACTTGTGGGTGCGCTTCTAGATATTGCGCTATTGTTTGTGCGCTTTGACAATGGCGCTCTATTCTAATAGCGAGTGTTTTTAGGCCTCGATTAATTAGCCATGCGTCGTGCGGGCTTATGGTTGCACCAATATCTTTTAATACGGTCATTTTAATATGTGTTATGTGCTCAAGCGATCCACATACAATACCCGCGACTACGTCTCCGTGGCCGTTTAAGTACTTGGTCGCACTGTGCATTATAATGTCGATACCGTATTTTTTGGGTGATTGCAGTAGCGGCGTTAAAAAGGTGTTGTCGACCACACTAATTAAGTTGTGCTCTTTAGCAACTGCGCCAATAAGTGCCAAATCAATAACCGCCATAGTGGGGTTGATTGGCGTTTCTACAAATATCATTTTTGAATTAGGTTTGATGGCAGCGCGTAGTTCGTCCTCGTTGGTCATATCAACAAAAGTCACTTCGATTCCCCAGCGCGGCAACATATGCGAGAAAAACGCAAAGGTACAACCATACAAAGCACTTGAGGCAACAAGGTGATCTCCTTGCGATAAAAAGCTCAGTACTGAGGCAGATACAGCCCCCATACCTGTTGCGGTTGCAGCTGCTGCTTCACAGCTCTCTAGTTGAGCAACTTTTTGTTCAAGCTCTGTGGTTGTAGGGTTTCCTAAACGCGTATAAATATAGCCAGGTTCGTCGCCTGCAAAACGCGCAGCACCTTGTGCGGCACTTTCAAAATGAAAGGTAGAGGTTTGATACAAAGGAGAAGTGAGTGCGCCGTGCGGGTCGTTTGCTTTTTGTGGTCCGTGAATACACTGGGTGTTTATATGATGCTTGCTCATTGTAGGCTCATTTTTTTGATTATTATGTTTTTGCGATTCAACAATCAAAACGTATGCGCTTACAAACAGCAAGCATGCCGGATGCTCAGATGGCTATTTGTGTAAAAACCATGCAGCGCACGTTTGTACACAAATATTGCCACTACCTTTACTGTGTTGGTTCAGCCTTTTTGCGGCTCATAATTTTACCTGCGATGCTTTGCACAGTGCCTTTTAACAAGCTGCGTTTGTTTTCAAGCCGTGGTAATGGGCGACTAAGCTCCATTGCTTTGTAACCAATACGCGCTGTAAAAATACCGGCGCTGACCCCTTGCGCTGCCCGCCCCGAAAGCTTACCTAAAAGCTCAGCACTCAATGCAGTTGCAGCAAGGTCAGATACAAGCTCAGCACTACCTACAAACATTACTTGTTTTATCAACATGCGGTATAACTTTATACGGCTCGCGTAGCCAAAACCAATGCCGTAAATTTTACCAATTTGTTCTATTAACTTAGTACCGCGCCAAAGCACAGCCATCATATCCACCAGCGCAAGTGGGCTTAGGGCAACTAGCAGTGCGGATTCAGTCGCAAAACGATTTATAAGCTTTTTAGCTTTGGTGTCTTGGGTTATTAATAAACTATTGGCGTACAGCGTCATTATTTCTTTGTCGCTGTGATGCGTTGCTACTTGGTTTTTAAAGGTTTCAAAGTTATCAAGCTCTTGGTGTTTATTAAGCTTTTCGAGCCAAGGTAACGCACCGCCTACTTGCTCGCTGTTTAAAAGCCTATCGGCTTCCACTCGGTGCAGTTGGTTACGCTTTAAACTGCGCAGCATTCGGTACTCTCGCCACAATAAGCGCCCTATTAGCAGTACACCACTTACAACTGCGGTTAAATAAACACTGCCTAAAATAATTGACTGCTCGAAAGCAAATACTAACGAGTATGCAAACTCTAAAAGCACCAGCACTATAAAACTAATAGCAAAAACACCTTTAAGTGTTTGCCACTTTGACTTTTTGTAAACAGGTTCCAGATCTATTTCTGGCTCTAGTGCTTCATCTTCAAGTTCTTCGTAATCACTTTGTCCGTGCTGAATAATTTTTGCAGGTGCTAAAACGGGTTCGTTTTGCTCAATGCTTTGCGTATCTATACGACGCCCTGCTTGAAATGGTTGGTTTGACTCACTCATGTTAATTTGTCTCCTAGCAGGTACTGCATGACATGATCTAATCTAATATGTTTTAGTTGTTTATCGGGGCTCGGCATTGGAGAGAACGATAAAAACTCAAATCCCTGTTCTGGCCACTCATTTTTATTAAGCATCCGCGAGGGAGGTTGCGGCGGTAAATACGTAAGCCAATCAGGCTCGTGTAATGGTTTACCGTAAATGCAGTCAAGCGTTTGGCCTTTGTCGCTAATTTGGCGCGGCTGCGTTGCTGTAATTGACGACATAGCCATGGTTTCTATTTTTACACCATCAAACTTTAAATGATTACTTTGCTCATGCACGAGCGAATCAAGTAGTAGTGCTAAATCTTTATGGTGTTTTGCACTTATGTGATCTGATTTATTAGCTGCAAATAATATTTTGTCTATGTTGGGCTTAAATAAACGTTTAAAAAAGCCCGACTCACCATAGTTAAAGTGTGCGAGTAATTGGTTTATTACACTGCTTTGCTCTTGGAGTGTTTCGTGCCCTTCGTTTAACGCACTAAGTACATCTACAAGTACGATTTGGCGATCAAAGTGCCTAAAATGCTCATTATAAAATGGTTTTACGACTTCTTTTATATAGGCGTTAAAACGCTTAATTAAATGCGCTAAATTAGAACCCGCAACGACATCGTCACTGTTTATTTCACCCGATACCGGAAAAAACAATAACAATGGCGCGCCTTGTAGGTCGCCAGGCATTAGCATGCGCCCAGGTTGTAACATGGCAAGTTTGGTGTCTTTTTTAAGCCCGACTAACATGCTTTGATAAAGCTGAGCAATATGGGCAAGTGCGTTTTCATCAACGGGGGCATTTAAGTCAAGTTGCTCAACGGCCGCTAAAAAGTCACTTGATGTGTTTACGCGCGAAGGCTGAGTTAATAACGGATATTGCTGCTCGCACCACTGAGCATAGCTTTGCTCAAGCATAGGTAAATCAAGGAGCCATTCACCCGGATAGTCAATTATATCTAAATAAAGCGTTGATTGCGGTGAAAAGTGCCCACGCAGCCCTGCATTACTTTGATATTTAATTGCCAAGCGTAGCGTATTAATACGCTCGGTAGATGCAGGCCATGTAGGCATCCCATCGCTTGGTAATAATGAATTTAGCGCGCGCGTATAATTAAACGTAGGGACTTTTAACGCCTCTTGCGGCACAACTTTAGTGGCCACATGGCGGTGCTCGCGCATTACATCAAAAAAAGGTAAGTTTTTATCGTCCGCTTGGGTTGTTAAGTGTTTAACAAGCGCGGTAATAAAGGCTGTTTTACCACTACCACTTAGGCCAGTTACGGCAAGCTTTACGTGTTGGTCTAAACTGCGATGAAGGGCTTTTTGTGCTTTGCCTTTAATGCTTTTAAAGGTCTTTTTTGCAAATGATTGGCTCATAAAGTGTCTTGCACCTAATTTGCCGTAATTTATCACGCTGCAAATAAGGTGCTATTAAATCCTTTAAAGTTTGTTAATTTCACGGCTCACCGTAAACTCGCTTGAAGTCACATGGCGCTCCATATCTTGAAGGCGAGTATCTACACGCGTTAAACGCTCTTTTAAGTCTTGCAATGCGCGGCGCGGCGGCTCGCCTTTTTGCCATACTTTAAATTTCACTTCTAGCGGATCGTCAGTTTTAGTTGAGTTTTTAGTTTGCGCTGTTGCGGGCTCTTTTTTATCTAAAATGAACCAGGCTGCAATATACGCTACCACAAATAATGGGCCACCCGTTAGCAGTACCGCACTAACAAATATAATGCGAACTAACCATAACTCCATATTAAAGTAGTCACTTAATCCCGCACATACACCGGCTATTTTACCGCGTTGTGGGTCTCTTAATAATTCGCGTTTGGCACTCATACTTTGCGTCTCCATTGTGGTGACTCTTGATCAAGCAATGCTTCAAGTGTTTCTAATCGATCAGCCATTTTTTCAGCTTTGTGTGCAAGCTCAAGTAATTGGCGATGTTCGTGCTCACTTAAACCTTGGCTTACTTGTTTTTTGCTACGGTAGTGCAAAATTAGCCACAGCGGAGCAACAAAAATCATAAACAAGATAAATGGTGCAACTAATATCTCTGGATCAAACATAATCCTCTCCTGACAATCCGTTTTGATGTTTTTAAGCTGGGGCACATGGGCCCCATATATTTTTATATGTAATTATTTATCAGCTAACTTCTTTTTAAGTTCGGCTAGCTCATCATCTATCTTTTCATTTTTTTGTAGATTAGCAATTTCATCCGCTAACGTCTTTTTACCTAAATCGTACGACTCAATTTGAGATTCTAGTCCATCAATTTTGGTTTCGTAACGTTCAAAGCGGTTAAGTGCTTCTTCCACTTTTGAGCTATCAAGTGTCTTTTTCACTTCAAGGCGCGACTCAGCCGAACGCTGGCGAAGTATAATCGCTTTTTGACGAGATTTAGCATCTGCTAGCTTTTCTTGTAGCGTCGTTACTTCTTGCTGTAATTTCTCAATATGAGACTCTACATGTTCAAGCTCACTCGCTACTGAAGCAACGGCATCTGCCGACTTTTGCTTTTCAAGTAAGGCTGAACGCGCTAAATCGTCGCGGTCTTTACTTAAAGCCAGTTCGGCTTTATCTTGCCAATCACTTACCTGCGCTTTAAGTGTATCTAAGCGGCGTACAATTTCTTTTTTCTCAGCCAATGTTTTAGCTGATGTAGAACGTACTTCAACAAGCGTATCTTCCATTTCTTGAATAATCAGACGAACCATTTTTTCTGGGTCTTCTGCTTTATCTAAAATGGCGTTGATATTAGAATTAACAATATCTGCAAAACGTGAAAAAATTCCCATAACATTTACCTCTGTAATTAAAACTTAGTTAGTCTGCTATAACTAGTATCAATATGCTTGCCAACTTTTTAAAAGTTAAAATACACTTTATTTTCATTACGTTAAACTAAATATACAAATTTCTTTAGTTATCCCTAATTATGAAATACACTAACTGTTAGTAAAAATGACCAAGAGTTAGGAAATATGAGCCAATATCGCCAACAGGATAATTTACTCGGCCAATCAGATAGCTTTCTGTCTGTATTAGATCAGGTATCGCAACTGGCTAATTTAGATAAACCGGTACTTATTATTGGTGAACGCGGCACAGGTAAAGAGCTAATAGCAGCACGCTTACACTTTTTATCAAAACGCTGGGATCAAAACTATGTAAAGCTTAACTGTGCAGCGCTTAACGAAAACCTACTCGAAAGTGAGTTATTTGGCCACGAAAGCGGCGCTTTTACGGGGGCAAGTAAACGTCACGAAGGTCGTTTTGAACGCGCTAACAGCGGCACACTGTTTTTAGATGAATTAGCTAATACCTCAGCTATGGTACAAGAAAAACTGCTGCGCGTTATAGAATACGGTGAGTTTGAACGTGTTGGCGGCAAACAAACTGTAAAAGTAGATACCCGCTTAGTGTGTGCGACAAACGAAGATCTTCCTTATTTGGCCGAGCAAGGTGAATTTAGAAGTGATTTACTCGATCGCCTTGCCTTTGATGTAATTACCCTGCCACCACTGCGCGAACGCCAAGACGATATTATGCTTCTTGCTGAGCAGTTTGCGATGAATATGGCGCGCGATTTAGAGTGGGAACTGTTTAGCGGTTTTACCCGAAGCGCAACAGAAACACTGCTTAGTTATGATTGGCCTGGTAATATTCGTGAACTTAAAAATGTGGTTGAACGCAGTTTGTATCGCCACGGTAGTGAACATATTCCCGTTCACCAGATTATTTTAGACCCATTCGATAGCCCATTTAGACCAAAAGCGCGCATTAAAGCACCTATAGCGGCTCAAAATGTTAATGCCGAGCCTATTGTTGTTGCGCCGCCGATTACTCAAACAAGCAATGATTCATCCGTTGATATTCAATTTCCGTGCAGCTTAAAAGAGCGTTCTAACGACTTTGAAATAAACATGATTAATAAAGCGCTCGAACATAGCCAATTTAATCAAAAGAAAACTGCAGAAGTACTTGGTTTAACGTATCATCAATTACGTGGTTATCTTAAAAAATACAACTTGTTGGATCAACAATAGTCAGAGGTTATGCGGGTGCATAAATTATTACTTGTTTTGCTTGCCACCACTTTAGTTGGTTGCCTTGATAGCAAAGAAGAAATCATAGAAGAAAAAAACCAAGGCTTAGTTTATTGCGCTGAAGCTAACCCTGTGTCGTTTAATCCGCAAGTCACGACCACCGGTTCAACTATTGATATAATTGCTAACCAATTATACGACCGCTTAATTAGCATTGACCCTGTTACGGCAGAGTTTCAAAGTGAGCTGGCGACCGATTGGAAAATTAGCAAAGATGGTAAATCGGTTACCTTTACCCTACGTAAAGATGTAAAGTTTCATACAACTTCTTATTTTACCCCATCGCGGGACTTTAACGCCGACGACGTTATATTCACCTTTAGCCGATTATTCGATGTATATAATCCATATCACTTTGTGGGCGATGCCGATTACCCTTATTTTCAAAGTGTAGGAATTGATCAACTTATTCGCAAAATTGTGCGCGTGTCTGACTACCAAGTCCGTTTTGAATTGTTTAATCCTGAAAGTAGTTTTTTAGCTAATATGGCTACCGACTTTGCCGTGGTGCTTTCAGCAGAATACGCCATGAAACTTAAGAAAAATAATCAAAAAAACTTATTTGATCAGTACCCTATTGGCACCGGCCCGTATATTTATAAAGAATACCGCCGAGATCATCTTGTGCGCTTTTACCGTAACCCACTTTATTGGAAGCATGACGTTGCACTTGAGCAATTGGTTTACGATATAACCCCTAACGGCACTACGCGCATAGCAAAAATGCTGACTAAAGAGTGCGATGTAACGGCTCATCCAAGTAGTGCACAATTGAGCATTTTAGCGCAACGTGATGATATAAACGTCGAAAAAGAAACAAACTTAAACATAGGTTATTGGGCATTTAATACAGAGCGTGCCCCGTTTGACGACTTACGCGTACGCCAAGCGCTTGCGCACGCAATAGATGTAGATAAAATAATGCAGGCGGTTTATTACGGTAACGGTACTCGCGCACAATCTATTTTGCCGCCAACCTCTTGGGCATTTGAGCCACAAGAAGATATACCTACGTTTGATCCAGAACTTGCTAAAAAATTACTTATTGAAGCAGGGTTGCCTAATGGCTTTGATATGACGATATGGGCTATGCCTGTGAGTCGTATTTATAACCCCAACGCACGTAAAATGGCTGAGCTTATGCAAAGTGATTTACGCAAAGTAGGCGTTAACGTCAGTATTGTAGAATATGAGTGGAATACGTTTATTCAACGTATTGGCGAGCATAGGCACGACAGTGTATTACTTGGTTGGGCCGCAGATACACCCGACCCTGATAACTTTTTTAGCCCGCTGCTGAGTTGCACCGCTACTTTTAGTGGCAAAAACCCTGCAAACTGGTGCAATCCCCAATTTGATTTATTGCTTACTAAAGCACTAGACACCACTGATTTAAACAAACGTAAAAAATACTACGAAGATGCACAAAGCTTAATTATTAAAGAGTTGCCGTTATTACCTATTGCTCATGGCTTGCGCTTTCAAGCAAGTAGCGCTGATGTGGAAGGCATAACACTTGGCCCGTTTGGTGCTATTTCGCTTGCTAATGCGAGGAAGAAATAATGATCTTAGATTATATTTTACGTCGCCTTGGTTTGTTCTTTTTTATGATACTAATGCTCAGCGTATTTACGTTTTCACTGGCGTATTTATTTCCCGGTGATCCGCTAAGTAATTTAAGTGGCATACCAAGTGGTAACTTTGCACAGCATAGTGAGCTTGAAGATAAATATTTATACAACAGCAATTACTTTATGCAATACATTGCCTTTTTAGGGAGAATATTTCAAGGCGATTGGGGGCTTTCATTTGCCTCTGGTAACAGCGTGTTTAGCCATATTATTGATTTACTACCGGCTACTTTAGAGCTAAGCGTATATGCATTAATTGTATCGGTTGTTATTGGTGTACCTACTGGCATTTTAGGCTCTGGCTATCATAAACGCTGGCCCGACAAACTTATAAACTCTGTCACTATGGTAGGTTATTCAATGCCTGTATTTTGGCTCGCATTGTTGTTAATAATGGTTTTTTCATTAAAGCTTGGCTGGTTTCCTATGTCGGGCAGAATGGGCCTCCTTTACGAAATACCCGCCAGTACAGGGTTTATATTAATTGATATTGCTCTAGCTGGATTTCCATATAAAGGAATGGCCTTTGTTGATGCGCTGCGCCATTTAACACTCCCTACTATTGTACTGGCCATGTATCCAACCACGGTATTAGTGCGCTTTACTCGCGAGTCTATGCTTAAGGTAATGGATCAAAACTTTATTAAAACAGCTAGGGCAAAAGGCCTTAACCGCCGTCAACTTATCATGCACCATGCACTGCGTAATGCACTACTACCGGTAATTAAGCAAATTGGTTTGCAATTTAGCACCTTGATAACACTTGCGATGATTACTGAAGTTATTTTTTCTTGGCCGGGTATTGGCCGATGGTTAATTGACAGTATTTATCAGCGCGACTTTCCTGCAATTCAAGGTGGATTAATGGCGGTGTCTTTATTTGTTATTTTAGCCTCTATTACAGCTGAGCTTACTTACACTTTATTCGATCCACTCTCGCGGAATCAGGCCCATGGCAAAGTTTAATTTATTTTCTGAAGAGTCGAATAAATCGCCACTTGCGCGATTTTGGCGCAAATTTAAAAACAATCACCCAGCTTTGGTTGGTTTATGGATATTTATGGCGTTTGCATTATTGGCCGCCACTGCTCCTTTTTTAGCGCCCTATGGCGTAAACCAACAGCATAGTGATGCACTACTCATACCGCCCTCATGGCGAGAAATGGGCGATGTACGCTTTATTTTAGGCACCGATGATTTAGGCCGTGATGTACTTTCGCGCTTAATGAATGGTGCAACATATACATTTGGACTTTCTGTTGTAGCTGCCCTAATCACGACCCTGTTTGGTGTATTAGTGGGGACTTTTGCAGGGATTAGTAAAGGGTTGCGTTCAAGCTTTTTAAATCATTTGCTTGATATAACACTTTCTATTCCTTCTTTGTTATTGGCCATAATAATAATCGCCATACTCGGTCCTGGTTTAATGAATACCGTATGGGCAATTATTTTAGCGTTACTACCGCAGTTTATTCACTCGGTGCGCAACCTAATTGTTGATGAATTAAGTAAAGATTACATTACTGCGTTTAGACTCGATGGCGCATCTAATTGGCATATAATATCGCGCGGTATTTTCCCCAATATTTATGAGCATATTGTGGTTATATTCACGATGGCGCTTTCTACCGCGATATTAGATATTTCAGCACTGGGATTTTTAAAATTAGGGGCTCAACCACCAACGACCGAATGGGGCGCAATATTAGCCGAAAATCTGGGCCTTATTTATCTAGCGCCGTGGACTGTAGCACTACCTGGTGTACTGTTATTTTTAGCCGTGTTATCTACTAATTTAGTAGGCGATGGCCTGCGACAAGTGCTAAAAGCACGTAAGGCTGATTAAATGCAATTACTCGATGTTCGTAACTTAACAATTGAACTACGTACCTCTGAAACTGTAATTAGAGCCGTAGACAGAGTGAGCTTTAGCTTAAAAGAAGGCGAAGTACATGCGCTTGTAGGCGAGTCTGGCTCTGGTAAAAGCCTAATAGCAAAAGCGATTATTGGTGTATTGAACGAACGCTGGGATATTACTGCCGACCGCATTCATTGGCGCGGCGTAGACTTAATGCGTTTAAGCCCAGAAAAACGCCGTAAAATAGTAAGCCAAGATATAGCGATGATCTATCAAGACCCAAGTCGCTGCCTTGACCCAACCGCTAAAATATTTGACCAAATTGCCGAAACACTCCCAGAGGTCGCAACTAAAGGTTTCTTTTTAAAGCGCAACCGCGAGAGAAAAGACAGAGTAAAAGCGCTTATTCATAAAGTGGGCATTAAAAACCACGAAGCAGTACTGAGTAGTTACCCTCATGAGCTCTCAGAAGGCGTATGTCAAAAAGTAATGATTGCGATGGCCATTGCTCGAACGCCTAAGCTTTTAATCGCTGATGAGCCCACTACGGCACTTGAAAGCACAACTCGCGCACAAGTATTTAGGTTACTAAAAAGCTTAAACCAACTAAAAAACATGTCTATTTTAATGATCTCTCATGAACTTGAAGAGATTGCACATTGGTCGCATGGCATTCATGTTTTATATTGCGGGCAAATGGTTGAAGCAGGCCCAACCCATGAAATATTTAAACAGCCTCGCCATCCATACACGCAAGCATTACTAAAAAGCTTGCCAGACTACGAGCAAGGCTTAGCACATAAAGAACCTTTTTATGCGCTTAAAGGGACTATCCCTACCCTGCAACATTTGCCTATTGGCTGTCGCCTTGGGCCGCGCTGCCCACAAGCGCAAAAAGCCTGTGTGGTTACACCAGCCCTGACTAAACATCATGGGCATAGTTATGCGTGTCACTTCCCGTTAATTAAGGACATGAAGTAATGCAGCCACTGTTAAAAGTACAAGCACTTTGTAAAACCTTTAATGTGCGAGCTGGGCTTTTTTCACGTAAAAAGTTTGAAGTCCTTAAAAACATTTCATTTTGCGTAGGTAAAGGTGAAAGCATTGCCATAATTGGCGAAACAGGCGCAGGTAAAAGTACGTTGGCAAAACTTCTTTCAGGAGCTGATAGCGCTGATAGCGGGCAAATTTTGCTCGAGAATAATATTATCGAAGATAATGGCGTACGCGATAATCAATGTCGCCATATTCGTATGATTTTTCAAGATTCAGCTGCATCGCTCAACCCGGGCTTAACCATTGGCGAAATGCTTGATGATTGCCTGCAATATAATACTGAGCTTGATGCTAGTGAACGCACTGAAAAGATTGATGCAACGCTTTCTAAGGTGGGTTTGTTAATCGATCATAAACACTACTACCCGCATATGTTTAGCGTGGGGCAGTTACAGCGTGTAGCGTTTTCTCGTGCATTAATTTTAGATCCTAAGGTGATTGTACTTGATGAAGCTGTTTCGTCTTTAGATCCCTCTATACGGGCGCAAATAGTAAACTTGTTACTTAAGCTGCAGCGCGATACAGGCCTTACGTATGTGATGATCACTCATCATTTAAGTTTAGTACGTCACATTAGTGATTTTGTAGTTGTACTTGATAAAGGCGAAGTGGTTGAATACGGTCCTACTGAAGATGTTTTTCAAAACCCTCAATCAAAAGTAACGCAGCGTTTATTAAGCTGCTAAAGCAGATTATAAATACCTAACTTTATTGTAAGGTAACCGTATTTAACTAGGTCTTCTTGTTAATTGTATTTAATTAACAAGAGATCTCATGCTTAAACAAAAGTTACTACTTAGCCTTTCCCCATTACTCCTTCTATCAGCCTCAGCTATTGCTGATACACCAAAAAAGATTAAAAACTGGGTTGGTGGCGTTGATCATTTAGGTTTAACCGTATCAAACTTAGATGCATCCAAAGCATTTTTTACTGATGTACTTGGCTTTAAAACGCTAGGAAATGACCCAGCCTATCCTGCTTATTTTTTATCAAACAATAAAATAACCATTACATTATGGCGCGTGAAAAACGATGCAAAACGTGTGGAGTTTAATCGAGCAGAAAATGTGGGCTTACACCATTTAGCACTCAGTGTTGAAAGTATCAAAAAGTTAAGCGAGCTACATGAACACTTAAAAATGCAAAATAATATTATTATAGAGTTTGCACCCGAAAACTTAGGTAACGGCCCAACCCAACATATGATGATAAGAGAGCCTAGCGGTAATCGAATTGAGTTTATTGCCAGAGGTAATTAATACCAATCCGCTTAATTAAGTGATCTATTTTGAAGATGGAAAAACGTGTTGATAGCTAGGAAAAAATTCGCTATTTAGTTGCTCTATAAGAGAATTTTTTAACACGTTTAGCCCCGCAAAATGATTAAGTATTATTGCGGATTGGTATTATATCAACTTTATTCAAGACAATAAAAAAGGCGCTTTAAAAGCGCCTTTCTTTATGAGCTAAAATTAATTATTCAACAGTTTGTGTAGCCGTTGGTAAGTTAAGCTCAGCATTGGCTTTAAGCGCTTCAATAAATACCATGTAGTTTTTATTAGCTTGCGCCATAGTAATGCTTTGTTTTGCTTGAGGGTCAATATTAGCTGCAACTTGTGCATCTGTTACCGACTTAAGCGCAACAATTGCTGCATCACCATTATTTAAATTAACGAGGTCAACTACCGCAGAATCCGCTGGGTGAGGCATTTTAAAAGCTTGAGTCACAATAGCAGGTGAAACAGTGTAGCTTTGACGTGTTAACTGCGCTTCTTGGCGAAGTGTTAAGCTTTGCTCGTTAGCAACATCGTTTAAGCTCTTACCTGCTTGTACTTCTGCAAATAAGCTACGTGCCTTTTCTTTAGCAAGCTCAGATGATTTTTCATTAACTAAACGCGCTTTAATTTCCTCGTTTACTTCATCTAACGGCTTAGTAGCAGCAGCTTTGTGCTCATTAATACGAACAATGATGGCATGCTCATCGCCAAGCTCAATAACTTCAGAATTTACTTTATCTTCAAGTAAATCAACTGATGTTAATGCTGTGACAACTGCAGGGCTGTTTAACGGCTCTGGTAGAGCATTAAGTGCTAAAAGAGGTGTAGATTTAACTTCCACTTCAGCAACTTCTGCAGCATCATCTAAGCGGTCTGAAATTTCAAATGCAAGTGCACCCATTTCAGTTTGCTTTTCGTAAAATGAATCTATTTTTTCAGCTTGTTCTAATTCAGCACGTAAGTCAGCTTTAACATCGTCATACGCTTTAACTTGTTGTGGTTGAATGTCAGTAAGTTTAATTATGTGATAACCAAACTCAGAAGTAACAACGTCAGAAATATCACCTTTATTTTCAAGCGCGAAAGCCGCGTCTTCAAATGCAGGGTCCATTACGTCACGCTCAATCCAATCAAGATCGCCGCCCATTTCACCACTAACGATATCGTCAGACGATGACTCAGCAAGCTCTGCAAAATCTGCACCTTGCTCAAGTTGAGCGTGTAGCGCGTTAGCTTTTTCTTTAGCTGCATCGTCGTCTTCACTGTTATCAATTAAGATATGCGATACGCGACGCTTTTCTGGCTCAACGTATTGTGCTTTGTTTTGCTCATAATACGCTTTAACGTCATCCTCGGTCACCGATTCAACATTGATATCTGCTGCTTTAAGCTCAATGTAACTTACTGAGATAAGCTCTGGAGATAAAAATTGAGATGCGTTTAGGTCATAGTAATCAGATACTTCTTGATCTGATACTTCAACATTCGCGGCAAGTGCCTCTTTGTTTACAACTACGTAATCGATACTACGAGTTTGCTGCTGAAGAGCCATTGCACTTTTCAGCTCGCTCTCTAGGGCAAAGTCTGTACCTGCAACAGCAGATACTACCTGGCTACGTGTCATATCTTTACGTAAATATTCACGAAAAGCATCTGGTTGAAAATTCATTTGACGAATTACTTGTAGGTAACGGTCGTTATTAAACTTTTCACCAATTTGAAAGTACGGTAATTCTAAAATTGTTTTACGTACACTTTCGTCGCTTACGCGAAGGCCTAAATCAGCCGCTAGCTGTGATTGCAATTCTTGTTGTACTAAGCGGTCAACTACACCTTGACGAATTTGTGCCATGTAATTTGGATCAGCTGCAATTTGTGTAAAGTATTCACCAAATTGCTGCTCTAAACGGCTACGTTCATTTTGGTAAGCACGGTTAAAATCGGTTTGACTAATTTTAATTCCATTTACTTCAGCAACGGGTTGTTCTGTGGTTTGACCTAAGTAACTACCGATCCCTGCTAAGGCAAAAGATAAAATCACCGCGCCTAAAATTATTTTGGCTACAGGTCCTTGCGAACCTTCTCTGATTTTCTCAAGCATTTGTTTATCTCTTTTTGATCAAGGTATTTTACCTTGTCACATGTAAAAAAAGCGTATCTTACCAGATACGCTTTTTCACTTGAAGTAACTGGCGGAAAAGTTACTTAACTCATCTGTTGTGGTGAATCAGTAACTTTACACTCGCCATAACTAATGTGTTTAAAACAGTGATTAGTTTACTGCGTCTTTAAGCGCTTTACCGGCTTTGAAAGCTGGAATAGTTGCAGCAGCAATTTGGATAGTTTCACCAGTTTGCGGGTTACGGCCTGAACGTGCAGCACGTTCACGTACTGAGAAAGTACCAAAACCTACAAGTGCAACTGAGTCGCCATCTTTTAGCGCGCCAGATACAGATTCGATGAATGAATCTAGTGCACGACCTGCAGCCGCTTTAGAAATGTCAGCATCAGCTGCGATTTGATCGATTAATTGAGATTTATTCACAATATCATCCTCTTTCATTGTTATTATCAAGAGCGATGGTTTTTTAAACTAACATCACTTTTTTGAAAATTTTAGAGCAAACTTTTAATGCCCACATGATTATATTTTTCTTAAGCCTAGGCCCCGTAAGGGCTAGGCTTGAAAACCAGTGCTTAACTTATCATACCGTTTAGATTTGAAAAGCCCTAAAAAGCACTTTTTTTATGTTTTTTCTTGGTTTTTAGGTGTTTCGACCGAAAAACTCTCAACAGGATGCACTAAAGCAAGCTTTAACACCTCGTCAATCCAAGTAACTGGGTGAATATCAAGACCTGCCAGCACGTTGTCTGGTATCTCTTTTAAGTCACGTTCGTTAATTTTTGGAATGATCACTGTTTTAATTCCACCACGATGCGCCGCTAATAACTTCTCTTTTAAACCACCAATAGGAAGTACTTCACCGCGTAGCGTAATTTCACCAGTCATAGCAACATCTGCTCGTACAGGATTACCCGTTAAGCTAGATACAAGACCCGTTACCATTGCTGCGCCCGCACTAGGACCATCTTTTGGTGTTGCGCCCTCAGGTACGTGTACGTGAATATCACGTTTTTCGTAAAAGTCGCTGTTAATACGGAAAGTATCTGCTCGATTACGCACAACCGTCATTGCCGCTTGAATCGACTCTTGCATTACATCGCCAAGAGAACCGGTGTAACTTAACTTGCCTTTACCTGGCACTGCCGCACATTCAATTGTTAGCAAATCACCGCCAACTTCTGTCCATGCTAAGCCTGTAACTTGACCAATACGGTCACCATCTTCAGCTTTGCCATAGTCAAAGCGCTGCACACCTAAAAAGTCTTCTAGGTTATCTTGATTGATGGTCACTATTTTAGTGTCTTTTTCAAGTAAGATATTTTTAACTGCTTTACGACATAGTTTCGAAATTTCGCGCTCTAGGTTACGTACACCCGCTTCACGTGTGTAATAACGAATAATGCCAATAATTGCGCTGTCTTCGATAACTATTTCAAACTCTTTTAAGCCGTTACGTTTAACTTGTTTAGTAATTAAGTGCTCTTTTGCAATGTTTAGCTTTTCATCTTCGGTGTAACCCGACAAGCGAATAACTTCCATACGGTCCAATAATGGACCAGGAATGTTAAAGCTGTTTGATGTTGCTACAAACATAACGTCAGATAAATCGTAATCGACTTCAAGATAGTGATCGGCAAAATGACTGTTTTGCTCCGGATCAAGCACCTCTAACAATGCTGATGCTGGGTCGCCGCGCATGTCTGATGACATTTTATCGATTTCATCTAATAAGAATAATGGGTTTTTAACGCCCACTTTTGTCATGTTTTGAATTAGCTTACCTGGCATTGAACCTATGTATGTACGACGATGACCGCGAATCTCAGCTTCATCGCGAACGCCGCCAAGCGCCATACGAACATACTTACGGCCAGTCGAACGTGCAATAGATTGCCCAAGTGATGTTTTACCAACACCTGGTGGTCCGACTAAACATAAAATTGGCCCTTTGAGCTTATTAGTACGCTGTTGTACTGCGAGGTATTCAATAATGCGTTCTTTTACTTTATTTAAGCCGTGGTGATCGCTATCAAGAATTTTTTGTGCGCCTGCTAAGTCTTTTTTCACTTTAGAGCGTTTTTTCCATGGCACATTAATTAATGTATCTATGTATGAACGCACTACAGTCGCTTCTGCAGACATTGGCGACATCATTTTAAGCTTATTGAGCTCTGTAGTTGCCTTTTCTTTAGCTTCATCAGGCATGCCAGAATCTTCAATACGCTTTTTAAGCGCTTCAAATTCATCAGGCACATCATCAAGCTCACCAAGTTCTTTTTGAATGGCTTTCATTTGCTCATTGAGGTAATACTCGCGCTGAGATTTTTCCATCTGCTTTTTAACGCGGGTACGAATTTTCTTCTCAACTTGCAATAAGTCTATTTCGCCTTCCATTAGTGCCATTAAATATTCAAGACGTTCTGTGACACTTGAAATTTCGAGCACTTTTTGTTTTTCAGGTACTTTAAGCGGCATATGCGCCGCCATTGTGTCGGCAAGACGTGCTGGCTCATCAATACCTGAAACCGAAGTTAGTACTTCAGGTGGAATTTTTTTATTTAGCTTTACATAGCCTTCAAACTGGCTAATTGCGCTTCGGATAAAAATATCTTGCTCTTGTTCATCTACAGAATCAGATTCAATAAATTGAGCATTAGCGACAAAAAAGTCATCGTTATCTACAAACTCTTCAATTTGTGCGCGCTGTGTACCTTCGACTAAAACTTTAACTGTACCGTCTGGTAATTTTAATAACTGAAGTACAGTGGCAATAGTACCGATACGATAAATATCATCTTGCTCTGGTTCATCTACAGTTGCATCTTTTTGTGCAACCAAGAAAATTTGTTTGTCTTTGTCCATTGCCGCTTCTAGGCATTTTATTGATTTTTCACGGCCAACAAAAAGCGGGATCACCATGTGCGGGTATACCACAACATCGCGCAGTGCAAGGACTGGGATTTCGACTCGGTCGGTTCTCTCAAGCGTCATTATAGTTTCTCTTCGCACTTCATTTATTTTAAAGATTACTCAAGTATATGGGGATAACCTAATTAAAGTTCAACAATTTTCCCTAACTCGATTAAATTAATTATAAAAAAAGGAGCCTAAGGCTCCTTTTTCCATTCAAATAGCTTAAAAACTATTCTGATGCAGCTTTATCTTGTTTATTATTTTCATAAATCAAGATTGGATCTGACTCACCTTTAATAACGGTTTCATCGATAACCACTTTGCTTACATCATCCATTGAAGGAAGCTCGTACATAGTATCAAGTAGTACACCTTCAACAATTGAACGAAGACCACGTGCGCCTGTTTTACGCTCCATTGCTTTGTGGGCAATTGCAGCTAAGGCATCATCGCGAAACTCAAGTTCAACGTCTTCCATACCAAACAATACTGAAAACTGTTTAGTAATCGCGTTTTTAGGTTCACTCAATATTTGTACAAGAGCTGCTTCATCAAGTTCTGTTAGCGTAGCCACTACCGGCAAACGACCTATAAACTCAGGAATTAAGCCATATTTAACTAAATCTTCTGGCTCTACATCTTTAAATGTTTCACTTAAAGAACGACTCGCCGCAGACTCTTTTACGCTAACGCCAAAACCGATACCGGTGTTTTTATGGCTACGTTGCTCAATTACTTTATCTAGGCCTGAAAATGCACCACCACAAATAAACAAGATTTTAGATGTATCTACTTGTAAAAACTCTTGCTGTGGATGTTTACGACCACCTTGCGGTGGAACAGAAGCAACGGTGCCTTCAATCAGTTTAAGTAGCGCCTGTTGAACGCCCTCGCCTGATACGTCACGCGTAATTGAAGGATTATCTGATTTACGAGAAATCTTGTCAATTTCATCGATGTAGACAATACCGCGCTGTGCTTTTTCAACATCGTAATCGCACTTTTGTAAAAGCTTTTGAATGATGTTTTCAACATCTTCACCTACATAACCTGCTTCGGTTAATGTAGTGGCATCGGCCATAGTAAACGGCACGTCAAGTAGGCGCGCTAATGTTTCTGCAAGTAATGTTTTACCACTACCTGTTGGGCCGATAAGCAAAATATTACTTTTACTTAATTCAATGTCTTGCTTAGTCGATTGGTTACGTAGGCGTTTATAATGGTTATAAACGGCAACAGACAATACTTTTTTAGCATGATCTTGACCAATAACATAATCGTCTAAGTGTTTACGAATTTCTTTTGGTACAGGTAGTTTGTCAGACGTATCATGCTTAGGAGCAATGTCTTTGATCTCTTCCCTGATAATATCGTTACACAACTCTACACATTCATCACAAACGTATACTGAAGGGCCTGCAATTAATTTACGCACTTCATGTTGGCTTTTGCCACAAAAAGAGCAGTATAACAATTTATTACTTTTGTCGCCGTCTGTAGGAGTGTCAGACATTCAGCTACCTCATTTTATTACGTTGGCCACCAAAACTATTGGCGGCTATTTCAATACGCTTTAACTATACCAAAATTTATTGGTTTTCGCATAGTAACTCAAAGTGGCAAACAGGTAGCCCTGCTTACCAAGCGCTTACTTTTTGTCGCGATTTGTAAATACAGAGTCTACCAAGCCGTAATCTACAGCTTGCGAAGCACTCATGAAGTTATCACGATCTGTGTCTTTAGAGATAATATCTAATGGTTGGCCTGTATGCTCAGCCATTAAGCGGTTAAGCTTATCTTTAATAGACAGAATTTCTTTAGCGTGTATTTCAAAGTCAGATGCTTGACCTTGGAAACCACCTAATGGTTGGTGAATCATCACGCGTGAGTTTGGTAGGCAAAAACGCTTACCTTTAGCACCAGCAGTAAGTAAAAAAGCACCCATGCTTGCAGCTTGACCTACACATATTGTACTTACATCTGGTTTGATGAAGTTCATTGTGTCGTAAATAGCCATACCCGCAGTTACTGAACCACCTGGTGAGTTGATATATAAAAAGATATCTTTATCAGGATTCTCTGATTCTAAAAATAGCATTTGCGCTAAGATCAGATTTGCCATGTTGTCTTCAACTTGACCTGTTAAAAAGATAATACGCTCTTTTAATAATCTCGAATAAATATCATACGAGCGCTCGCCTTTTGGTGTTTGTTCAACAACCATTGGGACCAATGCATTTAGGGGATCTGTAATACCAGTATTCATACTTATTTAATTCCTTATGCGCTTATACTTATCCTTATTATAAGGAAGCATAGTTATCGTTTTTCGCAAATTTAGAGCCAAAAACTAAAATGGCCCGGGCACGCTGTATAAACAGAGTAACACGAGCCATTTAATCGTTAGCGAGAGCTTAAGTCAATGACTTATTAAGCACCTTGCTGTGGATTCATGATGTCATCAAATGCTTTTTCAACATCAGTAACAACTGCTTTAGCTAAAATAGCTTCAACAGCTTGCTCTTCCATTGCTACATTACGCATTTGCTGCATAAGTTGATCATTACCTTTGTAGTATTCTACTACTTCAGTTGGATCTTCGTATGCAGAAGCTACTGTTGCGATTAATGCTTCAACTTTAGCATCATCAACTTTGATGTCGTTAGCTTTAATCACTTCACCTAATAAAAGGCCTGTTTTTACACGTGTTACAGCTTGCTCGTGGAACAATTCAGCTGGAAGCTCTGGCATGTTTTGAGCGTCGCCGCCAAAACGTTGAGCTGCTTGCTGACGTAGAGCATCAACTTCTTGATCAACAAGTGCTTTAGGCACTTCGATTTCGTTGTTAGCTAAAAGACCTTTGATTGCTTGGTCTTTAACGCTTGCTTTAACCGCTTGGTCTAGCTCACGTGTCATGTTCTTTTTAACTTCTTCTTTAAGCGCGTCTACGCCGCCTTCGGTAACACCGAATTTAGTTGCAAACTCTTCGCTTAATTCTGGTAATTCTTGCGCTTCAACTTTTTTCACTGTGATAGTGAATTGAGCCGCTTTACCTTTTAAGTTTTCAGCGTGGTAATCATCAGGGAAAGTTACATCAGCAACTACTTCTTCGCCTGCTTTTTTACCTACGATGTTATCTTCAAAACCTGGGATCATACGACCTTGGCCAAGTTCTAATGGGAAGTCTTCAGCTTTGCCGCCTTCAAATACTTCACCGTCGATAGTACCTACGAAATCAACTGTTACACGGTCGTTTTCGCCAGCAGCTGCATCAACATCAGCCCACGCTGCGTGTTGCTTACGAAGTGTTTCTAGCATGTTAGCTAAATCTTCGTCAGTTACTGTTACTGCTGGTTTTTCAACAGTAATTTTATCTAAACCTTGAACTTCAACTTCAGGGTAAACTTCAAACGTTGCTGAGAATTCTAAATCTTTACCTGCTTCAAGTGATTTAGGAGCGAATGTAGGCGCGCCAGCTGGGTTGATTTTTTCAGAAACGATTGCTTCAATGTAATTACGTTGCATTACTTCGCCAGCAACTTCTTGACGAACTGCAGGGCCAAAACGCTTGTTAATTACAGATACTGGAACTTTACCAGCACGGAAACCATCTATACGCTGTGTTTTTGACAGTTGTTGTAGGCGTTTTTTTACTTCGGTCTCAACGTTCTCTGAAGGAACGGTGATAGTTATACGGCGCTCAAGGCCTTGGGTCGTCTCAACAGAAACTTGCATGATTTACCTCAATATTCAATTTTGGCGACTGTTCGCCTTCCTTTACAAACAAAGTGTTCTGCATGAGTCTTGATAAAGTTTAAGCGGTTTTTCACACTTAAAAGCATCCGTCGCTACCATGAGACACCATTGCTGCTTTGCCCTTCGGGCACTATGTTAAACAATAGACGCGGCATTATAACCTAATATTTATGATAGTCGAGTATAGGGGGCAATTATTTGGACTAGATAAGGGACTATAAAGACTAACTGAATAAAAAACAGGCTAACTACGGACTAAATAGAATAAAATAGAAATTATTTAATAGAATTATAGGCTAACAGATTTAGATTTATAACTTAGAGGAATTTACTTATTGTTCTTATTAGATAAGAAAATGGTCGGCGATGCAGGATTTGAACCTGCGACCCCTTGGACCCAAACCAAGTGCGCTACCAAACTGCGCTAATCGCCGACATTGAAGAGTTAACTTCTTTTTTCATACTGAACACTTAAACTGAGAGTTTAAGACCATTTTAAGAAAATGGTCGGCGATGCAGGATTTGAACCTGCGACCCCTTGGACCCAAACCAAGTGCGCTACCAAACTGCGCTAATCGCCGATATTCGTTGTAAATGGGGTGACTGATGGGGCTCGAACCCACGACAACCGGAATCACAATCCGGGGCTCTACCAACTGAGCTACAATCACCGCTATATTTACATGTTTTCAAATGGTGCACCCAGAAGGATTCGAACCTTCGACCGACGCCTTAGAAGGGCGTTGCTCTATCCAGCTGAGCTATGGGCGCATCGAAAACTTCATAGTTTACCAATAAGCTATTCGATTATAAAAAATTATAAAAAAATGGTCGGCGATGCAGGATTTGAACCTGCGACCCCTTGGACCCAAACCAAGTGCGCTACCAAACTGCGCTAATCGCCGAAACTTATTATTGCTAGCGAGTGACCTCGTTGACAACGGGGTGCATAATAGTGATTTGACGGGGTTAGGTCAAACGTTTTTTTAAGAAAACCAATCAAGTGCTCATTTTTAGTGCACAATGGTTAAATATTACAATAGTCGGCTGAATTTTAAACTATTTAACAGCTCAAACGTTATATACCTTAAAAGCAACTTGGCGCTGCTATGCTTTTCTGCGAAAATAGTAGGCACATTATAAAACGAGTTAAATAAAGAGCGTATTTTTCTTTATTAGCATTTTTCCCCCTATTTTATTATGCATTCGTTTTTAGAGTATCGGTATCTAGTTAATTAACCCCAATTAAAGGTCACCCATGACGGCAAACATCATTGATGGTAAGGCAATCGCAAAACAAGTACGTAGCGCTGTAGCAGAACGCGTAAGTGAACGTGTAGCAAATGGTTTACGTGCACCAGGACTTGCAGTAGTACTTGTAGGACTTGATCCAGCAAGCCAAGTTTATGTTGGTTCAAAACGTAAAGCCTGTGAAGAAGTCGGTTTTATCTCTAAATCATTTGATTTACCAGCAGACACACAAGAGCAAACTCTTTTAGATTTAATTGACGAGCTAAATAATGATGCCGAAGTTGATGGAATTTTAGTGCAGTTACCACTGCCAAAAGGTCTTGATGCTGAAAAGATTTTAGAACGTATTACCCCACATAAAGATGTTGATGGATTTCATCCATATAACATTGGTCGATTAGCACAGCGTATGCCTGCCCTTCGCCCATGTACGCCTAAAGGTATTATTACATTACTTGATTCAACGGGTGTACGTTATAAAGGGATGCATGCAGTTGTCGTTGGCGCGTCAAATATTGTTGGTCGTCCAATGTCGTTAGAGCTTTTATTAGCAGGTTGTACTACCACTGTATGTCATAAGTTTACTCAAGACTTAGAAACACATGTTCGCCGCGCTGACTTATTAGTTGTGGCTGTCGGTAAACCTGAATTTATACCGGGAGATTGGATAAAAGAAGGCGCTATTGTTATCGATGTGGGCATTAACCGCTTAGATACGGGTAAATTAGTCGGTGATGTTCAATACAGTGTGGCCGAACAAAAAGCGCATTTTATTACACCTGTACCAGGTGGCGTTGGCCCGATGACTGTCGCAAGCTTAATTGAAAACACACTTGAAGCGTGTGAAAAGTATCACAGCTAAGCTGTTAAAAAATCAAAAAAGGGTTGCCATTTGGCAACCCTTTTTTAGTTTGACCTGAATTACTTTAAACGCTTACGCTTTACGCCACGTTGTTTTACCAGCTGAATCTTCAAGTATTACACCTAATGCATTAAGTGCATCGCGAGCTTCATCAGCAGCAGCCCAGTCCTTACTAGCACGTGCTTCATTACGTTTTACAATTAATGCTTCAATTGTCGCAACTTCGTCGTCATCTTGCCCACCTTGTAAAAAAGCTTCCGGTGCTTGTTGAGCAACGCCTAACACTTCACCAAGGCTACGCAGTATAAACGCTAACTTGCCAGCTTGACCTGCGTCACTTTCTTTTACGCGGTTTAATTCTTTAGCAAGTTCGAACAACACAGGTAGTGCTTCTGGTGTATTAAAGTCATCATTCATTGCTTTTCTAAATTTAGCAACAAACTCATTGCCTTCTAAATCGCATTCTACCGGTAAGACATCACGAAGCGCTGTATAAATGCGTTCAAGTGATGAGCGCGCTTGGTCTAAATTTTCTTGTGAGTAATTTAATTGGCTGCGGTAATGCCCTGAAATTAAAAAGTAACGAACAGATTCGGCGTCGTATGCTTTTAAAACTTCACGTACAGTAAAAAAGTTATCTAACGACTTAGACATTTTTTCTTTATTTACTTGCACCATGCCAGTATGTATCCATGTATTTACATACTTGCCGTTGTTTGCACAGCACGACTGGGCAATTTCGTTTTCATGATGTGGAAACTGTAAATCAGACCCCCCACCGTGAATATCAAAATGCTCTCCTAAGTGTTTTGAGCTCATTGCCGAACATTCAATATGCCAACCAGGACGCCCTTCACCCCACGGTGATGACCATGATGGCTCACCTGCTTTGGCTTTTTTCCATAACACAAAATCAAGTGGATCGTCTTTATCTTGAGCCACTTCAACGCGAGAACCTGATTGCAACATAGTTAAATCTTGCTGAGAAAGCGCACCGTATTGCTCAAACGTTGATACATCAAACAAAACATCGCCATCAGCTGCAACATAGGCATGGCCTTTTTCAATCAAGCGCTTAACCATAGCGATGATTTCATCCATATGGCTTGTAACTGTTGGTTCAATATCTGGGCGTAGCATATTTAGGCTATCAAAATCTTCATGCATCGCTTTAGTCATGCGCACAGTTAAATCGTTTATTGACTCACCATTTTCATTTGCGCGTTTAATTATTTTATCGTCGATATCTGTAATGTTACGTACATATTTTAAATCGTAACCAATATGACGTAAGTAGCGCACAATAACGTCAAAACCAACAAAAGTACGAGCGTGTCCAATATGGCAGTAATCATAAATGGTGATACCACACACATACATGTCGATTTTGCCTTCGACCATAGGTTTAAATTGCTCTTTTTGTCGCGTGAGTGTGTTGTATATATTTACCATTTACTTTGAGTCCTTGACTATTTACTTGAACAGTTATGTTACCACTTGAAAAGCCCCTGCTCTAGCGCTTTATAACAAACCAAACATCTACTTTGTTAATCTTAGCCAACTACGATAAAATAGCGCCAATATTTAAACCAGATATAGGAAAACACATGGTTGTTCTACACACCAATTTTGGTGACATCACCATTAAAATGTTTGAGCAAGAAGCTCCAAACACTGTTAAAAACTTTTTAGAGTATGCAAATGCTGATTTTTTCAACGGCACTATCTTTCATCGTGTAATCGATGGTTTTATGGTTCAAGGCGGTGGTTTTGTACCAGGTATGGAACAAAAAGAAGTTAACGACCCAATTAAAAATGAAGCTAATAATGGCCTATCTAACAAGATAGGTACTTTAGCAATGGCGCGTACGCCTGATCCTCATTCAGCTACAGCGCAGTTTTTCATTAACGTGAATAACAACGACTTTTTAAACCACAGTAGCGAAACATCGCAAGGCTGGGGTTACTGTGTTTTTGCTGAAGTAGTAGAAGGTATGGACGTAGTAAATAAAATAAAAGGCGTAGCAACAGGTAGTACTGGTTTTCACCAAGACGTGCCTCTTGAAGATGTGATCATCGAAAGCGTTACTGTTAGCTAATAGTAAGTTTACCCACGTAATGTGGAGTATCAGCGGGCATTTACGCAATGTGTATACGCCCGCTTTATTTATATCGAAAAGACTGACCTATGACTCGCCAAACTTACTTTATTGCAGATTTACACCTAAGCGAAAACCGCCCCGACATTAGCGCTGCATTTTTTGACTTTTTAAATACGCATATACTAAATAAAGATGTAGATGCACTTTATATTTTGGGTGATTTTTTTGAAGTATGGGTTGGAGATGACTACATTACAGCGCTGAGTGCCGATGTAGCAAAGCATTTAAGCGCCGTTAATGATGGTGGGACACCTGTTTATTTTATACATGGCAACCGTGATTTCATCATGCGCAAGCAATATGCAGACATGGCCGCAATGACTTTACTCGATGAACAAACAGTCATTGATTTATATGGTACGCCTACCGTTATTTTACATGGCGACGAAATGTGTACTCAAGATACTGAGTATCAAAAATTTCGTAAAAAAAGCCGTGGTTGGTGGTGGCCAAAATTAATGCTTGCAATGCCACTTTGGTATCGTAAAAAAATAGCGCGTAATGCCCGTGAAAAAAGTAAGTTGAGCCAAGCTGATAAACCTATCGAAATTTTAAACGTTGTAGATGAAGCCGTGCTTGCCACCTTTGCTAAACATAACGTTACTAATATGATTCATGGTCATACTCACCGCCCTAATGTTCATACCTATAAAGTTGATGAACAAACGCTTACTCGTACAGTGCTAGGTGACTGGTATACCCAAGGCTCTTATTTAGTCGTTACCCCTCAATCACAAGAATTAATTAGCACGCCTTTCGCATAATTTAAAATCCTGACTATTATTTAACTATATATTTGAATAATAGTGAGAGGTTGAATGATTAAGCTGTTAATTTTCATCGTAGTAATTGCCATTCCTACCAAAGTATTTAGCGAGCAAACATGGCAAATTGTTACTGAAAACTACCCTCCCTATTTTAGCGAAAACCTTCCTGATAACGGTTGGTTATACGAAATCACTCAATCAGCCCTTAAAACTCAAGGCATTAATAGCGAAGCCGAGTTTACGACATGGGACCGCGCCCTAAAGCTATTAGAAAAAAAGAGAAAAACAGCTATTTTAGGCGCTTTTTATTCATTAAAAAGAAATGAAGTTTTTTACTACTCTCGCCCACTTGCAGTTGCTCATTCAGGAATTTTTAAACGCAAAGAGAGTGCTATTAATTTCGATGGTACAGTCCAATCATTAACACCTTATAGTATTGGTACGGAAGATAATGCCTTTGTAAGCCAAGAGTTTACAAGAAATACTGAGCTGGCAATAACATCTACTAAAAGCCTTCCTACAAGTTTATACCTGCTACAACAAGGTCGTATCGATTTGGTCGCAGGCACTAAAGAAGTAGGGAAGTATTGGCTTGAGCATAATAACGAAGTTGATTTAGATAAGAATAAAATTGAGTACTTATTGCCAGATCTTGCTTCTCATAAACTATATTTAGTTGTCTCTAAATCAAATTACAGAGCAAAAGAGTACTTACAAAAATTTAATAGAGGGATTGATATAATAATTGAAAACGGAAGCCTTGCTGAAATCATGAAAAAACACAATTTCAGCAATCAAAAAACAGCTGAATACATTAATTTTTTAAAAGAAAATTAGCTTTATGCTATTGGCAGGCCACTATGAAACTTAAAATCTTCATCCTGTGATGAAATTAATTCGGCTTCAACCTCGCCAAATTCTTTAACTCGTTCGGTAATATCAAAATCAGCAATTTCTTGCGCTAAAGTTAGATAATCTTGGTAGTGACGGGCTTCAGAGCGCAGCAGCGAAATATAAAAATCACCTAAACGTTTGTCAACATGCGGCGCAAGCTTTGCGAAACGCTCACACGAACGCGCCTCAATGTAAGCGCCTACAATTAATTTATCAACAAGGGCGTTTGGCTCAAACGTTTTAACATGACGAAGCATGCCTTTTGCATAACGACATGGTGTAATGCTTTGGTACTCTACACCGTACTCGTCCATAATTTCGAGCACTTGATAAAAATGATGCAACTCTTCTTTTATCAACAATACCATTTTATCAATTAAATCTTGTCCATATGGCGAATTAGATTTAGGAATTATTGATTTAGTTAGCTTATTTTTAGCCGCGAGATCACGCCAGTTTCCTTCACGCTTATAAATAAGCGTTTCAAATGGCTTTAGCCACTCGAGTAAGGCATCACTGCCCTCTTTATCAACAGCGTATTTACGTATTAAAAACATCGCACTTTGAGCCGCTTTTAACTCACTAAATGTATATATGTGCATGTATACATTTAGTGAGTAACATATACAACTAAAAAGCATTTTGGCTTTAAAAGTAAGCTATGTGAGAAAGATACGTATAAAAAATAATTTATCGAGGTAATATAATGAAAGAATGAAAATAATGAATTACTTATTCTTACTTAGACATGACATTGTGTAATCAATAGAATGACACTTTGTCATTTTTATGCATTTAGAAAAACAAATAAAATTTAACTAAACTCAACATTTTGGTCTTTAGTGAATTACACAGTCCTTCTATTCTAATTAACACAAAAGTGGGGGATACCTAAAAAGCAAAAAAAAGGCTGGAAAGTAACTGCCAACCTTCTACACATAAAAGCAGCTTAAACCAAAAAAACTAAGACATTGAATTATAATCACTCAACTCGTTTGGGATACTATTAACTGTTCCTCGATAAAGAACACCAGGGTTTATTTTGAATTGGCTCGCGCAATTAGTTTTCAATAAATCTTTTTTTCTTAAAGATGAAAGTATGTTACGAAATGATCCATTTGATATACCTAGTTTGTTACTGATTTCTTTACGTTTGTATTGAGAAATATCAACAAAATTATCACTTTTAAAGCTTAAGTCCATCGATAAATGAATTAAAACTTTTATTTCATTAGCCGTTAAATTATTAATTAAATGTAAACCTTCTTCAATTATTGCTACGTACTTAATTCCCTTACTGTTTTTATAGCGAATAAGCTCATCAACTGTTTTTGAATCAAGAACCTTACCCGTTTCTTCGCTAACTGTTGTTCTAGTCGTTTTTGTTACAAAACTACTCATAATATTTTTCCTCTAAACATAATAAAAAAGTATAAAAAGTGATACATATGAACACTTAAAATAAATTTACCATACTTTTTAAAACACTGTTTTTAAAGAACAAAAACTTCGAAGTAACATAACCAAACTATAGAAACTTGTAACTTTAAAGAAGTGTTTTTAGTAAAGATAATTGGTGAATAAAATCTTTATATCCAAAAGATATATCATATACATAAAAATATTAAATATAAATAACACCGAGCTTAACTCTAAAAAAAGTTAAGTCATTAGCTTTAGTTAACATACTGAATTTATGTGCTTTTAATTAAAAACAATATTATTTTCATTAAAAAAAGTTCGATTTTTTATTTCGATATATAATGAGTTTAAGTCGAACTTTCACTTAAACTTAGGGATAATCATATGAACATTGAAAGTAAATTATTAGTTAATATTCAAGTAAGTAAAAACACAATTTTTAGAATTGAAGATGAAATTATAGAGCTTCAACCAAAGATGTTATTTATGCTTCATATTAAGCAACAAGAGCTAAGTTGTATTAAATTTGAAGAACCAGCACCACTCACACTCATACTTCATGAAAAAGCACAGCTAAATCAGCTAGAAGAGTTTCAGAAAGTTAAATTACTATGTGAAGTTCCAACTGAATCAGTTGAATTATTCATCAAGCTTTTTTTTGGCGAAAATCAACCAGTTATTTGTAAGTTGATTTGTTCTGAATTCGTAGAAGGGATGACAGACTTATTAATTTCTCCCTATTCTTATAGAGAAAGTATTAAATACTCTGATGACGTACGAGACAGACTTCAATATATTTTTGATAACTTCAGTCACTCTTAAACGAAAAGGAAGTATTCATGTCTAAACCTTTTGCGATTTTACGTGTTAAAAAACTCAAATCGAGGCACGATATTCTAATGATGCAAAAGCATTGGCTGCGTAGTCAGCCCACTGAAAATGTTAATGCTAAATTAACTAGATTCAACAAGATGCTTCTTAAAAATACGACACCACTTGAAATATATGACGATACTATTAATTCAAAAAACATTAAAATTAGGAAGAATGCTGTACACGCATTAGAGCTAGTACTTGCTTTTTCACCTGAATTTATAAAAGTTGGCAATTCTTATCTCCCAGATGCAAAAGAAAAGCTTCATTGGTGGAAAGAAAACACAACAAAATGGGTTCAGCAACAATTTGGCGATAAATGCCAAGTTGGTATGATGCATCTTGATGAGCAATCGCCACATTGCCACTTTTTTATTATTCCAACAGAGCAAAGAAAAAGAAAATCGGGGAACGTTGTATGGACCCTCAATGCGCGAGGGATCACTGGAGGAAAAGCAAAGCTTGTAGCACTACAAGACTCTTACGCAGAAGCTATGCAAAAATATTTAAAGCGCGGAATTAAAGGGTCTAAAGCGAAGCATACTACCTTAAAAAATTTTTACTCTATTGTTAATCATACAAATAATATTGTTATTGATGAGCTAAAAAATGAAAAGCTTAAATATAAAAATATCCCTGAATGGTCAGACAGAGCGATTAAATTAATAAATGAAAGTAATGAAAATGAAGTTTTAGCCGAAATCACAAAAGTTAAAAATAGAAATTTAATGATAGAAAATAAAAAATTAACTTTAGAAAATAAGAAACTCTCTGAACTACTACATAGATTTCAGCAAAAATTTAAAGGGGTTACTAAATCTGTAATTAATAAATTTAATCTTTAAAATTAATTACTTCATTAATTTTAAAGATTAAAGTACTCCTTATTTGTAATGATAATAATCTCATCAATCCCCGATACAAAACTCCACTTTTGCTGCAAAACTTGATATTGTAGCAAAAATGAATGTTGGATAGATTATTATGATATCAGGTATGAATGCTGGCAACTACATCCTAAGCTCTATGGTTAAAGAGCGAGTAAAAAGTGGGGTTATAGACCAAGCTCAAATTTCAGGTCCTAAAAACGCATATATGGTCGTTTTTGATGGTTCTGAATGGAATGGTGAACCATTGGTGTTAAGTAGTTCTAGACAGCCTTATGAACCGCGTATTTTCAAAAGTTTAGACGGGGCTTTAGCTGAGTTGTTGCGTATAGGTCTAACTGAAGCATCAATCAAAATTACTGACAAGACTGATGCAGAATAAAATCAGTATTACCCAAATAAAGAAAACAAATTCGGATACACAAAATGACTATTAAAGAAGAAACACTTCATTCGAATATCGAGACTGTGAATAGTAAGCAACTTGCCGTCCTAAAAAAGCATTTCCCTCAATGTTTTGATAAATCTGGAAACTTCATTCAAGAGAAAATGCTTGAAGTTGTTAATGCAAATGAAGTTGAGCTTTCTAAAGAATCATATACGTTGAACTGGCTTGGTAAGTCTTACGCTCGCTTATTGACTAACCTTCCGCCCAAAACATTGCTCAATGAAGACGTTACACATAATCAATTAGATCAAAACAAAAACAGTAAAAACCTGCTTATCAAAGGCGATAACCTTGAAGTGCTTAAGCATATGGTTAACGCATATAGTGAGAAGGTGAAGATGATTTATATCGATCCTCCTTACAACACTGGTTCAGACGGGTTTGTTTATAATGATGATCGTAAATTCACAAAAGAACAATTGATGGATCTTGCAGGTGTCGACTTTGATGAAGCCTCCCGTATTCTAGAGTTTACCGATAAAGGTTCGAGTAGTCATAGTGCTTGGCTTACTTTCATGTATCCTCGGCTTTATATTGCTAAAGAGCTACTTCAAGAAGATGGTGTTATATGTATTTCCATAGATGAAAATGAAGTGAACCAATTAAAGCTGCTATGTGATGAAATTTTTGGAGAAAGTAACTTTTGCAGTCAATTCGTTGTAAAAAGCAATCCTCGTGGTAGTCAATCAAATAATTTCTCAGCAAGCCAACACGAGTATATTATTTGTTATGCCCGCGCAGCTTATAAAGCTAAGGAGTTTCGCGTTTCTCTAGGCTCTTCAATGGAAGCTGAATACAATTTAACAGATGAGGGAGGAAGGTATCGATTATTGGGCTTAAGATTGAGAGGAGGGTCATGGCGTAGAGAACAAAGACCACTACTCCACTATCCTATTTATATCACCCAGGATGGGGAATTATCACTTAATAATAACTCTGGAGAAGCTATATTCCCAATTAAGCCAACTACAGAAGAAGATGGTACATGGAGGTGGTCAAAAGATAAGTTTACAAAAGATAAACATCTACTGGTTGCAAAGAAAGTAAAAAGAAACAGTAGTGAAGTGTGGGATATTTTTACTAAAGATTATTTAAATAGCTCTGAAAGTGGCAGTCAAAAAGGTACAAAACCAAAATCTATTTTGGATGGACCAGAAATGAATTATCAAAATGGTACAAACGAGCTAAAGGACTTGTTTTCTGGGAATAATCCTTTTCCATTTCCTAAACCAACAACGTTAGTTAAAAAGCTTATAGAAATGGTAACTGATTCTACTAGTTGTACTGTTTTAGATTTTTTTTCTGGCTCAGGGACAACAGCTCATAGCGTTTTCAGTTTCAATATAGACAATGATACTAATTATCGCTTTATTTCTATTCAATTAAATGAAAAAAATAAACTCGCTGAGAAATATGGCTATGAGACAATTTTTGACATTACAAAAGCGAGAATTATCAAGGCATCTGAAAAAATTAGTAAAGAAAACCCTGAGCACCAAGGTGATCTAGGATTCAAAATATTTGAAACGACAAAAGATTTTAGGGTTGAAGATGATAAAGAGCTCTCTTTAATGACGATGACAATGTTTGATGATGTGATGTTGACTGATGAGCAGTATCATACGCTTCTTACTACTTGGCGTTTATATGATGGAAGTGACTTAACGACACCAGTTCAAGATATTGACCTAGAAAATTATACCGCACATTTTTGCGACAATCGCTTGTATATGATTGCCTCTGATTTTTCTAGTGATGCTTTGAAAGCTCTTCTTTCGAGACTTGATACAGACAAAGAATTCTCACCTAATAAGATTGTTTTCTTTGGTAAAAACTTTGATAGCGTGAAGCAAATGGAGCTAAACGAAGCCTTAAAAACTTATGCTAATAAAAAGTCATTAGAAATTGATCTGGTAGGAAGAAACTAATGTCAAAGGGATTTACATTTGAGAAGAACCTCCCGCATCAAAAGGCAGGTGTAGACGCATTAATGAGTATGTTTGTTGGGGCTGAACCTCAACAATCGGACGATCCTATCGTTCGCCTTAGAGCAAACCCTGTTCTTAATATCACCGACCCTCAATATTATGCGAACATAAAAACAGTACAAGAGTTCAATGGAATCGAACATAAAAGAGAACATTACGACGCTAAAAGTAACGTGATTGATATCTCGATGGAAACGGGCACAGGTAAGACTTATACCTATACTAAATCCATGTATGATCTCAACAAAGCATTTGGTATCAATAAGTTTATCGTCATTGTCCCAACGCTTTCAATTAAAGCAGGAACAGTCAACTTTCTGAAAAGTGATGCACTAAAAGAACACTTCCGTGACGATTATGAGCGTGAATTAAAAACTTATGTCGTTGAAAGTCAAAAAAGCTCTAGTAAGAATACTAAATCTTTTATGCCGCAAGCAGTTCATGATTTTGTAGAAGCAAATAACTTTAATAAAAAACATATCCACGTTTTGGTTATCAACTCTGGAATGATTAACTCAAAATCATTGGTTGAGACTTACGATACTGGATTGTTAGATAATAAATTTGATACACCAATTGACGCTATCAGTGCTGTCAGACCTTTTATTATCATTGATGAGCCTCACAAGTTCCCTACCGCTAAAAAAACATGGGACAACATCAGTAAGCTTAATGCTCAATACATTATTCGTTTTGGTGCAACTTTCAACGAAGACTACGAGAATTTAGTTTATCGCTTAACGGCTGTTGATGCGTTTAACAATGACCTAGTAAAAGGGATTAACGCTTTTATTGAAGATGTTGTTGGTGATGACTTTGCAAACCTTAAACTCACTAAATCAACGGCTAAAGAAGCAACTTTTGAGTTAAACGAAAGTGGAACGAAAACCGTTTATAAACTTGCGAAAGGTGAGTCATTATCAAACACTCATAGCGAGATTCATGATCTGTATATTGAATCACTGAATACAAAAATGGTTGTGTTAAGTAACGGTATTGAGCTTAAAGTCGGCAAGTCTATTAATCCTTATTCATATTCAGATACGCTTGAAGATAATATGCTCCGTAAAGCGATTAAGGAGCATTTTAAGCTTGAACGTGAATTATTGACTCAACGCCCAAGAATTAAGCCATTATCGCTTTTCTTTATTGATGATATTGAAGGTTATCGAGATGGAAACAACCTCTCAGGTAGCTTAAAGACCAAATTTGAAGAATGGGTTGTCGCAGAGGCTAAAGAGTGCTTAAAAGTTGAAACTGATGCTTTTTACAGAGAATACTTAGAAAAGACTATTAAGGATGTGTCAGTTGTTCATGGTGGCTATTTTTCAAAAGATAATAGTGATAAAGATGAAAAGATTGAACAAGAAATAAGTGAAATTTTACACGATAAAGAACTACTCCTTTCGCTAGATAACCCAAGGCGTTTTATTTTTAGTAAATGGACACTTCGTGAAGGTTGGGATTCACCTAATGTTTTCCAAATTTGTAAACTGCGCTCAAGCGGTAGCACAACATCAAAACTTCAAGAAGTTGGTAGGGGGCTTCGCCTACCTGTAAATGAGTATATGGGGCGAGTGAAAGACCGTGCATTCATGCTTAATTATTATGTGGATTTTACGGAAAAAGATTTTATAACTTCTCTTGTTCAGGAGGTAAACGACTCTTCATTCAAAGAGACTGTGCCAAGCAAGTTGACTCAAGAAATCAAAGATAAAATTACAGCCGAATATCCTGATTTATCTTCATTTAAAATTATGTCGGATCTGTTGGGTGAAGGAATTATTGACGAAAATGAAAATCTACTTGGTGCTGATGCTTATACAAAGCTGAAATCTAGGTATCCTAATGCATTCCCAACTGGCGTTAAACCTAACAAAATTAAGGTTGATAATGGTGCTAAAAAAACGTCTAAGATGCGCGTTGGTAAGTTCGATGAGCTAAAAGAGCTTTGGGAGATGATTAACCAAAAAGCGATTTTAGAATACAAGATTGCAAGTGAAGATGACTTCCTTGAGCTGTTCAAAAATTATCTGATTGAAGAGTCAGATAAGTTCAAGAAAACTGGTGTCCAGACTCGTATTGAAACTGTATACATCCATAATGATACTGCGATGTCTAAGTCAATGTTTGGTAACGATGATGATTTCACCAAGTTCTCTACTATGACTTACAAAGAGTTTCTGAATCGTCTATCGCAAGAAGCATTTATTAAGTTATCTACACTGCATAAAGCATTCGTAAGCGTGCAAAGCACCATAGATATAACAGATTACTTGAATATTCAAACAGTCCGAAAAATAAAATCAGGATTCAGTAAGTTTTTATTGAACAACTCATTTAATAAATTTGGTCTGGGCTATAACGTTATCTCAAACAGTATGCATCCAACGAAATTTACTGATGTACAAGGTGAACCAAGAACTGAAGTAATGGCGAGTGACCTCGGTGTTTACAATGATGACGATCTCAAGCCTTTAGATACATACTTGTTTGAAGATGTTTTTTACGATTCTGAACTTGAAAAATTGAACATTACGGATGGTGAAATTGAATCGGTATCTGTGTTCACTAAAATTCCAAAAAACTCAATTAAGATCCCTGTATCTGGCGGTTATTCATACTCTCCTGACTTTGCGTATGTTGTTAAGACAAGTAAGGGCGACTTTTTAAACTTCATTATTGAAACGAAAAATGTTGATGGGAAAGATAGCCTTCGCAAAGAGGAAGAGCGCAAAATTGAACATGCCAAAGTGCTGTTTGAAAAGATAAGCAAAGAGGTTAAGGTCGACTTTAAAACTCAGTTTGCTGATGATTTAATTTATGATTTGATTAAGCAAGCAGAGTCTCGCTAGACAGTTCTACAAGTGAAAGAATCTAAGTCCTCTAACACTAAAAGTGTTAGAGGACTTCAAACAAAAAAATATGACTGAATATCAGAAAAGCTATTATAACCCAAAGATAAATTATAACTTCGAGCGAACAATTTTAGCGAAGCGTTAAAAAATTGTGTAGTGAGTACACATTTAATTACTCACTAGCAAACGAAGGTATCCCGCTATGAAATTTAAAATCTTCATCTGCCGATGAGATTAACTCAGCCTCGGTATGTCCAAAAAATTCGACTCGCTCAGCTATATCAAAATCAGCAATTTCTTGAGCTAACGTCAAATAATCTTGATAATGTCGCGCTTCAGAGCGAAGCAATGAAATATAAAAATCACCTAAACGTTTATCTACATGCGGAGCAAGCTTAGCAAAGCGTTCACATGAGCGTGCCTCAATATAAGCACCAATAATTAGTTTATCGACTAAGGCATTTGGCTCATACGATTTGACATGACGAAGCATGCCTTTTGCATAGCGGCATGGAGTAATACTTTCATATTCAATCTCATACTCGTCCATAATTTCGAGTACTTGATAGAAGTGATGTAACTCTTCTTTTATTAGCATAACCATTTTATCAATTAAATCTTGTCCATAGGGTGAGTTTGATTTAGGGATAATTGATTTAGTAAGCTTATTTTTAGCCGCCAAGTCGCGCCAGTTGCCTTCGCGCTTGTAAATAAGAGCCTCAAAAGGCTTTAGCCACTCTAATAACGCATCACCGCTTTCTTTGTCTACAGCATATTTACGAATCAAAAACATAGCAGACTGAGCTGCTTTTAACTCACACACCAAGTGGTCTAACAGTAACACTTTAAGATTCTGTGTTTTTTTTGCTTCGCGAACCCACTCTTCTGGAGTTGAGCACTTTAAAAAACTATTTATCGGATCTAATAATTCACTATATTTATTTAAACTCATTAGTTTTCATAATCTCTTTTAATGGGAAAAAGCAAACCCGCTTGTTCATTTAAATTTGCTTCGTATACAATTGATGCTAATTTTTTTGGGGTAAGTGGTAAATCAGCCCGAGGATTTAAAAGTCGTTCTATTGTCCAATCATCAGTTCTTACCATCCCACTTATGTATTCATTAGCATAAAATTCACTAGAACCTTTAAAATCATAAATATACCCTCTTAATTTACGATCGTAATGCGAATACTTTAAACGGGCTACTATATCAGTTTCATCTAAACCGAATAAAAGCTCTTTATTCTTCAAAACTATCTTTAATCCCAATTTATTAAGTTCTATATTATATTTTTTACTGTCTTCATGTAATGAATTTTTTAAATCTCGTGAAATAGATACCAGTGTTGAATGTTTGCTATCAATAGCTTGAAGACGTTCTAGCTCTTCACTTATGCTAGTAATTTTTTCGTTAATGCTTGTCATACTTCGTAAAGGTACTTTCGTGTCTTTTCCTTCTACAATCAACTCATTATAAAGCTCTTCAGCAGATGTGTAAGCACGCTGTAAGTTTTTGAGTTGTTGCTGTAATTCAACTTTTTTACTTTTTGATTTATTATTGACTTGGAGATTTGTAAGTAGAGCTAGAACAATGGGTTCTAAGTATATATGAAAAAAATGATATGCAATAACATACGGAAAAGTCGTTGTAGGTGAGTCACAATATTCACCAGCGGATCTTTGTTTTCTGCTACATCGTAACAGTGGAAGTGTTTTTGCAGACTGTTGAATGCTCATACCAGAACCACAATGCCCACATTTAACCATTCCATGCAGCGGCCACTTTCTATCTGCTCTCACGCTTTTGAAAAGTCGCTCTTCACATATTCGTTGTGCGTTATAAAATATTTCATTACTTACAACTGCATCATAGAGTTTTTCATTGTAAACCAGACCGATACATTTTGGGTTTTGAATAATTCTTATGATTTTTGTCGGATTTACATTTTTTAAAGGCTTAATCTCACCATATTTTTGCCTCAATGATCTTTCGATCAAAACTTGGCCTAGCCCCTCTGCATGTAATTTAAAGATATCTCTTACAACATCCGCATATTTATTAAGCTTACCCTCTCGATTCAACCAAAAAGGCATCCGCATCTTAGGCGCTATTTTATTTTCTTTCGCATTGAGTTCGCGCTTAACCCAAGAGCTTTTTACTTTTTCAGAACGCCATTTTGAGTCTGAGTGTGCTTTATCAATTTCAAAAATGAGTCGCATGCGTGTAGCTACATCGTCACGCATACTCGGTGAATAAATAGTATGATCGCGTGCTGTAACAATTGAGATGTCATGATCCCAGATTTTATCAAGTAACTTTCCTGTTTCAGTAATCGTCATACGAGATAGTCTAGAGAAGTGCTCAACAAGAATAATTGAACCTTTAGGTACTACCTTTGACTCAATTGCTGCAACTAATCTTCCAAGAGAGCCTGAACTCAAATGTTTGCCAGAATAGGCTGAAAGACCAGAGTCAATCAGCGGCTTACCTTCAAGCTCAACCACCACGCAGTTCGGGTGACTACGTAACCACTCTCTTTGTGCCTCCCCTTGTCTATACAAAGAGCTATTGCCTTCTTGAGCCTGTGAACTAAAACGTTGGTACAAATATACGTTACCTGACAATTCGCTTGCTGACATAACAAAACCTCATTTAATCACTACATGCACATATTATCATTAAGCTCACAAATTAAGTGATCGATTAAGATTACTGATAAGTTCTCTTTTTTAATTGCCTGCTCCACCCACTGCTGTGGGGTTGTACACACTAAAAAGTTATTGATCGGCTCTAAAAGTTGGCTATGTGGCACGTTGACTGCTCATTACTAAATAAATTTGATATGCCATTATTTTAACACGAAATTTTGTTTGGGATAAATCAAAGCCCTAACCTGTGCAAAAATGTTAATAGTGAGTTAACTTGACTTTGCAAAATAAGTGAACCATAACTGTACATAGACTGTATAAAAATAAACCAACCAAAACAGTAATACGTTCCTTTTATGGAGTAAGCACTATGATACTAAATCATCTCTGGGGCATTTATGCTCACCCACTTGAAGAATGGCAAACAATAGATAATCGCCATGAAAGTTTAACCTATAGTTTGTCGCATATTTTACTGATTGCTTTGTTTCCTTCAATAATGGGTTATTACTCATCTGTTTATTTAGGATGGAGTATAGGCGCAGGCAATCCTGTATTTTTAACGCACGACAGTGCGCTATTAATTGCAGTTGCAATGTATTTTGCTTTGATAGCGGGTGTTTTTGCATTGGCGTATTTGGCTCATTGGATGGCCGTTACATTTGGCTCTAAGCCTACATTTACACAAACACTTGAACTTGCAGCTTATACTGCAACACCTGTGTTTATGTCGGCGCTTGCCGCCTTTTGGCCTGTACTTTGGTTTGTAGTGTGTATTGGAATTATTGCACTAGCTTACTCGGTCTACTTACTTTATACCGGCGTACCAATACTTATGCATATTCCAGAAGAGCGTGGCTTTATCTATGCCAGCTCGGTTGTAACGTGTGGATTAATATTACTAGTTATTATTTTAGCTGTAACAGCTATGCTTTGGACAAATGGGATTGTTAGTCCAATGTTTACTTAATAAAGTTTAGCTAATAAAGAGTCGTGTTTGATAGAAATGTTCCCTTTCTTTCCTTCGCAAAAAAGGAGCTAATTAGCTCCTTTTTTTATGTAACGACTTTTTATTAACTAATTATTAATCAGCTTCGTTTTCGTCTTGGTTGTGAATCTCTAAACTTGAAGACATCGCACTTTCGCGGGTGCTTTTTGCTGAATCGTTACGTAGCTCATCAATACGGTTTAAATAGTTTTGATCAATGTCGCCTGTAATATATTGCCCATCAAATACTGAGGTTTCGAACTTAGTAATTTCAGGATTTTCTTGGCTAACCGCAGCTATTAAATCTTTTAACGATTGAAAGATTAAACCGTCAGAGCCAATACTTGCATTAATATCTTCCACTTCACGTCCGTGAGCAATAAGCTCTGCTGCTGAAGGCATATCAATACCGTACACATTAGGGAAGCGTATTTCAGGCGCTGCGGATGCAAAGTAAACATTTTTAGCACCAGACTCTCGAGCCATTTCAACAATTTGTGCTGATGTTGTACCACGAACAATTGAGTCATCAACCAATAATACGTTTTTACCTTTAAACTCGCGATCAATTGCGTTTAGCTTTTGACGCACTGATTTTTTACGCATCTCTTGGCCAGGCATGATAAATGTACGACCAATATAACGGTTTTTAACAAAACCTTGGCGATACGGTAAATCAAGCACACGTGCAATTTCCAGTGCTACATCGCATGAAGTTTCTGGGATTGGGATAACTACATCAATGTCTTTATCAGCCCATTCGCGTGCAATTTTTTCGCCTAGTTTTGTGCCCATGTTTACGCGTGTTGCATAAACAGACATACGGTCTATTGTTGAATCAGGTCGAGCAAAATAAACAAATTCAAAAATACACGGCGAGTAAGATGCTTTATCTGCACAACTAAGTGAATGAAATTCACCTTCTTCTGTAACATATATAGCTTCACCAGGGGCAACGTCACGTACAAACTCAAAGCCGTCCGGTTTTAACGCAACGCTTTCAGAGGCGAACATGTACTCAGTGCCTTTTGCAGTCTCACGTTTACCAAATACAAGTGGACGGATACCATTCGGGTCGCGAAAAGCAACAATACCGTGACCAATAATCATAGCAATTGTTGCATAACCACCGCTTACTTTATTATTTACCTCGGTTACCGCAGTAAATATATCTTCAGGGTCTAAATGCAACTTATCAGATTTACTTAGTTCATGTGCCATGATGTTGAGTAAGATTTCTGAATCAGATGTTGTATTTACATGACGACGTGCTTCTGAGAATAACTGCTCTTTTAAAGCTTCTGCATTAGTAAGGTTACCATTATGGGCAAGCGCTATACCAAACGGTGAGTTAACATAAAAAGGCTGTGCTTCAGATGAGCTTGAAGACCCTGCTGTAGGATAGCGCACATGGCCAAGACCTATCGTACCTTGTAGTCGTTTCATATGACGAGTGTGAAAGGCATCTTTCACTAAGCCATTTGCTTTGCGTAAGCTGAACGTATTATTCTCAATGGTAATGATACCCGCGGCATCTTGACCACGGTGCTGCAAAACAGTTAAGCCATCATAAATCGCCTGATTGACAGGGGATGTTCCGACTATTCCAACGATACCACACATGTAATTTATCCTCGCCGATTAACGGTTTACTGAATTTAAAAAGCTCGAGTTGTTTTCTAGGTACGAAAAGAACCATTCAACAACAAAGCCAAATTCTGGAATCAAAATAGAATTGCCCCACCAGTGCGTATTGGGTGCACCAGTAAAAGCATCAAGAAAGAAGAGTAACGCGCTCACGACCAACACGCCTCGTAGAGCACCAAACACTATGCCAAAGACACGGTCGGTACCCGATAAACCAGTACGATGTACGAGCTCACCTAAAATGTAGTTTAGTAAACCGCCTAACAGTAGCGTCACAAAGAATAATATGGCGATGGCCGCCGCATTTCTTAAAAGGGGTTCAGAAATGGTTGTTAGGAAGGAAGCTAAATATTGGTAAAATAAGCTAGAGATGATAAAGGCGCCAGCCCATACCGCTAATGACATTGCTTCTTTTACAAAGCCGCGTATTAAACCGATGATGGTAGACAATACAATGATGCCAATAATGGCGTAATCAACCCAGATCATAAGAACCAATTAGTCGCTAATTTGGGGCGCATTCTATACCCAAACATCGTTAGTATGCAAGTTTAAACGGGAGATTACTGGGTTGTGGTTAATACAAAAAATTAACATTCTAGTCTAGGTATTGTGAGATAAAGATAATGATAAAAAAAATATAAATAAATAAAAAAAGGCTTCTTATACAAGCCTTTTTTAAATTATTTTGTCACTTCGTACTGCGTAACTTTACCATTTAATTTAGTAAGCTCTTTGAGCTGAGGGAGCTGCTTTTGTAATTCACTTTTATCAAGCGAAGGACCAACAAATACTTTGGTTAATGTCCCATTTGGGGTTTTAATCGGTTTAGTAAACGTTTTAAACCCTTCAGCCTTTAATTTAGCCTGTAATGCTTTAACGTTTGCAACATGTGAAAAACTACCTAATTGAATAACATAGGCCATACTCGTTAGGTTTTCATCACTTTTACGTGGTGCAATTGGCTCTGGCTTAGCTTGAACAGGCGCTTTTGTAATTGGTGTAGCTTTGGGTTCTATAGTTGCTTCAACAACTTTATCTTCCACAGCGTAATCACTCTCATCCATCGCGCTTTGCTGCTCAAAAGCTTCATCGTCAGCTGGAATGTCTTCATTTTCATCTTGCTTTAGTGGCTCAGCATTAGCCATATTTTCATCAATTGACTCTTGAAGATCGATTGTTTTGAACTCAGGGCGGTCTGGGATCGCTTTAAAGCCTTCTTTATAATGCACTTTTTCGCCATCGAGTATATTAGGGATAAACACAATTGCTGCGATCACCACTATACTTGTTCCGACTAAGCGATTAATAAAACTTGAGTTCACCGACATCCTCTCTATTTTTTAAAGTAATTAATAGCGCCAGCAACTGTAAAAAATGAACCAAATATAATCAACATAGTATCGCTTTGTTGTTCTGGTAAAATTACATTCAGTGCTTGTGCCACACTATCATAGCTATTAATAGTATTATTATGAGACAATTCCTGCAGTGCATTTTGTAAATTACTTGCAGTATCGCCTCGCGGGCCACTTAAGCCCGCTAATGACCACTCATCGACCAAGTGACTTACTTCTTTAAGTACACCCGCTTTATCTTTATCAGCAAGCATAGCGGCTAATGCATGAATTTTAAAGCCTTTATCTTTATAGCTTGATAACTTATTGGCTAAATAACGCGCCGACTCAGGGTTGTGTGCTACATCGGTAAAGACTAAAGGCTCAACACTTAACTGTTGAAAGCGCCCTTCGACAACTAAATTAGCTAAACAACTTCGTATAATTGATTCACTAGGTAATAAGTTTAAAACACTTAGCGTAGTTAATGCGGTAGCTGCATTTTGACACGGTATTGCAGGCTTATCTATTTCAAGATTATGTTCTTTATATTGCCAATTAAAGCTCTCAGCATTTTCTTTAAAAATAAAGTCACTGCCCGACAGCGTCATGTTGGCATTAATTTCTTTGCCGTAATCAGTCATTGTGTGAGGAATATTTAAATCCCCTATAATAGCGGGCGTATTTTCACGAAAAATACCGGCTTTATCATAAGCCACTAACTCACGGGTATCACCTAAGTACTCTTTATGGTCTAAGTCTATAGTGGTGATCACGCTTGCAAAGGGAGTGACTATATTTGTGGCGTCAAAGCGCCCACCTAAACCAACCTCTAGTAATACATAATCGACGTTACAGCGTTTAAAAATTGCCAACGCCCCCAAAGTACCATATTCAAAATAAGTCAGAGCCGTGTCTTTACGGCCTTGCTCAAGCTGGTGAAAAGCATCTATATGAAATTGGTCTGCCAATTCTTCCCCATTAACTCGTACACGCTCGTTATAACGAATTAAATGTGGAGATGCGTAAGTACCCACACTGAAACCTTGCGCTAGCAATAGCGACTCTAAGCAGCGTGCTGTGGTGCCCTTACCGTTTGTACCGGCAATAAGAATAATTTTACTTGGAGTGTTTAACAGGCCAATATTGTTAGCAACATTAGCAACTCGTTCTAAGCCCATAGCAATGTTAGCTGGGTGAACACTTTCTAAATAAAAAAGCCAATCATCAAGGCTTGATGATTGGCTAGGAATTTTTTTTGTCATAGCGTGTAATCAGTAAAGCTGAAATTTACGCTACTCTATGCTCTTGTTCCGTAGAAGGCAAGTTCATAAATTTAGCTAAAATGCGTGCAAGGGTATCGCGCATTTCACGGCGGTCAATAATCATGTCAATTGCACCGTGTTCAAGCAAAAATTCACTACGCTGAAAGCCTTCAGGTAATGTTTCGCGAACTGTTTGCTCAATAACACGAGGACCCGCAAAACCAATTAACGCTTTAGGTTCTGCAACGTTAATATCGCCCAGCATAGCAAGTGATGCAGATACACCACCCATAGTTGGGTCAGTCATGACTGAAATAAACGGAAGACCTTTTTCAGTCATTTTTGCAAGTGCAGCACTTGTTTTAGCCATTTGCATAAGCGACATAAGCGCTTCTTGCATGCGTGCACCGCCTGATGCAGAAAAACAAATAAGCGGCATGTTATGCTCTAAACATTGATCAACAGCATCAACAAACCGAGCGCCAACAACAGAAGCCATTGAGCCACCCATAAATGAGAACTCAAATGCTACTGCTGCAACTGGAATGCCTTTTAATCGGCCTTTCATAGCTACAAGTGCATCTTTTTCACCACTTGCTTTTTGGGCTGCACTGATACGATCAGAGTATTTTTTAGAATCTTTAAACTTAAGAATGTCTTTAGGCTCATGTTGTGTGCCAAGCTCTTGACGGTCACCTTCATCTAAAAAGTGCTCCAGGCGCTTACGGCCACTAACACGCATGTGGTGGTCACACTTAGGACATACGTTTAATGACTTTTCTAATTCAGCTTTATATAAAATTGAATCACACGATGTGCACTTAGCCCAAACACCTTCTGGGATTTCTTTACGACCTGATGATTTTGTCGTTTTAGGTAAGATTTTTTCTAGCCAACTCATTTGCAACTCTCTTAATGCTGTTCTGTGTCGCGAGCCTGCCAATAGCAATTAGCAGACAAATTTTTTCAATTAAAACATGAATTACACTAACGCGGTATAAAAAACTGGTCTTAGTAGTTAAAAGTGTTCATAAAAAACACTAACGGCAACCATAACTAAATTTCAGCGTCAGGTAAAAACAATGGACCTAAAGGCATTTTAGGAATATTAAACTCTTCAGGATAATCGACATCAACTAAGTATAAACCTGCAGCTTTAGCTGTAGCACTTGCTTTAGCACGCTCTTTACAATCAAGTAATTCTTTCAACCAAATAGGCTGTTGCTTATGTATGCCAATATCCATCAAGCTCCCCGTTATATTACGTACCATGTGATGTAAGAACGCATTCGCCTTAATATCAATAATAACGTAACACCCTTGCCGCTGTACCGATAAATGATGAATAGTGCGAGTCGGTGTATTCGCTTGACAATGGATCGCTCGAAAAGATGTAAAATCGTGTGTCCCGATCAAATACTGACAGGCTTCCTGCATTTTAACTTCATCTAATGGGTGATGAAAATGCGTAACCCCTTCGCTTAACACTGCTCCTCGAAAAGGAGAGTTATAAATAATATAGCGGTATCGGCGAGCGGTTGCACTAAAACGAGCATGAAAATCGACAGCAACTGGTTGTGCAAAGCGAATAGCAATATCTTTAGGCAATAAGGTATTCATACCCATTGTAAATGCGACCATGTCACGCGAAGCTTCAGTTTCAAAATGTATTATTTGACCTGTACCGTGCACACCCGCATCAGTTCGCCCCGCACATACTACTTCAACTGGGTGATTACAAATACGCGACAATGCCTTTTCTACTTCTTCTTGTACGCTATTTACATGTGATTGACGTTGCCACCCACTATAGCGTACGCCGTTGTATTCAACTCCAAGTGCTACTCGCATAATTACTGCTTTACCTACTGTGCTAATGAACACGGCATTTTATGCTATCTCTCGACGCAATAAAAGGAGGTGTGCGGTAATACCCTTTTTATTAAAAACATGATCATTTTAATGAATCAAATAACTTAATAATCACGATGTAAATTATTCTTTTATAACAATTACATACTATAAAATTCGCTTCATTAATGCGTTGCTTTTCCTTGTTATAATTAAACTAACTTCCATAAAAAAACCCTTAATTAGAATAACCAATTAAGGGTTTTTTAAAACAATTTGTTATTTTAGTTTCGCTTTTAAACTAAGTGCCTCTTCTTGAACTTCTTCTGGGCCTTTGTTGATGACATCCTCAATGACCTTGAGCGCAGAATCAAAATCATCAATTTCAATATAAGCACGCGCTAAATCTAGTTTAGCTGAGTAGCCACCACTTTCAGCATCAACATCGGTTGGGTTATCACCAGCAAGTAATGCATCAAACTCACTCAAACCGACATCCATATTAACGTCGGTGTAAGGTTCGTGTTCAAGTTCAGCCTCTTCACTTTCTTCTAATAATGAATCTATATCTACAAATTCATCATTATCAAGTTGCTCAATATCACTACTTTCAACAAGTGGCTCTTTTGTAGTTAATGAGTCATCTTCCTCTAAGTCTTCTTTTAGCAAGCTGTCAAAGTCGACATCAAATTCACTGCTATCCTCAGCACTTAATTCTTCAGGCTCCGCTAACTCACTAAGTAATGAATCAAAATCAGTTTGCGTCAAATTTGACATAAACTCTTCATCAAGTTCATCGTCAGAGCTAATATCAGTGCTACCTGCTTCATCTGAGTTTGTTAACTGTGCTTCGCGCTCTGCATTTGTTTGCTCTTGCTGCTCGTCTGATAACTCATCAGTTAGCGCTTGCTCTAAAGTATCTTCGTCAAACTCAACATCTAAGTCAGAAAAATCGCCTTCAATTAAAATTTCATCATCAAAATCGTCTTCTAAACTATCTAAATCAGTATTTTCAGAAAGCGCATTTGATAAGTCCTGCTCAGCTTGGCTGGAAGCGACTCCCTGCGCATCACCGTCTAAATCATCACCTTGTAATTCTTCGGGGGTAAATGGCAACTCACTTTCTAGTGTTTCTTGAACTTCATCAAGGTTAAGAGGTTTGGTATCCTCTTCTATACTAACTGGTTCAACAGAATCAATTCCGTCATTAATTTCTTGCAGTAAATCATCATCAAACGACTCGTCTTCAACCTTAGCTTCTGATTCAGAGAAGTCATTATCAATTAATAGTTCATCATCAAAATCATCTTCTAAGCTATCTAAGTTAGCATTTTCAGAAAGCGCATTTGCGAGATCTTTCTCTGTTTGACTAAGTGCTACTGCATTTTCTTCACTCGGTGCATTTTCTTTAGGTTCTTGCGGCTCAAACGAAGGTTCATTCTCCAATAATGAATGATCATCATCTAATTCAAGTTCAGGATATTCATCTAACTCTTCACTTGGCGTTATAAGATCGCTATCAAGCTGCTCTTCGACTTTTGTAAGATCTGAGTCATCGTCGCCCGCTAACGGATCGTCACCAAGATCTACTTCTATTTCTTCAAGATCGTCGTCAAGCTCATCTAAAGACCAATCTGGTGTTTCTATATAGTCATCATCCGTCGCTTGTTGTAGCTCATTTAAAAGCTCATCAACGCTCTTTAAAGTATCATCTGTATATTCTTCAAGCGCATCTTCTGGATCAAGAAGCGACTCTGATGTATCTGAAAAATCATCAACCGTTACATCTATAAGTTCAGGTTCTTCTTTAAGCTCAGGTTCTTCTTCAAGCTCAGGTT
>NZ_JACJED010000010.1:0-164600 GCF_014163885.1 Pseudoalteromonas sp. SR43-2 | reverse complement strand
ACAGCGTCGACAACTTGTAATTTAAAGCCTAATGAATAATCTCGTTGTGTTCGTTTGATCGGTGTATTATTTGACTTGGTCATAATAAGTCCTATATGTGTAAACATATTTCAGGACGAGACAGTTAAAACAAAAAAAGCGAAAGGATAATCCTTTCGCTTTTTAAAAGAGTAATTTAGTTTTTAAACTAAGTCATCAATAAACTCAACAGCACGACCAATGTAATTAGCAGGTGTTAGTTTTTTCATTTCTACTTTAGCGTGCTCTGGAAGGTCAAGACCATCGATAAAGTCAGCCATTATTTCTTGATTTACACGTTTACCGCGTGTTAAATCTTTAAGTTTTTCGTATGGCTTTTCAATACCATATTTACGCATAACTGTTTGAATCGGCTCGGCTAGCAATTCCCAGTTTTGATCAAGCTCGTCTGCTAAACGTTGCTCGTTTACTTCAAGCTTGCTCACACCTTTAAGTGTTGATTGGTATGCAATAATCGCATAACCCATACCTACACCTAAGTTACGTAATACCGTTGAATCGGTAAGGTCACGCTGCCAGCGAGAAACTGGTAATTTTTGTGCAAGGTGAGCAAAAATAGCGTTTGCTAAACCTAAGTTACCTTCTGAGTTTTCAAAATCAATTGGGTTAACTTTATGCGGCATTGTAGATGAACCAATTTCGCCCGCAATTGTTTTTTGCTTAAAGTGATTAAGTGCAATGTAGCCCCACATGTCACGGTCAAAATCGAGCAAAATAGTGTTAAAACGTGCAATTGCGTCAAACAACTCTGCAATATAGTCATGCGGTTCAATTTGTGTAGTAAATGGGTTAAGTGTTAAACCTAAGCTTGATACAAATTTATCTGCGTGAGTATGCCAGTCGTAATCTGGGTATGCACTAAGGTGAGCGTTGTAGTTACCAACAGCACCGTTAACTTTACCTAGCATTTCTACTTGTTCAATTTGGTCGCGTTGACGCTTTAAACGCATGTATACGTTAGCAAACTCTTTACCCATCGTTGATGGTGTAGCTGGTTGCCCGTGCGTACGAGTCATCATTGGGATTGCTTTGTATTCAATCGCTTTTTCTTTAATTGCACTTAAAAGTTCATCGCAATAAGGAAGTAAAACCTTGTTACGTGCTTCGCTAAGCATTAAACCATGAGATAGATTGTTAATATCTTCTGAAGTACAAGCAAAGTGAATAAATTCATTGATTGCATGAAGCTCACTGTTATCGGCTACTTTTTCTTTTAATAAGTATTCAACCGCTTTAACATCGTGGTTTGTAGTGCGTTCAATATCTTTAACGCGCTGTGCATCAGCTTCGCTGAAGTTATCTACAATAGCGTTAAGTAGTGCATTTGCTTGCTCACTAAATGCAGGTACTTCTTTTATATCGCTTGCTGCAGCTAACGCTTGCAACCAACGCACTTCAACAATTACGCGGTATTTAATTAAGCCAAATTCGCTGAAAATACTGCGTAGTTCAGTGGTTTTGCTGCCGTAGCGACCATCCACTGGAGAGATAGCCGTTAACGCTGAAAGCTCCATAATAACTCCTAAATTTTAGTTTGAACGATAGTTAAATTTTTGTTTTAGCAATGGCGAGTATTTTTCTTTTTGAAAAGAAAAAGTGACGGCGTTTACCGCCCATTTGTCGCCATAATACTGCACTTCTAACACCGGCTAGTAATAGGGCACGGATTTTATTTTGAGTGAGCTGCTGTTTTAATAACTCGGGTTTACCATAAACCTGTATTCGGTGCCCAAGGGGGCTCAGCACCGACGAGTATATATCTGCTAAACCGGCAACAACGCTCTCGTCGGTAATAGCAAAATGATCTAAACGACGATGAATATCATCAATTCGTTTGCCTAATTCGTTTAAGCTCTTGTCGTTTGCATTTAGTGCACGCTCAAGCTGCATTAAACCACCTACGTACTTTACTATTTCAACATCTTTTTGAGCGCCTGCAGTAAGCTGCGCCATTAATGTTTTATAGCCATCACGTAGGTTATCTGTACCTTGATAAACGTCCTCTGGAGATTCAGGAGATGTTTGAATAATACTTGAAAGTAAGATTTCTAAATCGTGTTCGTTGTTGCTGCCGTATTGGGCAATTTTTTGAACTTGTTTAGCAACCTGGCACATGGCGGCAAGCGCCATGACTTGGTATTCATTCATTACTTAATCACCGAGTCAATAATACCACCACCTAAACACACATCTTCTGCATAAAATACGGCAGATTGACCTGGCGTAACTGCTTTTTGTGGTTCGTCGAATAATACACGAGCCATGCCGTCTTCACCTACAAGTAGGGTACAGCTTAAGTCTTCTTGACGGTAACGTGTTTTAACTGTGCAGCGAGTGGTGCCTTTAGGGCCAACGCGGTCTACCCAATGTAATTGGTTTGCATTAAGACCATTACTGTATAGGCGAGGGTGATCTTTGCCTTGGCCAACAACAAGTACGTTACGTTCTAAATCTTTATCAACTACGTACCATGGTTCGCCAGAACCTTCCTTCATACCACCAATTAACAAGCCTTTGCGTTGTCCAAGCGTGTGGTACATTAAGCCTTCGTGCTCGCCTACGTTGTTACCGTCAGTGTCTTCGATAACGCCAGGTTGCGCTGGTAAGAACTTTTGTAAAAAGTCTTTAAATTTACGCTCACCGATAAAGCAAATTCCGGTGCTGTCTTTTTTATCGTGAGTGATTAGGTCTTGTTCTTCTGCTATGCGGCGTACTTCTGGTTTTTCGATATCACCTACAGGGAATAACGTTTGGCCAATATGTTCATGGCTTAGGGTATATAAGAAGTAGCTTTGATCTTTATTGTTATCGAGTCCGCGACACATTACGTATTTGTCATCGCGAAGTTCACGGCGAACGTAGTGTCCGGTTGCAATAAAGTCAGCACCGAGTGCTTGAGCCGCAAATTCTAAAAAGGCTTTAAATTTAATTTCTTTATTACACATTATATCTGGGTTTGGAGTACGACCCGCTTTGTACTCTGCTAAAAAGTACTCAAATACATTATCCCAGTATTCAGCAGCGAAGTTTACTGTGTGAAGCTCAATGCCTAATTTGTCGCATACGGCTTGTGCATCTTTTAAGTCATCAGCGGCAGCACAGTATTCATCATTGTCGTCTTCTTCCCAGTTCTTCATAAACAGGCCTTCTACTTGGTAGCCCTGTTGTTGTAATAAATATGCAGATACAGAAGAATCAACACCGCCGGACATGCCAACAATGACTTTAATGTGACTATTTTCGCTCATGAATAATTTCGCTTATACAGATTGCTGTTAACTTGGAAAGGCCGCGATTATAGCATGTATTTTGTTTGAGCTTAAAGAGCGTAGGGCGGCAAAGGACATAATTTGTCGCTATTTTATTTGTATAACAAATAGCAAACTAGACTTAAACGCATTATCAGGCTTTAACTTTAGTAATATTAAAGTGATCTTTACTAATAAATTAAGACTATAGAATAATTCATGTAGTTATTGAGTTTTATTAATAGTATTTTCTTTCAAAACTACTAGGGTAAATATACACTTAATAAAAATAAAATAGTGGTGGGTATATGGTTGTAAACCACTTTAAAGCCGCTTGAAATATAGTCAATGGAATGAATATATGAATTATGCCTATCAAATAAACAAGATAAATTCTTTAGTCGAGCATTACACACAAAAATCTGATTTTGTGGATAGCGAATTACTTTCTAGCAAGACGACAGAGTTTAAAAAATCAGCCTATCATCTTTTTTATGAGTTAATAAAACTCAAAAACCCTCATATTTACCAAGAGCCAAACCATGTACATGAATTATTTAGCTTAATAAAAGGTTCAACAGTTAAAAAGAAAGTTGAGTTAAAGGTGCTTGAGCATTTAGAGCACTGGTGGCTTGAATGGTATTTCGCCTTAGAAATGGACGAAAAGCTTAGTATAGAAAAAAATGATATGCCAATGAGTTACTTGCCTCAAAGTACACTCAACCCTATGCGCAAACATGAGATAAGCCACTACGCTAGGTTATTTACCGTTTTGCCAATGCCAGTATGTAATGTATGTGCTAAGACGGGCGATATTTTGAAAGTTAATCAACGTTTTGTAGATGTTTTTGGTTATACAGTAGAAGATGTGCCGAATCTTAAATCATGGTGGGAAAAAGCGTATCCAGATCCCCAATACAGAGCACTTGCAAAAGAGCTGTGGCAAGACTCACTTGAAAAGGCACTAAATAACAATAACGACATACCTGCAAATAACTATCGAGTGTCTTGTCGTGATGGTTCGCAAGTGATGATGGAAATTTCAGGGATTGATATAGGTGAAGAGTTTTTAGCTGTTTTTAATGATGCAACAGAGCGTTTAGAAGCAGAGGATATACTTAGGGATATGGCCTTTTTGGATGCATTAACCAAAATTGCAAATAGGCGTCGGTTTGATGAAAAGCTAACGCATGAGTATGAACGAGCAAAAGAATGCGAAGGCATGCTATCGATGATTATTATCGATATTGACCATTTTAAACAATTTAATGATCGGTATGGGCATGTAGCGGGCGATACGTGTTTATATGACGTGGCTCAAAAAATTGCTTCAACGGTTAGTCGCCCAGAAGATTTTGTGGCGCGCTATGGTGGAGAGGAATTTGTTGTTTTACTTCCACAAACAGATAGGCAAGGAGCGCTGTTTATAGCAGAGCAAATACAAAAGGCTGTAGAAAGCTTAGCTATTGCTCACCAAGATAGCTTTACCGGATTTTTATCAATAAGTATGGGCATTAATACCATTAGCAACTATACAAATAGTAATGAAATCAGCTTTGTTAAAGCCGCTGATAACGCCCTTTATTATGCTAAAAAACAAGGACGTAATTGTATAGCGCTAAGCTCAGAGTAAATCAATTATAAATAGTTTCTAAGCTTAACGGTGGTCGATTCAAGCTGTCGTTAATGCACTTGAGCACTAAAGGGCTTCTAAGAGGTAATGATTTTATTTGCTCTAATGTATGCCAGCTAGCGCTGATGATGTCGGAATCCATTGGTGTTGGTGCTTTTATATTATTAGGCGCTTCAAATAAAAAACAGAACCGTAAATAGTGCACTGCGTTATCAGCATGCAAATTATACACACCTAAAAAGCCAATAGGCTCAAGCGCTAAGCCGGTTTCTTCAAGTAGCTCTCTGCTTGCAGCTTGTGCAAGCGTCTCATTTTTCTCTAAATGACCCGCAGGTTGATTGTAACAAATTTGCTTTGTAAATTTATCGCGCTCTTTTACAAGTAAAAACTCATTTTGCTTTTTTACTATTGCTGCAACCGTAACATGCGGTTTATGCATCAACTACGCCCTTAATTACTTTGTATTCACCACAATTAATATCATCCAACGTATAGTTGCCAATACTGTAGCGAATAAGGCGAAGTGTAGGGTGGCCTATATGCGCGGTCATTCGACGAACTTGTCTATTTTTACCTTCATTAATGGTAATACTTAGCCAAGTAGTGGGGATTGCTTTTCGTTCACGTACAGGTGGATTACGAGCCCAAATTGTTGGTTCATCAATTATTTTAATGTTAGCGGGGAGTGTAAGCCCGTCTTTAAGTTCTACGCCATTACATAAATCATTAATTGATTCACTCGTTGGTTCACCCTCAACTTGTGCCCAGTAGGTTTTATTCGTTTTTTTATCAGGAGCAGTTAAGGAGTTTTGTAATTTTCCACAGTTTGTTAAAAGCAATAAACCTTCACTGTCTCTGTCTAACCTTCCTGCTGCGTAAACTTCTTTAATAGGAATAAATTCAGCAAGCGTTTTTCTGTCTGCGTCATCTGTAAATTGGCATAGCACATCAAACGGCTTGTTAAATAACACAATTTTTCTGTCTTTAGATGCTATTTGCGGCTTTATTTCTCTTTTACCAGATGGCGTTTTGTTAAGTGCACTGCGTGAATAAGTACGCCCAGTACTTCTTTTTGGCTTGGCTTGTGTTGCATGATTATTGCCTGATTTAGATCTCATTATATGCACCTAGCTGGTTTTGGTAATCCGGCTATTTTTGTTGCTTGCTTGGCTGGGCCTTTAGGAAATAATTTATATAAATAAAGGCTATTTCCTTTATCTTCACCGAGTGCTTTAGCCATTGCTTTTACAAGCATTCTAATTGCTGGACTGGTGTTATATTCAATGTAAAAATCACGAACAAAGTTAATAACTTCCCAGTGCTGCTCACTAAGTGTGATGTTTTCTTGAGTAGCAATTATAGGCGCCAGCTCCTTTGACCATAAAGTATGGTCGAGCAAGTAGCCTTGTTTGTCGGTTTCAATCTGTTGGTTGTTAAATTCAAGCATGAGTTACCACGTAATTGATTGATTAGTTGATAAAGTGATTGCCACAAAGTCTTCATAGCTAATTGCTTTATCGTTATCTGCTAATTTTATTGCACGTACTTGCGCGTCTTGTTCAAGTATTAACAGTGTATCTGCAAATTGTCTAAATTGTTTTTTTGCAAAGCAGGCATCACCAACAAGTAGTACCTTATCGCCTGATAAAATTAAATTCTCAAGCTGATTTGCCGAGTAATAGTTAAGTGGCTTTGAAAAAATATGTAACGTACTCATAGATTCACCACATGTTGCTGCGCTTTAATTAGTGTTTGTTGTTGACTAAAGTTAAGAGCTTTTGCCTCTATAAGTAAATCATGTTTATTTAAACCATAATCAAGCAATGATTTTTCACACACGAAAATATTTTCAACATCATAAATTTCGAGCGTTTTAATATTTTTAAAAAAGTCTTTTAAGCCAATAATGTTTGGTTGCTGATGCTTTTTTAAAGCCAAAACGGCGGGGCCGCTAAACAACCAACTTACATTTTGGTCAACAGCAGCAAATATCAATGTCATATCTAGTGCATCACGAATATTTAAATCGTCAAATGGGCTGCAGTGACTCATTACTAATACGTTTATCATTTAAATTGCACCCATTTATCTGCGTCGCTTGCAAGCATTGCAAATTCAGCTAACCCTGCGACTTTAAATACACCTGTGTTTTTAATATCTAACCCGCGCTTTTGCGCGGCGGTAACACACAGCATTAAATTTAAATTTTGATCAGCGAGTTGCTGCCAAAGTGCTGAAATTTGAAGTTCGTCTGAGGATAAATCAAAGTGGGTAGATGCATGATAAATACCTTGCTGGTATAAAAAAATAGCATCAATGGTGTGCCCTTGGGCTAAACATGCGTTCGCAAATTTAACTATGCGTTGCGTGGTATCGTGATCGGATGGTGGTGTATGTAATGAAAGAACAAAGCGTGCCAAAACAATTCCAATAAAAAAGCCCCAATAAAGGGGCTATTTTAACAGAACTATTTAATTAGTCATCACTTGCGCCAAGTAGAGCAAGCAAAGAAGTAAATAAGTTATATACGCTTAGGTATAAAGACACTGTTGCGCGAATGTAGTTAGTTTCACCACCGTTTATGATTCGGCTTGTATCAAATAAAATCAAACCAGACATAATCAGTACAACCGCTGCATTAAGCACCATAAACATCAATGAACTGCCAATAAAAATATTAACGATGCTTGCTACAATCACAACGATTAAGCCAACAGTTAAAAAGCCACCCATGAATGAGAAGTCTTTTTTAGTATTTAGTGCATAAGCAGATAAACCCAAAAAGATAAGCGCTGTAGAACCTAAGGCTTGCATAATAAGCATTGGGCCATTTGGTAATGCAGCATAATGGTTAAGCAATGGACCTAAGCCTGCCCCCATTAAACCTGTGAAAGCAAACACCCAAAATACACCAGATGCTGTATCTGCTTTTTTATTTACAACAAATAATAAACCGAACGAAACGAGTGTAAACACAATTCCCATAAAGTAAGGTAATTGTAGTGCCATTGAAATACCGGCTGTAACTGCACTAAATGCAAGTGTCATAGCTAGTAAAAAGTAGGTGTTTTTAAGTACCTTGTTTGTTTCAATGGTAGACATTACCGGTTTCGCGGTATTGTACGATTGATTAAACGCCATTGTAGAGCTCCTTTAAGTGAAACGTGTGTGTTTCGATAATTTAACTAAAATTAGATTACCAACTCTTATATGTTTGGGCAAACCTTTGTAGATCAATAGAGTTAAATATTTAAATAAAAGTATATTGACGGCTAAATTAAAAACATTTTGTTTTAACTTTAAACAAATTAATTGTTTTTTAGGCACTTAAACAATTAATTTAAAAAAAAGCTTCACAAAAGGGATGGGTTTCCCTATTATGCAGGCCGTGCGGAGAGATGGCAGAGTGGTCGAATGCACCGGTCTTGAAAACCGGCATGGGTTTATAGCCCATCTAGGGTTCAAATCCCTATCTCTCCACCACTTATTTAATAAGTGAGTGGTAATTAAAATATCATTCATTTAAATAGTTATAAGTACACTCTTACTTTTAGCTTAGCAGTATCGGAGAGATGGCAGAGTGGTCGAATGCACCGGTCTTGAAAACCGGCATGGGTTTATAGCCCATCTAGGGTTCAAATCCCTATCTCTCCACCATATAACAGAATAGCCCGCTAATTTAGCGGGCTTTTTTGTGCCTGTAAAATAAATAAGTGCAAATAGAAATTGTGCGTTTTGTCATCATAAATTACGACCATAGTCTCTGTTTCTAACCTTTAGATCTTGGTGCATGCTTTATACATAGAATTTAGATTTGTGTATTAAGGATTTTAAATGAAACATCAGCTAGCAAAAAGCGTAGGGCTTTCGTTATTATCGCCTGTTATTGTAGGCAGTTTACTTGGTGTTTATTACTCACTTACGCTTGAAGGCGAGTTTGTATCAATATTTCTTACCTTATTAATGACTGCTATATCAAATGCACACATAGTAGGCTTAACAATGGCTGCTTTTGTTGTGCCTGGGTATTTACTCATGTTTAAGTATTCTAAAGTTAATTATTCAGGGGTATTAACTCTTGGACTACTAGGCGGAGCGATATTTAGTTACTTATTAAGTGCCACAACTGGCGAGATATTTTTGATCAATAGTGTAATGTCAGCATTCGCTGCAGGGCTGTTTTTGTTTGGTCTTCGTAAAACGGCAAAAAAATAATCGCAGCATTATTAACCAAGCGCACTGATAAACGGTGTGATTTCCTTTTTTTTACCTCCAAAAGGTTCCAATTTTTCACGACAAAGAGTACCTTTAGCTACTGTATGTTTAATAAGAAGTAGTTTGGTATGCAAAAGCACGATTTTTACCAGTCATTAGTTAAGCAAACTGAATCGCTGATAGCTGGTGAATCCAATGTAATTGCCAATATGGCAAACATAAGCGCGCTGTTATTTACCTCTTTGGAGGATGTGAATTGGGCGGGCTTTTACTTTATGGATTCTCCTACTGAATTAGTACTTGGTCCGTTTCAAGGTAACCCTGCATGCATTCGTATTCCAGTAGGAAAGGGTGTATGCGGAACTGCTGCGGCAACCGAAGAAACACAATTAATTGAAGATGTTCACGCTTTTGACGGCCACATAGCCTGTGATGCAGCGTCTAATTCTGAAGTAGTTGTACCTATCATGAAACATGGTAAAGTATTTGCTGTACTAGACATTGATAGTCCGAGTATTGGTCGATTTGATGCTGACGATAAAGTCGGTCTAGAAGCATTAGTAAAATGCTTAGAGGCGAGCTTGTAATGAAAGATTTGCTAAATGTTCAAGACTACCTATTTGCTGTACAAGATGTTGGCGATTGGGAAGGCGAAGAAGAACATGTAGCGGAAACGCTCAATGATTTGATTCATATTGCATGGGATCGTCTTCCAGATGATTCAGAATGTGAATTTATTGATGAAACGATAAATGGTATTTGGGAACACCTTCGAGGTGATATGGCTGTTATAGAAGCCGATTTCGAAGAGTTGGTCGACTGGGTAACACACTACGTCGATTCGTCCCTTGATGAAAAGATGTGAAAAATAGGTTCTAAAATGGAAACCACAAACAAGCTAAAAGATATTAATGAAGTGTTGGAATTTTTATATCAAGAATTCCCACAATGTTTTAAACAAAAAGATGGCATCAAGCCGCTTAAAGTAGGTATTTTTAAAGATATTGCTGAGCGTATTGAAGGGTCTGAAAAAGTAAGTAAGACTCAAGTTCGTCAAGCGCTTAGAAAATACACGTCTAACTGGCGTTATTTAGAAGCTGTGACCAAGTCAGAGTTTCGTATTGATCTTGATGGTAATCAAGGTGAAAAAGTTGAGCAAGAGCATATCGACCATGCACAAAAAGCATTGGAAGAAAGCCGCGCTAAAATGGCTAAACGCAAAAAACAACAGCGTCCTCGCCAAGATTCAGATTCTAAATCTTTCAAGAAAAAACCAGCTCATGCTAGCAAACCAGGCGATAAAAACGCTCCTGCAGCTAACAAACCTGCTAAAGCAGCACCGGCTAAGCGTTCAGGAAAAATTGAACCTTTGCCAGCAACTGAGGTCAAGGTTAATAATAAGGTTAAGGTTAAACTTGGCCAAGCACTTGTAAATGCAGTAATAACTGAAGTGAACAAAGATGATGTTCATGTTGAGTTAGTAACAGGTATGCAAGTTAAAACCAAAGCTGACAGCTTATACATTGTTTAAGTTGTAAATAAATTAAGGAGTTGTGTATGAGTAAAAAGTTTACGCTCATTCCGTTAGTTGCTGCCCTGTTTTCAGGTTCATTATTTGCTGCTGTAGAAGCCGTCACTATTGACGATTTACCCCAGCTCAAGCAAGAGAGTCAACATGGTACTGCTAGCAAACGAGTGGCTAGCTTATTTGCTCGTTCACACTATACACCGGTTCGATTTAACGATGAGCTTTCTAGTAAAGTGTACGATCGTTATATCGAATCCCTTGATTTTAATAAAAGCGTTTTCTTAGCCAGCGATATCGCCTCATTTGAGCAATATCGTGATGACTTTGATAACGCTATTACTACCGGTAAATTAGACTTTACGTTTGATATTTTTAACTTAAGTCTTAAGCGCCGTTTTGAACGTTACGAGTATTCACTTACTCTGCTTGAAAAAGAGATGACGTTTGATAAAGAAGATGAATACTTTTTTGACCGTGAAGATTCAGCATGGCCTGCGTCACAAGCTGAGCTTGATGAAATTTGGCGTGAGCGTGTAAAGTACGACGCACTGCGTTTAAAAATGACGGGTAAAGATTGGGAAGGCATTAAAGAGGTGCTGACCAAACGCTACAAAAATGCAGAAAAACGTTTAGTACAATCAAATTCAGAAGATGCTTTTCAAATTGTTATGAATTCGCTAGCACGCAGCATTGAGGCGCATACGTCTTATTTATCGCCACGTCGTGCAGAGCAATTCAAAATGGATATGGACTTAGAGCTTGAGGGCATTGGTGCCGTATTAAGCCCTGATGAAGATTACACTGTTATTCGCAGCTTAGTGCCGGGAGGCCCTGCAGATAAAACAGATCAAATTAAAGCTGATGATCGCATTATTGGTGTTGCTCAAGATGGCGAAGAGTTTGTAGATGTAATTGGCTGGCGTTTAGATGACGTAGTTGATTTAATTAAAGGTCCTAAAGGGACTAAAGTACGTTTACAGTATTTAAAAGGTGTTGATGCTCACGGCGCTCCGAAAGTTGTAGAAATCACTCGCGATAAAATTCGACTTGAAGATAGAGCGGCTAAATCAGAAGTATTTGAAGCAAAATATTCTGATTTAACAAGTAAAATTGGGGTGATTGAAATTCCTGGCTTTTACAATAATCTTTCGAAAGATGTAAAAGTAGAACTTGCTAAGCTTAAAGAAGAAAAGGTTGATGGTATTATTATCGACTTGCGCCAAAATGGTGGTGGTTCATTATATGAAGCAACACAATTGTCAGGTTTATTTTTTGACCAAGGCCCAGTTGTTCAAATTCATACCTTAAATAACCGTATAGAAGAGCAAAAAGATCGTGATGGTATAACTTACTATGACGGCCCTTTAACTGTGTTAGTTGATCGTTACAGTGCATCTGCTTCTGAAATATTCGCAGCAGCAATGCAAGATTACGGTCGCGCTGTAATTATTGGTGAGCAAACATTTGGTAAGGGTACTGTACAGCAGCACAAAGGCTTAGGCCGTGCTTATGACCTATACGATAATGCGCTAGGCAGTGTACAGTATACTATTGCTAAGTTTTATCGTATTAACGGTGGTAGCACGCAACATAAAGGTGTTATTCCTGATATTTCGTTTCCATCAGCAATTGATCCTGCACAGTGGGGCGAAAGTAAGCAAGATAATGCACTTCCTTGGGACAGCATTGTTAAAGCGAAATATAAAAAACTAGGTAATCTAACACCTATTATTACGTACCTTGAAAAACAACACGAAGTACGAATTAAATCAGAGCCAGAATTTGGTTATGTATTTAATGACATTACCTTATACAACGAAGAGAAAGACCGTAAAACTATCTCTTTAGTTGAAGCAGACCGTATTAAAGAAAAAGATGAAGGTGAAGCACGTGCACTTGTACGTACTAACGAACGTCTTAAGCGTTTAGGTAAAGATCCGGTAGAAAACTTAGACGATATACCAGAAGTAATCGAAGAGCTTGACCCATTTTTAGAAGAGGCTGCATTAATTACTCAAGATTATATTAATTATGGTCGTATAGCTAAGAAGTAATAACTGGTTTTACCTCTGTAAAAAAGGCGCATTGGCGCCTTTTTTACTACCTAAAATTTACTAAATTGTTATAATCTTCGATTACATAAAGTTGAGCTGGATTAATGACGCTCAATTAATGCGCTTTACGTGCTAAAAATAATAATTAAACACACAGCAAGTGTGTGTAGGAGTCTCTATTTTGAAGCCATTGGAAGATAAACCAATCAAACCCGCCTCGTTTTTTGATGCATTAATTCCTATCTCTGTATTAATCTGTTTACTTGGCGCGGCTGTATACTTATTCGGTGACAACTCTTCATCCGGTCCTAACCAAATAGCACTTTTATTTGCCACTTTTGCAGCGGCTCTAATTGGTCTTAAAAACGGTTACACATGGAAAAAATTAGAACAAGCTATGATCGAAGGCATAACGCTTTCACTTGGTGCTATTTTAATTTTACTTATGGTAGGTGCATTAATTGGTACTTGGCTACTTTCTGGGACTGTGCCAACTCTAATTTATTATGGCTTACAAGTTATCAATCCAAGTTGGTTTTATGCAGCGAGTTGTTTAATTTGTGGCATTGTAGCAATGAGTATTGGTAGTTCTTGGACCACGGCTGCTACGATAGGTGTTGCTTTATTAGGTGTTGCTACGGGTCTTGGACTTGAGCAAACAGTAACCGCAGGTGCAGTTATATCTGGTGCATACTTTGGTGATAAGCTAAGCCCACTGTCAGAAACAACCAATCTGGCACCAGCAGTTGTTGGGGCTGATTTGTTTGAGCATATTCAACATATGCTGTGGACGACAGTACCAAGTTTTGTAATTGCACTGATTATATTTATATTCATGGGGTTTAATGCAACAGCTTCAAGCGAAGCAGGGCGCATTGATGAAATAACGGCTATTTTACAGCAAAACTTTAATATTGATTTTGAAATGCTGATCCCGTTAATCGTACTTTTAGTTTTAGCTATTAAAAAAATGCCAGCATTTCCTGCTATCTCAATTGGTGCTGTTGTGGGCGCTGTTTGGGCTATGTTGTTTCAGTCTGATCTAATTGCTAGCCAAATTGATGTTTCTCAAGGACAGCTAGTTGGCTACTTTAAACTTGTTTGGACTACTTTCTTTGATGGTTTTAGCATAAGTACCGGCGATGATAAGATGGATTCCTTACTCAGTGGTGGCGGTATGGCTGGTATGCTTACAACTACATGGCTGATTATGACTGCACTGATGTTTGGTGCCATTATGGAAAAAACAGGTCTTTTGGATATTTTTGTAAAAAGCATACTTAAAATAGCTAAAAGCACGGGGTCGTTAATTGCGGCGACAATAGCTACGTGTATAGGAACTAACGTAATAGCGGCCGATCAATATATAGCGATTGTTGTACCTGGACGTATGTTTAAAGATGAATACGAAAAACGTGGTTTGAAGCCTGTTAACTTATCTCGTACATTGGAAGATGGCGGTACAATTACTAGCCCACTAATTCCATGGAATACGTGTGGCGCATACATGCAAAGCGTTTTACTTATAAACCCTTTTGATTATGCACTCTACGCTTTCTTTAACTTAATTAACCCTGTTTTAGCGGTTGTTTATGCCTACTTAGGCATTAAAATTTTACGTATTAAGCCAAAACAATCTGCCTAATTTTAAGCAGCTCCTTTTAACTTAAAAGGAGCTGCTTTGGAGTATCTATGACTGAATCAAGTAAACCTCAAGCACAATATCTTAAAGACTATAAAGCTCCTGACTTTCTAATTGACCACACAGAGCTAACATTTGACTTACAGCCTTTATCAACCAAAGTAAGCTCTTTACTAACACTTACCCGAGTTGGTGATAAAAAAGCACCTTTAGTGCTTGATGGTATTGATTTGCGTTTACTGTCTTTATCTGTTGATACAGTTGATATAACGGATTATGAAATTGTTGGTGAGCAGCTAATAATTAATAACCTACCGGATAGTTGCCAATTAAGTATTGTGACCGAGATATCACCTGAGACGAATACTTCTTTAGAAGGTTTATATTTATCGGGCGGTGCGTATTGCACACAGTGCGAAGCGCAGGGGTTTAGAAAAATCACCTATTACATGGATCGCCCTGACGTACTTGCCACGTTTGATGTAACTATTATTGCCGATAAAAAGTATCTACAACTTCTTTCTAATGGTAATCAAGTAGATAGCGGTGAAACATCAGATGGTCGTCATTTTGTGAAATGGCAAGACCCATTTAAAAAGCCGAGCTATTTATTTGCACTTGTAGCGGGCGATTTTGATGTTTTGAAAGATACGTACACGACTAAAAGCGGCAAAGACGTAGAGTTAGCATTATTTGTTGATAAGGGTAATTTATCTAAAACACCTCATGCAATTGCTTCACTCAAAAAAGCAATGCAATGGGATGAAGAACGCTTTAATTTAGAGTATGACCTTGATATTTATATGATTGTAGCCGTCGATTTTTTCAACATGGGCGCGATGGAAAATAAAGGGCTAAACGTTTTTAATAGTAAATGTGTATTGGCCAATCAAGAAACAGCGACAGACAAAGACTACCATACGATTGAATCCATTGTAGGGCATGAGTACTTTCATAACTGGACAGGTAACCGAGTTACTTGTAGAGATTGGTTTCAGTTATCGCTAAAAGAAGGGTTAACCGTATTTAGAGACCAAGAGTTTAGTAGTGATTTAGGCTCTCGTGCACTTAACCGAATTGATGCAGTTAAAGTAATGCGTACGCATCAGTTTAGCGAAGATGCAGGCCCTATGGCGCATCCAATTCGTCCTGAAAAAGTTATTGAAATGAATAACTTTTATACTGTAACAGTATACGATAAAGGTGCTGAAGTTATCCGTATGATGCACACGTTACTAGGTGAAACTAATTTTCAAAAAGGAATGACACTTTACTTTGAGCGCCACGATGGGCAAGCAGTAACATGTGATGACTTTGTCAGTGCAATGAGCGATGCATCAGGTGTAAATTTAGAGCAATTTACGCTGTGGTATAGTCAATCGGGTACCCCGCGCTTAAATGCAATACAACATTTTGATAGCAGTTCAAATACGTATACATTAACAATAGAACAAGCAGCACCGGACAATCAGCCAGACAATAAACCACTTCATATACCTTTTGCTATTGAACTACTTGATGCGAATGGGGAAAGTATTGCTCTGCAATGTAAAGGTAAAAAACTAGATCATGTGCTTGATGTAACAAGTACGACTCAAACATTTAGCTTTGATAATATCTTAGAAAAGCCTGTTGCGGTTTTACTCGAAGATTTTTCTGCACCTTGTATTTTAAATCAGCAAACAACAGAGCCCGAACTATTACATATTATGCGTTTTGCACGCAGTGATTTTTCACGTTGGGATGCACAGCAGCAGCTATTTATTAAAGCGATTAAATCTCAGATTACCGACACAACTAATAGCATGTTAAGCAGCGAAACTATAAATGCGCTACGTGTACTTATAAATACCAAAGAGGGCGATTTAGCCTTAATCGCAGAGCTGTTTAAACTGCCAAGTTTTGATACATTAGCCGCTGAATTTGAAGTAATACCTGTTGATGAGATTATTGAAATAACAGAAAAGTTTGAGCAACAAATTGCTGACGAACTTGCTGATGAGCTGCTTGCTTGTTACGAATCTCTTGAAGATGATGGCAGTATAAGTGCAAGCTCCGTTGCTAAGCGCGCTTTAAAACAAATATGCTTGCATTATTTGGCTAAAACTCAAAAGCCAGAGGCTGTAAGCTTTATTAAAGAAGCCGCAAGTTCGACTAACATGACCAATGTACTTGGTGCACTAAGCGCAGTGGTAAAAGCATCCCACCCTATACAAGAAGAGCTTTTGAATCATTTTGATAGTCAATGGCGCCATGATGTTTTAGTGATGGATAAGTGGTTTGCACTGCAAGCTATGCAGTCAGGCAATAAAGCTATAGAAAATATTAAGGCACTTTACGAACATCCGTGTTTTGATTTTTCAAACCCGAACCGTGTACGTGCACTTGTAGGAAGCTTTAGTCACTTTAATACAGCACAATTTCATCGCTCAGATGCCCAAGGCTATACGTTATTAGGTGACTTGTTAATAAAACTTAATGCAATTAATCCACAAAATGCGTCTCGTATGCTAACACCGTTCATGTCATGGAAGCGTTACGATGATGTTCGCTCTCAAGCAATGAAACTGCAATTACAACGCTTAGCTAATCTAGATGGGCTAAGTGCTGATTTGTATGAAAAGGTTGAAAAAGCGCTCGCATAAATGATTGAGTATTATTTTACCTTAAGATTGAGCTATAACGAGTGCATGGATTACTACCATGGCCGTTTTAGCTCTTTACAAGTTGTAGAAGATGGCGGTAAAACGATTCGTTTTGCTGCTACACATTTGAGGCCCTTCATCTCAAGTTTAGGTGTACGTGGTCGTTTTAGACTCTTATTAACCCCCGAAAACAAGTTTATCCGCCTAGAGCGAGTGGCCTGACACTCGGTTTTTATGTTATATATACATAAAAATATTGTATTTTTGTTAATTTCAATTTGTCCTATTGTTAAATTACGTGTATAAATTATCTGGTACGACGTCTTACCAATACGTAAGCGTCAACCAAAATATAAAGTATACGGAAGATTAGAGCGAGTATTTGTAATTTCACTGATTCGCTTCTATCGTTATGATTACACTAAAAACAATAACTTGATCACACAAAATGACCCGCGACAGGGGGGAACCAAAATGATAAGAAGATCGCTTTTTGTTAAAAATAGAATCGCTATAGGTATAGCAGCCGCTAGCTTAGGTTTATCTGCAGCAAGTACACAAGCTGTAACATTTGAAGCTGGAGGTTTTGACATTACCTTCGATTCAACCTTTTCATATGGGCAAAGTGTTCGCGTAGAAGACAGAGACTTTAGCCTAATTGGTAAAAGTAACAATCCGGCATTTGATTGGACAGGTTACAACCCTGCGCTAAACAACACTATTTACTCATCTCAAGATGTATGGGCTCAACCTGGCTCTTATTCAAATAATGGTGATGCTGGTAATTTAAATTTTGACAGTGGTGACTCATTTTCAAAACTTTTGAAGGGAACACACGACCTTTCAATAAATAAAGATAACTACGGTTTGTTCACTCGCTTCATGTATTTTTATGACTTTGCGTTGATGGATGGCTATCATGCATATTCAAATCCTACATCAGGGCAGGGGGTTGATCCGTGTGATGATAAAGACACTAAAGCGCAAAGCTGTGCAGATATTCGTTTATTAGATGCGTTTGTGTGGGCTGATTTTGATTTAAATGATGGTAATAACCCTTTATCTGTCCGTTTAGGTCAACAAGTAGTTAACTGGGGTGAGAGTACACTTATATCTCATGGTATTAACGTAAACCCAGTTGATATTGACCGATTGAAAGCGCCAGGTGCTGAGCTTAAAGAAGCATTCATACCTGTAGGCATGCTTTGGGCATCGCTTGGCATTACTGACAACATTACCCTTGAAGGTTTCTACCAATACCAATGGCAAGAAACGCGTTTACCCGCAGCTGGTACGTATTTTTCGACTAATGACTTTGCAGCAGAAAATGGTTATCAGCAGAATGTTCAATTAGGTTTTACGTCTAATCCTGATATTGATGTTGCTTTTTTAACAGATAGCTTGAATAACTTAACATCTGATTTTGCATTAGCCGCAGCAGCACAAGGTATTGATCCTTCAAGTGCAGAAGGAAGTGCTTTATTAGCTCAAATGTATCTTGCATACCCAACTAAAGTTGCTTTAAAAGGTAAAGGGGATAATGGTAAAACAGAGCCTGAAGATGGCGGTCAGTATGGTTTACGTTTAGGTGTATTTTTACCTGAATTTAATGATACTGAAATTGCACTCTATCACGTGAATTATCATAGCCGTCGTCCGCTTATATCTGGTCGCGTATCAAACTTTTCACAAGCTGCAATTGCTCAAGATTTAGCGATGATCATGACAACAGAAATCACGTCAGATAATGTTGCTGATTTAACTGCTTTTTCTAAAGCTGAAAACGAGTACCCTGAAGATATTAAGTTATATGGTTTAAGTTTTAATACGACTATCGGCGAAACAGCCTTCGCGGGTGAATTTGCTTTTCGCCAAGATGAACCGCTACAAATTGATGACGTAGAGTTACTTTACACAGCTATGCCTGAGCAATTGGCGGTCGCTGGTATTCGTCCTGATTTTGCGGGTATTTCGCAAATGAGTATAGGCGATGCGGTAAGCTCAGTTGGTGCAGGTGAAGTTGCCAAAGGCTACATTGAACGCGACACATCACAAATTCAATTTACAGCAACACATTTATTTGGCCCTTCATTAGGTGCTGATAGTTGGGCTGTAGTTGGTGAAGTCGGTGTAGTTAAAATTCACGATATGCCTGACTATGACGAAATGCGTTTAAATGTATCAGGTACTGGCCGTAGTGGCACAATAACAGGCCCAGGTACTACTGATTATTCAACATTGCAACTTGGTCTTTCAAATGGTGCTGAAGAAAAATCATTCGCTACAGCATCTTCTTGGGGTTACCGCCTAATTGCTAAAGGCGATTACTTCAACTTTTACAAAGGTATTAACTTTTCACCACGTTTTGTATTTTCTCATGACGTAAACGGTAATACACCAGATCCTATGTTCTTATTTATTGAAGATCGTAAATCTTTAGGTGCTACGATGAACTTTAACTACCAAAATGCGTGGTCACTTGATGTGAGCTATAACTCGTTTTGGGGCGGTGGCGGTGTTAATACATTCTCAGACCGCGATTACGTTTCTTTTAACTTAAAATATTCTATTTAGGGGTAACATTACTATGATTAAAAAACCTACCCTCATCGCTACAGCATTTTGTAGTTTGTTTGCAAGCAGCGCAGCTTTGGCTAAATTAAGCGCTGATGAAGTTGCTCAATTAGGTCAAAACTTAACGCCAATGGGTGCAGAAAAAGCTGCGAATGCTGATGGTTCTATTCCAGCGTGGAATAACGGAATTACAACAGCGCCTGCAGGTTATGAAGCTGGTATGCATCACCTTGATCCATTTGCGACTGACAAAGTACTTTTCACTATCGATAAAAGTAATATTGAAAAGTACAAAGGCAATTTGAGTCCGGGTCAAATTGCTTTATTTGAAGCATACCCAGATACATTTAAGATGCCAGTGTATGAAACACGCCGCTCAGCTTCTTACCCTCAGTTTGTTTATGACGCGACTAAAAAGTTTGCATCAACTGCTGAATTAATCGAAGGCGGTAACGGTATTAAAAATACGGCGATTGGTATTCCTTTCCCTATCCCTAAAACAGGTTTAGAGGCAATTTGGAATCACTTATTACGTTACCGTGGCCAGTCTATTGAGCGTTTTGGTGGTCAAGCTGCACCGACTGCATCTGGTTCTTACAACTATGTTGGTTTTGATGAGCAGCTATTAGTTAAATACTCAGACCCAAGCGCAACACCTGCAGAGCTACAAGACTCAAACATTTTGTTTAAGTTTAAACAAAGCGTTACAGAGCCTGCACGTTTAGCGGGTACTGCATTATTAGTTCATGAAACAATGGACCAAATATTAACGCCGCGCCAAGCATGGACTTATAACTCGGGACAACGTCGTGTTCGTCGTGCACCTAATGTTGCATATGATGCACCAGGCACAGCTGCAGATAGCCTGCGCACTACCGATGATTTTGATATGTTTAATGGCTCACCAAATCGTTACAACTGGACGCTAAAAGGTAAGCAAGAGTTATATATACCTTACAACAGCTACAAACTTCATAGCGACAAGCTAGAGTACGATGATATTTTAATGCCTGGCCATATTAACCCAGAACATACACGTTACGAAAAACATCGTGTTTGGGTTGTTGAAGCTAACTTAAAAGATGATACACGCCATATCTATAAAAAACGTGTGTTTTACATTGATGAAGATAGCTGGCAAGTACAGGTAACTGATATTTATGATAACCGCGACCAACTTTACCGTGTAGCCATGGCTTATGGCCTTAACTATTACGAAGTTCCTACACAGTGGAGTACGCTTGAGGTTTATCATGATTTGAATTCTCGTCGTTATTTAGCAATTGGTTTAGATAACCAAGAAAAAATGTACGATTTTTCACAGTCGTTTAACGATAACGAATTTACTTCAAGCGCTTTACGTCGCGCTGGTAGATAGTATTAAACTAGGCACTTAACAATATGTTAAGTGCCTTTTCATTTCTCATCGCGTTTGTCTTACAGCGCGCAACGCACTCCCTAGTAAAAAGACAAACAACTCTCTCGTACAAGGCGATTAAAATTTATGAAGTATTTGGTATATGCCAGCCTGATAATAAGCGGTGCGAGTGTTGCACAAGAAGCCCCTAACTATGCAATCAGTGCAACAAATGCAGCTAAAACCTTACTCACCGATATAACTAACACGGGTAATGGCTTAATTGCTGTTGGTAAACACGGTACTGTTATTAAAAGTACATCGGGTGATTCATGGCAACAAGCTGAGCTAGTTCCAACTCAAGTGCTCTTAACTGCCGTTGATTTTAGTAACGAAAATAATGGATGGGCGTGTGGCCACGATGCAACAATCATAAATACTACTGACGGTGGCGTTAATTGGCAGCTACAACAAGCATTACCTGAATTAGATAAACCATGTTTAGATATTTTATTTGAAGATGACTTAAAAGGTTTTGCAGTGGGCGCATATGGCATGTTTTATCAAACTACAGACGGTGGTCAACATTGGCAAAAACGCTTTTTAGATTCGCTACTTTTTAGTGATGATCGTGATTACTTAAACGATTTAAAAGAAAATGACCCACAAGGATACGAAGCGGAAACTGCTTCTATTTTACCGCACTTTAATCGCATAGAAAAAACAGACAATGGATTAATGCTCGTTGGTGAAATGGGTTTAATGGCCAGAAGCATTGACGATGGTCAAACTTGGCAAAGAATAGAAGAAGTTTATCCCGGTTCATTCTTTGCAGTTGCCTCTGATAGCACACAAGAAATTGTGGCAGGGCTTCGAGGTAATGTTTTTGCAAAGCAAAGTGGCGAAAAGCAGTGGCAGCATTTTGAAAATGTTAAAACAGCGACGATTAACAACATCATTAATTATAATAACAAACAATGGCTCATGCTCGCTAATAGTGGCGTTATTTTTCATCTTCAAGATGGGTTACTCACCCATGAGCAGCTTGCTGACGGTAAAGCGATTCTTGATGGTGTAATTTTAGATAACAGATTGATCATGGCTACAGAAGATGGCATTAAAGTGAAGGAGTTAACCCCTTAATGCATAAGTTACTCGATTTTATTGAAAAGGCGATTTTTAGACATCGCTTAATTATGCTTATAAGTTTTGCACTTATAACCTGTTTACTTGTATTTAAAGCGACTCAAATTCAACTTGATGCATCGTTTAATAAAAATATCCCGTTAAATCACGATTACATGAAGGTATACACTAAACATGAAAAACAGTTTGGTGGTGCAAATAGTATTTTAATTTCAGTATGTGACGAGAGCGGAGATATATTTAATCCAGAATTTTTTACTCAATTAAAAGCGGTTCACGATCAGCTTTATTTTATTCCTGGTGTAAATCGTCCTTTAGTGAATTCTATATTTTCACCTAGTGCTCGCTTTGTAGAAGTAGTAGAGGATGGTTTTGCCGGTGGTCCAATTATTCCTGCAAACTTTAAAGCAGATACGCGTGGATTAGGTGTAGTAAAGGAAAACATTGAAAAAGCAAAAGTTGTAGGGCGTATGATTGCCAGCGATTACTCGTGTGCAATGGTAACGGCTCAACTTTTAGAAACAGATCCTCAAACACAACAAAAATTAGACACATTAGCTTTTGCACAAAAGCTAGAAAGTGATTTAAGAGAGCCTTTAAGTACAGACAAAGTAAGTATTCATATTATTGGCTTTGCAAAAATGGCTGGTGATATAGCTGAAGGCGCAAAAGGGGTAGTCGTATTTTTTGCCATTGCTATCGCCTTTACCTTTATTATGGTTTGGCTATTTTGTGGCAGCTTAAAGCTAACTATTTTGCCTATCGCGTGTTCTATTATTGCCGTTATTTGGCAATTAGGCCTGCTTTCAAGTTTAGGGTTTGGACTAGACCCTATGTCTATTTTGGTGCCGTTTTTAGTCTTTGCTATTGGTGTAAGCCATGGTGTGCAGATGATTAATGCGATTGGCAAAAAAGTAGGTGAAGGAAAAAGTACGCGAATTTGTTGTCAGTCAAGTTTCAGGGCTTTATTAATACCAGGTGGTATTGCACTGCTTTCAGACACCGTAGGCTTTTTAACGTTACTTACTATTGATATTGGTATTATCCGCGAACTTGCTATTACAGCGAGTTTAGGTGTGGCAGTAATTATATTTACAAATTTAATTTTGCTGCCAGTTTGGGCGTCGTACATGAACTTTGAAAACAGTGTACATATTCAATCTGGTGATGCTGAGAAGCCTAATATACTTGATAAGATCAGAGACATTTTAGTAAAAGCAACCGATCCTAAAATCGCTAAAATGATTATCGGTTTTACTCTTGTTTTATTTGCTCTAGGCTACTGGCAAGCAGATAAAATGCGTATAGGTGACTTACACGCAGGCGCACCATCTCTGCATCAAGATGCCCGTTACAACCAAGACACGTTTTTAATATCGGATAAGTACACTATCTCGTCTGATATTTTAAAAGTAATTGTAGAGGCGTATCCTGCAGCATGTACTGAGCATGATGTGATGGAGCGTATAAGCCGTTTTCAATACAAAGTTGAGAATGTGGCCGGTGTGCAGTCTGCTGTAAGTTTAAGCTCTGTAGCTCAATCGGTTAACGCGGGCTACAACGAAGGCAATTTAAAATGGCAGAGTTTGCCAAGAAATTCAGCAAGCTTAGTACAGTCAACGTCTCGAGTTGAAACTAGTACAGGTTTACTTAACGGTGATTGTTCTGTTATGCCTGTGATTATATTCTTAGATGATCATAAAGCACAAACTATCGATACCGTAATTAAGAGTGTTAAGCAATTTGCCCAAGAAGAGGGCACTGATAAATTGGCATTTAAATTAGCGTCAGGACCTGTGGGCGTAATGGCCGCGACTAATGAGTCTGTATCAGAAGCACAAATACCCATGATGCTTTACGTTTATGGTGCCGTTATTATTTTATGTTTAATGAGCTTTAGAAGCGTAAAAGCAACAGTAGCCGTGGTATTACCGCTTTATATTGTATCAACCCTTGCCCAAGCACTTATGGTACAGCTGGAAATAGGCTTAACTGTTTCTACTTTACCTGTAATTGCATTAGGTGTAGGTATTGGTGTTGATTACGGTATTTATATACTGTCGTCGATGATGGGGCAGCTTAAGCAAAACGTACCGCTTAGTGTTGCTTATCGAAATGCGCTTGTTGAGCGTGGCAGTGCGGTTCTATTTACTGGTATTACATTAGCTATTGGTGTGAGCACTTGGATATTCTCAGATCTTAAATTCCAAGTTGATATGGGTATACTATTAACCTTCATGTTTTTAGTGAATATGTTAGGTGCAGTGTTGTTATTACCTGCAATTGGTAGCCTTCTCTGGACTGACCAGAAAAAATAATGTGAATACTTTTGCTCCTAAATGGCCAGTAATGGCCATTTATATCTATATTTTGTGAATAGATGACCAAATAGCTGAAATGCTTAAAATGTTTTCATCGAAAAGGCTGTTTATTAGCTGTAAAAGGGTTAGAATTTAACTGACTCCACGCTAATAATACGCTGTACAAATATTCTGCTTTTAGCAGTAATAGATTAAGGAACATACAATGACACGAAATGAAGGCCTAGCCTCGGTTATCCTAGATAATGTCTGTAAGCTGATCCAGAAAAAAGTTCGCGCTGATAATGTGTTACTCGTTGAGAAATTCGCCAAAGCCTTGTACAGCAATATGTCTAAAGAGGATTTGGCAAACCGCAACGATAGTGACCTATATGGCGCAGCATTAAGCCTTTGGAACTCGCTAGAAAAAAATACTACTGACGATGCAGTTATCCGCGTTTTCAATCCAGAAGTGGCAAAAGATGGCTGGCAGTCATCACATACAATCGTTGAAATTATCACTAAAGATATGCCGTTCTTAGTTGATTCTGTTCGTATGGCCATGACTCGTGAAAATATCGCCTCTCACTTATTACTTCACTGCCCATTAAAAATTAAGCGTGATGAAAACGCTAAAATTTCTGGATTATCAAATTTAAAAGCAGAGCAAGAATCTTCATCTACTAAAACAGTATTTTTTATTGAAATTGACCGTCAAACAGATTCTTCTGTGATTGAGTCTTTCAAAAAAGAATTAGAGTCTGTGCTTGTTGATGTATCAGTTGCTGTTGATGATTGGCAACCAATTCGTAAAAAATTGATTGCAGTGACTAAAGAATTACCTAAACGTCATCATAATAAAAGTAAAGATGAAGTTTCAGAAACAACTGAGTTTTTAGATTGGTTAGCTAAAGATAATTTTACCCTAATGGGTTACCGTGAATATGAGTTAAGCCCAGTTCAAGGTGATTACCAACTAAAAGGTAAAATGGATACAAGCCTAGGCTTGATGAAAAACTCGACTGAAGAACACACTCGCTTATTATCAGAATTACCTGAAGTTGCACGTCAAGAAGCTCGTAGCAGCAACCTACTGATCTTAACAAAAACTAACTCTGTTTCTCGTGTTCATCGTCCAGCTTACATAGATTATGTAGGTATTAAGCGCTTTGACGATGAAGGCAATGTAATTGGTGAAGATCGCTTTATCGGTTTATTCTCATCAAGCTTTTACAATAACAGCGCTACAGATGTGCCTGTGTTAAAAAGTAAAATTAATCGCATTATGGAAATGTGTGATTTTGCTAAAGGTACTCACGCTTACAAAGCTGTTTTAAATATTTTAGAAACCTACCCACGTGATGAGCTAGTTCAAGCGCGCGAAGGTGAGCTACTTGAAGTTGCTATGGGTGTGTTACAAGTACAAGAGCGCGATATGTGTCGCTTGTTTGTACGTAAAGATGCGTATGGTCGTTTTTTATCTTGTATGGTTTATGTACCTCGCGAGCGTTATAACACGGCTCTTCGTCGTGAAACGCAAGATATATTAGCTAATGCATTTAATTCTGACGATAAAGTCGAATTTACTACTTATTTCTCTGAGTCAACACTGGCGCGTACTCATTACACCGTCCGTGTGACCGACAACAAGATCGAATATAACGTGAAAGACATCGAAAACAATTTAGTAGAAGCAGCACGTACGTGGGAAGATAAACTTCAATCTGCTCTTTTAGAGTCTGCGGGTGAAGCGCGTGGTAACGATTTAAATCGTAAATACTGTAATGCGTTTGCACGCTCATACAAAGATGAAGTGCTTCCAAGTGCTGCGGTTGTTGATATTGAGAAGTTAGAACTACTTAGCGATGAAAACAAACTAGAAATGCTGTTTTACCGTCCTCAAGAAGAAGCAAACAGCAATATTGTACGATTAAGCTTATTCCATAAAGATGAGCCGATCCACTTATCTGATGTTATGCCAATGCTTGAAAACTTTGGCCTTCGCGTTGTGGGTGAAACACCGTATTCAGTTAAAACTAGCGATGGTCGTATCAACTGGATCATGGACTTCTCGATGCTTATTGACAGTAAAGGGATGGCAGATTTTGATAAAATTTCAGCACGTTTTCGCGCTGCATTAACAAATGTTTGGGGCAACCGCCTTGAAAACGATGGTTTTAACCGTTTAGTGTTAATGGGTGGCCTAACAGGCCGCGAAGCATCTATTTTACGTGCATACGCTAAATATATGCGTCAAATTGGTGTAACGTTCTCACAAAGTTACATAGAAAGTACATTTGCAAATTATCCAAATATCGCAGCGCAAATTGTTAACTTGTTTGCTAAAAAATTCTCAGTTAAAAGCCCTGCAAGTGCCAAAACACTTGAAAAGCTAAGCACACAAATTTATTTAGAGCTTGAAAATGTAGCAAACCTTGATGATGACCGTATTATACGTTTATACGTAGATATGATTGCTGCGACGCTGCGTACTAACTATTTCCAAAAAGACGATGCCGGACAGTTTAAGTCTTATGTGTCGTTTAAAATACAACCTAGCTTAATTCCTGATGTACCACTTCCTTTACCTGCGTTTGAAATTTTTGTTTATTCTCCGCGTGTAGAAGGAGTGCATTTACGTTACGGTAAAGTAGCGCGTGGTGGTCTGCGTTGGTCTGACCGTCGTGAAGATTTCCGTACTGAAGTACTTGGCTTAGTTAAAGCACAACAAGTTAAAAATACAGTAATCGTACCTGTTGGTTCTAAAGGTGGCTTTGTATGTAAACAACTACCGACTGAGCGCGAAGCGTTTATTAAAGAAGGCCAAGAGTGTTACAAAATCTTTATCCGTGGTCTTTTAGATATTACTGATAATATTGAGCGTGGTGAAATAGTACCAGCGCGCGATGTTGTTCGTCACGATGAAGATGATGCTTACCTAGTAGTTGCAGCGGATAAAGGAACAGCTACTTTTTCTGATATCGCAAATGGCATTGCTAACGAATACAATTTCTGGCTAGGTGATGCATTCGCATCTGGTGGCTCGGTTGGTTATGACCATAAGAAAATGGGTATTACAGCGAAAGGTGCATGGGAGTCAGTTAAACGACATTTCCGTGAAATGGATATTGATTGTCAAACTACCGACTTTACAGTAGTAGCAATTGGCGATATGGCAGGTGATGTATTTGGTAATGGTATGCTGTTATCTAAGCATATTCGTCTACAAGTTGCCTTTAACCATATGCACATTTTTGTTGATCCTAACCCAGATGCTGCAACTTCTTATCCAGAGCGCGAACGTTTATTTAATATGCCGCGTTCATCTTGGGAAGATTACAATAAAGAGTTAATTTCTGCCGGCGGTGGTGTGTTCTCTCGTGCAGCAAAATCAATTACGCTTAGCCCAGAAATGAAAAAAATGTTAGGCACTAAAAAAGCTAGTATGACTCCAAATGAGTTAATGAAAGCCTCATTAATGATGGAGTTTGATTTACTGTGGAATGGCGGTATTGGTACATACATTAAACACTCTAAAGAAACTGATGCCGATGTAGGGGATCGTGCAAACGATGCACTACGTATCAACGGTCGAGATTTAGGCGCTAAAATAATAGGTGAGGGCGGTAATTTAGGTGCAACGCAATTAGGTCGAGTTGAATTTGCAGCTAAGGGTGGTCGTGTTAATACTGACTTTATTGATAACGTAGGGGGTGTTGCCTGTTCAGATAACGAAGTTAACATTAAGATATTACTTAATGGCTTAGTTGCTGAAGGTGATTTAACACGTAAACAACGTGATGAGCTACTTTATTCAATGACAGATGAAGTATCTGAATTAGTATTAAAAGACTGTTACCGTCAAACACATACTATTTCAATTACGCAGTCTAAAGGTACTTCAACACTCAAAGAAAAGATTCGCTTTATTCATGCGCTTGAAAAAGAAGGCAAGTTAAACCGTGCTATCGAATTTATTCCAAGTGATGAAGAATTGGCAGAACGCGCTGCTGCAGGTAAAGACTTAACTCGTCCTGAACTTTCAGTGCTAGTGTCTTACGCAAAAATGGTATTAAAAGAGTCTTTAGTAAGTGATGAAATTACTGAAAACCCTTACTATCGTCAATTGCTTGTTAAGTCATTCCCACGTCCATTGCGTGAGAAGTTTAACGATGCGATGAACAACCACCCACTTCGTAAAGAAATTATTGCAACTAAACTTGCTAACAGTATCGTTAACGATATGGGTTTAAACTTCATGGTACGTATGCATGAAGAAACTGGTGCTAATGAAGCTGAGATAGCAATGTGTTACTCAATTGCTAGCGAAATATTTGAAATGCGTGAAACATGGTCTTCTATTAGTGCACTTGATAATAAAATACCAGCAGCAGTTCAAACTGAAATGCTTTACCAACTTCGTCGTACTGTGCGCCGAGCAACGCGTTGGTTCTTACGTCATCGTAATAAGTCACAAACTATTGAACAAGGAATTGAATTCTTTGCGCCAACCTTTAAAGATTTAAGCGATAACTTAAATACGTATATGATTGAAAAAGAAAATGATCGTATTGTAATTGAGGCCAATAAGTTAATTGACGCGGGCGTTCCAACAGATATAGCTAATCGTATTGTTTCTTTATCAAGCTTATTCTCTGTGATGGATTTAGCAGAAGTTGCAAATAGTTCAGGTAAGAGTATTTCGATGGTGTCCAATACTTACTTTAAACTAGGCGCAAGAATGGGTCTGCATTGGTTCTTAGAGCAAATAACTAAGCAACCAGTAGCAAATCATTGGCAAGCACTTGCTCGCTCGTCTTATCGAGAAGAGCTTGATTGGCAGCAACGTACGTTATCTGAAGTTGTATTAAATAGCTTTGAAGGTGATGAGAGCGATGTTGATAGTCAAATAGACGAGTGGATGGATAGCCAAGATTTATTACTTCAACGCTGGAAACAAATGCTGGCTGAGTTTAAAACATCACAAAGCCACGACTTTGCTAAGTTCTCGGTAGCACTTCGTGAACTTATGTTGTTAAGCCACAATTGTGATACATCAGGAAAATAATTTAGCTTTAATCAGATAATTGTTTAGTAAATAAATAACTGATTGTTAAAATTGTTATACAATACCTCAGCCTTGTCTGAGGTATTTTTTTGTCTAAAATTTAAAAAGAGGATTATATTGATGTTTTATGATTTAGCTCGCCGTTTTATGTTTACCCGTGATGCGGAGTGGGCGCATGAGTTTGCACTTAATAATCTTCGTCGTTTTACCAATACACCTTTAAATTTAGCTTGGTCGCAAAATATTTCTGATAAGCCAGTCGATTTTTTGGGTCTGAAATTTAAAAACCCTGTAGGGCTAGCAGCTGGCCTTGATAAAAATGCGGAATGTATTGATGCATTTAGCCAAATGGGCTTTGGTTTTATTGAAGTTGGCACTATTACGCCGCGTGCTCAAGCGGGTAATGATAAACCTCGTATTTTTAGGTTGCCAGAATCAAACGCTATTATTAACCGCATGGGTTTTAATAATAAAGGCGTTGATAACTTAGTCGCAAATGTAAAAGCAGCAAAATACAGTGGCATACTCGGTATTAATATTGGTAAAAATAAAGATACGCCAAATGAACAAGGTAAAGATGACTATATTCATTGTATGCGTAAAGTATTTGAACATGCCTCATATATTACGGTAAATATTTCATCACCAAATACACCTGGCTTGCGTGATTTGCAATATGGCGCTGCACTTGATGATTTACTGCAAAGTCTTAAAAACGAACAGTTAGATTTAGTTGCAAAGCACAATAAACAAGTGCCTATGCTTGTAAAAATTGCACCGGATCTAGATCAAATACAAATAGAGCAAGTAAGTGAATCACTTTTAAATAATAAAATCGATGGTGTAATTGCCACCAATACCACGCTTGAGCGAGCTGCAGTTATGGGCCAGCAATATGCAGAAGAAGCCGGCGGTTTATCAGGTCACCCTGTTAGAATGCGTTCTACAGAGGTAGTGAGTGAGTTGAAACGCTTAACACAAGGTAAATTACCAATCATCGGAGTAGGCGGAATAGATGATGCGCAATCAGCAAAAGGAAAGTTCGATGCAGGCGCAAATTTAGTCCAGGTTTATACTGGGTTCATCTACAAAGGTCCACAATTGGTAAAGTCGATCGTTAACGGCTTATAAGGATCAGTTATCTAAGCTTTTGATCGTTCAATAAATGTTCTAAGCAAGCATTTTAAAAGTGGTCAAAAGCGGTTATACTGTGAGCAATAATTATTCAACATACCCAAGGAGGAGTAAATGTTACAAGCATCAAAGCAATGGCAGTGGATTACTTGTCCTAATAAAAATCGTTTGTTACTTGATTTAAATGACGACATGCAATTATGTACACCCTATAAGTTAAGACAACTCACCGATTCTGTTTTTAAAAATCCACGTTTTAGTTTAGAAGATGCTGCATTTTATGAACAAGTTTATAACTATTTAGATGGGTTTGAATTGTGGACTGCTGCTCAAATTTGTCAAATATCGCTAAATGCAACCGCTGTTAAGTATCACTTAAAACCCGTTTTATCAAAAAGCTGGTTTTTTGAAGAATACACTGGAACAGAGCCTAGTGTAGAAGCAATAGTTAAATTAATATCTAAAGCGCAGACTGGCGATTTTTTAATTGTAGAGCATTGCCCTGATGCATCTATTTGCTTAAATTTAAGCGAAACCTTTAAATTAGACGAAAATTTATCTTTAGCGCAATTTGAAGTAATCCGTATTTTGAATAATCGAGTACACCCCATCCTAAATCAGCAATATCAAAGTCAAACCGCCTAACCAAATTTAAGTCTTAAGCGTGTCTTTATGGCGTGTTTGTCGCCCAACCTATGTTATAATCCTGCGCAATTAGCTATTAAGGGTTATTACTTTGCAATTTATCGCACTTACTTCTATCGGAATCGAAAATTTATTGGTTGATGAACTAACAGAACTTGGCGCAACTGTGTCTAAGCAAACTGTTGGTTCTGTTCGTTTTGAGGCTGACTCATTACTGGCGCAAAAGGTTTGTTTATCAAGTCGTTTTGCAACGCGTGTGCTTATGCTTATTGAAGAAAAAGAAGGCGTAGATGACAAGAATAGCCTGTATAATTTTGCTCGCTCGCAACCTTGGCAAGAGTGGTTTGGACCAACTCAAACATTCGCTGTCGACTTCAACGGTACCAATGACTCATTAAAAAACACACAATTTTCGGGTCTTGTAATAAAAGATGCGATTGTTGACTACTTTAATGATTTATACGAGCAGCGTCCTAACGTTGATAAGCAAGATGCAAATGTGCGTGTTGTTGCGCGATTAAATCGTTACGGCGTTTCTATGTATATTGACTATTCTGGCCCTCGTTTGTCTGAACGTGGTTACCGTCAAGGTCAAGGTAAAGCACCAATTAAAGAACATTTAGCTGCTGCATTAATTAAACGAAGTGGTTGGCTTGATAATGTAAAACAACCTTTATTCGATCCATGTTGTGGTGCAGGTACTATTTTAATCGAAGCGGCTGGCATGGCACGAAACGAAGCACCGGGATTATTTCGTGAAGGCTTTGCTTTTGAGCGTTTACCCAGTTTTAGAGCCGCTAAGTTTAAAGAACTTAAAGAAGAGTTACTTGCTAACATTACCGATCCTAAATTGTGGTTAATTGGCCACGATTACGATGAACAAGTTTTAAATAAAGCGATTGATAATGCCAAACGTGCTGAGCTTGATGATGTTATTAAGTTTAAGCAAAGCGATGCAACTAAACTTACTGCTGTTGCCAAATTACCGGGTGTTGTAATCTCAAACTTACCATACGGTGAGCGTATTGGTTCTATGGCTGAGCTTGTTGATTTACACCGTAATTTAGGTGTTGGCTTTAAAAAGCACTTTAATCATTGGAAACTTGCCTTACTAGGTATGGACGAAAGCTTATTTAAACTTTTAAAACTTGTGCGCCTTAAGCGTTATAAGTTTAAAAATGGCCCACTTGATGTTGAACTTAACTTATATCAATTAGATGATAAGCAAGTAAGTTTGACCACCGATGATAAAAAAGCGCTTAATTTTGAGGGCTCTACGTCATTCGCAAATAGATTGAAAAAGAATAAGCAAGGCTTAAAAAACTGGCTTAAACAAAATAAAGTAGACGCTTATCGTGTTTATGAAGCGGATATCCCTGAGTACAATGTTGCTGTAGATATTTACGGTGATTCTGCGGTTATTTTTGAATATGCAGCGCCTAAAGAAATTGATGAAAAAACATCAGAAAAACGCCTGCAAGACGTAATAACGTTGACTTCGCAACAACTTGATATCTCACCTGAAAATATTGCTGTAAAAGTGCGTAAAAAGCAAAAGGGCGAAGACCAGTATACGGCCATGTCTAAACAAAACCGAACTATGGTAGTTGAAGAGTTTGGTGCTAAGTTTAAAGTTAATTTATTTGACTACTTAGACACAGGTTTGTTTTTAGATCACCGTTTAATGCGTCGTTATATTCAAGAAAATGCGAAAGATAAGCGCTTTTTAAACTTGTTTGCATACACAGGTACTGCCTCTGTGCATGCCGCACTTGGTGGCGCTAAAGCAATTACAACAGTTGATTTATCTAAAACCTATTTAAAATGGGGCCAAGATAACTTCGATTTAAACAATATCAATAATACACGTTACCGTTTTGAACAAGCAGATTGTTTAAAATGGTTAGAGCATGCGACAGCACAATATGATTTGATATTTTTAGACCCTCCAACGTTCTCAAACTCAAAACGTATGAAAGACGCGTTTGATGTGCAAAGTGATCACATTAAATTATTAACGTGGGTAAAAAAGATCTTAAGTCCATCAGGTACTTTGATTTTCTCTAATAACAAACGTGGTTTTGTAATGGATGAAGTTGGCCTGATTGGTTTAGGTTTAAAAGCCGTTAATATCTCAGATAAAACGCTATCACCAGACTTCAAACGTAATAAAAAAATCCATAATAGCTGGCTAATTACGCATGGCTAAATGGATTTTATATCATACTGATGGTTGCCACTTGTGCGAACAGGCTGAGCAACTTATCACTGATGTACTAAATGACAACAGTGAGTTATTACTAATCGATATTATGACTGATGAGCAGCTTATTGCTGAGTATCAAATTACTATTCCTGTATTAAAAAGTGAAAAAGGCGAGAAATTATATTGGCCTTTTACTTTACACTCTGTGCGCGAATTTTTAGCACAAGCAGAATAAGAGCAAATAAGAACTATGGATTTAATAAGAATTTTAAAAGCACAACTTGCTTTTGGTACACATGCTTTGCTTAACAAAGCAGACGCCGTTATAGAAAGTGGCGAAAGAGTGTGTGTAGTTGGTCGAAATGGCGCGGGCAAGTCAACGTTATTAAAAGTACTCGATGGACAAGTTGTTTTAGATGATGGTGAAATAAATCAGCTTGGTGGTATTCGAATTTCTCGTTTAGAGCAAGATCCACCAAAAGGTGCAAGCGGAACTGTATTTGATTACGTGGCACAGGGTATGCCAGAAATCGCTAACCTACTCATTGATTTTCATCATGTTAGCAACGAACTGCAAACACAATGTACTGATAAGTTATTAAATAAACTTGAACGTTTATCAAACCAACTTGAAGCCGCTGATGGTTGGCGTTTTGATAGCCGAATTCAATTAGTTTTGACACAATTAGAATTAACACCAGAGGCTAAGCTTGAGTCTCTTTCTGGTGGCTGGTTACGTAAAGTAGCACTTGCGCGTGCACTTGTAAGTGAGCCTGACTTATTATTACTAGATGAGCCAACAAACCATTTAGATATGGCAAGTGTAATGTGGCTTGAACAGTTTTTAAAAGAATTTAAAGGCGGCATTGTATTTATATCGCATGACCGTGCGTTTATTCGCGCTGTCGCTACGCGTATTTTAGATTTAGATCGCGGTAAACTTATTTCGTACCCAGGTGATTACGCGACTTATCTAGAGCAAAAAGCGCATGATTTAAAAGTAGAAGAAGCGCAAAATGCATTGTTTGATAAGCGTTTAGCTGAAGAAGAAACGTGGATTCGCCAGGGTGTTAAAGCGCGAAGAACGCGTAACGAAGGGCGTGTTCGAGAGCTAAAACAGCTACGTAATGAGCGCAAGCAACGTGTTGATCAAGTTGGAAAAACTGACTTTAATATTGAAACAGCTGATCGCTCAGGTAAGTTGGTATTTGAAGCTAAGAACCTTTGCCATGCATTTAAAGACAAAGTTATTGCTGATGATTTTTCGACACTTGTAATGCGTGGCGACAGAATTGGCTTAGTAGGGCCAAATGGTATTGGTAAAACAACACTATTAAAACTAATGTTTGGTGATTTAGAACCTGATAGTGGTATTACTAAACAAGGTGTTAATTTAGAGTTTGCTTACTTTGACCAATACCGTGAAAAACTTGACGAAGAAGCAACTGTTCAAGATAACGTTGCCGAAGGTAAACAAGAAGTGATGATGGGCGGTCGTTCACGCCATGTCTTAGGTTACCTGCAAGACTTTTTATTCCCTCCAGCACGCGCTCGAACCCCGGTTAAAGCACTCTCTGGTGGTGAAAAAAATAGACTGCTATTAGCTAAACTGTTTTTAAAACCATCTAATATACTTGTTCTCGATGAGCCAACGAATGACTTGGACATTGAAACGTTAGAGTTATTAGAGGACATTATTAATCAATATCAAGGTACAGTGCTGATTGTAAGCCATGACCGAGAATTTATTGATAATACATGTTCTAGTGTATGGGCATTTGAAGGCAATGGTAAAGTAACAGATATCGTCGGTGGTTATAGCGACTATGAAGCTTATGTAGGTTACTTAGCTGAACAAGAAAAAAAAATTCAGCAACAACCAGTAAAAAAAGTTGAAAAAGTAGCCGCTCCAGCCGCAAAACCAGCAGCTAAGACAAATAAACTCTCTTACAAATTAAAACTTGAATTAGAGCAACTACCGAATAAAATGGAAAAACTAGAAGCTGAAATTGAAGCTCAACAAGCTGTAGTAAGTGACGCAAACTTTTTTAAACAAGAGAGTGATGTAACAACTAAAGCATTGAACCATTTAGCACAACTTGAGTCTGACCTTGAAGCTGCCCTTGAGCGCTGGGAAGAACTTGAAGAATTACAGAATCAGTAGTAAGGACTAAAATGAAATATAAATTACTCGCTGCCAGTATTTTAGCGACATTAAGCACTTCAGCAACAAGTGCGACGTACCAGTTAAGTGAATTAGGGACTCTTGAAGACGCTAAATATTCTTATGTAACAGATGTAAGCGAAAGCGGGCATATTATTGGTTTCGCAAATGGTTTATACAATTTACCTATTGATACAAGCTATATAGATTTTACTGAAAACCTTATTGAAAATAGCTATGACAATACTGAGGCAGCATTTGAATTAAGTGATAAAGAGATTACCTTCACACTTGATGACATTGAAAATAATGATGCAGTACTGACTAATGCTGATGCACACACTTTCATGGTTAGTTTTTTATCTTCAATTTCTACAAATTTTGAATATCAAAAATTAAGCTCATTAGTAGGCATAAAATATAATGATACACAAATAACTGAGCAACCATTATTTGATATTGCATCTGTTGATTATGACGGACTAACACGTTCAACTACTAACCTTTTTAATGCTGTAACTGAAGATGGTGTTACAGTCGGTTGGGGAAGCGCCCCATACGATAAAGTATCTTTTACACCTGATGGTGAGGATGATGCAGAAACATGGTTTACTCATGAATTTATAGAGCGTGGGATTGTAATAAGCGCTGATGGCAGTGTAAGTGTTGAGTTAGAGCCTGAGTTTAATGAATATGGTGGTACAAGTCGTGCCAACGATATTATTAAAACTAACAGTGGTTATACCGTTGTAGGTAACATGTCTACAAGCATTCCAGATGACAGACAAGATAATATTGATGATAACTGTGATAATGAAGACGAACCAACGTCAGTATGTATCAATTTGTTAAATTCAAATATTTCACGAGGCTTATTTAATAAGCGCGCTGTTAAATGGGAACTTGATGAATCACTTAATATCACATCTGTTGAAGAGCTTGGTATGGCACTGACACCTGACGAAGGTGAAGCGGAAGATGACGCATTTACAAGTACTGCTTTAGCAGTGAACAGCAACGGGACAATTGTAGGTTCATCGAATACACGTTATTACAAAAATGACGATACAATTCTTACAATGCCAGTTTATTTTAAAGACGGTGCGGTTGTTGATTTTATTAATCAAGAAGATGACTGGCAGTCTGGTAAATCAATTGCTATTAATGATAACGATGTAATTACAGGTTATGCAACTAAACGTATTGAAGGCACTCTTCGTAATAAATTCTTTTATCATGATATAGCAACGGGTAGTACGGTTTTCCCTAATGATTACTTTTCAAGCTCAAGTTCTTACGGTAACGATATAAACAACCAAGGTTATATTGTAGGTGAAGGGGAAGTGGGGGTTTCTGATAGCTCGCGACTCAAAGAGGCCTTTATTTACAAAATTGGTGAAGACAAAATCACTAATCTAAACGATTTACTGCCTTGTTATGACACCGACGGTGAAACTGATTACGCTTATACTATGGTTGAAGCGACTGCTATCAACGAAGATAATGAAATATTTGGTACTGCGACTAAAACAGTTGAAAAGCTAGATTCATTAGGCGGTGTAGTAACTGATATTAATGGTGAAATTGAATATGAGAGTATTGCAATAGCAGTTAAACTAACGCCAATTGCAAATGGTGAAGTAGAAAGCTGTGCTCCAGTAGAAGCTGAAGTTTATGAGCGTAACTCTGCTAGCTTCCCTTGGTATACATTATTGTTATTACCACTGGTTGGCTTAAGGCGTGTATTTCGCTTTTAAAGTTTATTGATTATAAAAAAACCAACTTGATAAAGTTGGTTTTTTTTCGTCTATAATATTTTATTAGATTAGGATTGCAGCGATTATTTAGCTTTAACGCCACTAATTATTTCGTGATAACCATGCTTTTTTCACAGAGCGGCGCCAAATAATATCGATACCAAAGTATCCTATAATTGATGCAATAGAAGCACATACTAATGAACCTAATAAAAATGCAGGACCGATTGTTTCTATACTTTCTAAAAACCAAGACCAACTTGCTTCAAATACAAAGTGTTGTTCTGGCTGATTAAGTATTAACGTACCCACTAAGTATGAGCCATAAAAGATAGGTGGCATGGTTAATGGATTCGTAAGCCATACTAAAGCAACTGATATGGGTAAATTAACCCTAAATAATATAGCACCTGCTGCGGCTAAAACCATTTGAAAAGGAACAGGGATGAAAGCAAAAAATAACCCGACCGCGAAGGCTCCTCGAGCTGAACGTCTATTTAAATGCCAAAGATTTGCGTCTTGTAAAAGTCGTCCAAATATTTTTAGTGATTTATGATGTCTAATTTTATTTGGATCAGGTAAAAATCTTTGGATCGTTTTTTTAGCCATTTAAAGCAACCATTTACATCAGTGTGGATAAGTCTTGGGTTTGTAATTGGCTGTGTAGCAACCGTGTTTTATTATCAAACTCTCGAATTTACAGTCTTCACAATTTTCATTGTAATAGTGAGCGCTTATTTTAAGCCGTTTTTAAACGTATTGTTAGGCTTTATTTGTGCAATTTGCTTTGTTGGTATGCATTTCTACCTTTTTTATAGTTTTGAAATACCAAAATCGAACGAAAAGTATGCACTTGATTCTACATTAGTTGTTGAAGAGGTTATTTCTGATAAAAAACCTCAGTATATCAAAGCCAAAATAGTGGCATTAGACGGGAGTAGTTTTTCGAGTTTTAGAGCACCCAAAGCAATGCTCAGTGTTAATTCTGCACAGCCTTTTACAGTCGGGGATGAATTCTCTGCATTAATCCATTTAAAATATTTTCGCAGTAATAAAAATTTTAATGTGTTTGATAATGAACGTTATGCATTTATAAATAGGATATTATTTAAAGGTAAAGTGCTCAATAAAGAGCTTAATATAATACACAGCGATAAACAAAGCATCGTACTAGATTATCAAAACTTCATTAAAAATACCTATACAAATACAAGATTGCAGTGGCTTTATTATGCATTACTCAGTGGTGATAAATCGTTGATGAGCTATACAGATAAACAATTAATGCAATCACTTGGGTTAAGTCACTTACTGGCTATATCGGGTTTACATATTGGTTTGATTTTTAGCTTTGGTTACTTATTCATTCGATTTATCTGTACGAAAATAAACTTTTCAATTGGTCAATCATTTAACCTTACACTTTACTACAGTTCGTTCGGTTTTATAGCTGCATTAGTTTACGTATATTTAAGTGACTTTTTAGTATCAGCAACGCGAGCGCTAATTATGCTGGGTTGTTATTTGTTACTTTATTTTCTTGCTAAGCAGCCGCTGCGATGGCGTAGTATTTTATTTGCCTTGGTAATAGTGCTTGCTGTTAACCCATTCAATTTACTTAATCCAGGTCTGTATTTTTCATTTTTAGCTGTCGCTATAATTTTTACTGTTATTAATAAATTACCAATATTAAAAACACGAATAAAAAACAAAATTATTGCGTTATTTGTTATTCAAGTAGCATTGTTTATCGGTTTATTACCACTTTCACTTTATTTTTTTAATGGCGTAAGTATTGCGGGACTAGTGATTAACTTAATTGCGATACCGTTTCTTTCCATCATTATTTTGCCATTTTTGATTGTTTTTACATTACTGAGTACTTTTATAGATATAGGTAATTTAATACATTTGTTTGATACAGGGTTATATGCGTTATTTAAATTACTTTATGAAATACCCGAGCCGTTAAGATGGCTGACAACAGGACGAATCGAGTTAATATTCTTCATTTTTACCTATATTACTATGTTGATGATTTACTTCCTCCCCTATAAGTTGCTTTCTTTCATTCCTTTAACAGTACTTTTATTGAATAACCTTCTAAAAGAAAAGCCCAACTGGCAGCTTCATGTGTTTGATGTTGGGCATGGTCTCATGGCATTAATTGAAAAAGATAACCAAGTGCTTATCTATGATTTTGGTCCAAGTTATTTTAATCGTTTTAGTCGTACGCGAAGTATCTTATTGCCTTATATAAAAGCAAATAATTTCACAGTAAAAACAGCGATTCTAAGTCATGAAGACAGCGATCACGCTGGAGGAATACAGCATTTTATTGAAGCTGGATTTGGGGAAACATTAAAGCAATTTCATCCTGAAAATACACTTAATGTGTGTGAAGTCCAAAGTGTTGATTTTGTCGGTTTAAGAGTGGAAAGCTTTAGCACTAGAGGGTATGGAAATGAAAACGACGATTCATGCGTTGTTAGAGTATCGAGTAATACTCATAGTGTGTTATTTACAGGTGATATATCAAAATCCCGTGAAGCTTCTTTATTAGCTAATAATACATCGTTGAAAAGTACAGTCATGTTAAGCCCGCATCATGGCAGTGATACATCCTCAAGTGTTAATTTTATTAGTGATGTAGCTCCTAAAGTTGTGATTCATTCAAGTGCTTATAAAGGACAGTGGGAATTTCCCAAGCCAGTTGTTGTCGAGCGTTACAAAGCAATAAGCGCCGAGCAATTTACAACAGGCGTTGATGGACAAATTAGTATTAAATTCTACTCAAACAATTTGGTCATAGAAACAGCAAGAGGGCAGGAAAGTTATTGGTTTATCAAAGATTGACGTTTAGTTTTATCTCATCGAAGGATACAATACAGGGAGTTACTGTATTTAGAGAGTGTTATGGATCAAAGTACTGCACAAATTTATAAACGTCTTGTCTCGTATGTTGGCGCATACAAAAGCGTCGCTTTTATCGCAATTGTTGGGATGATAGGCTATTCAGCAATGGATGCTTTATTCATTCAATTAATGAAGCCGTTTATTGATCAAGGTTTAAACCAACGAAATACAGAAGTTTTAAAGTACGCTCCTTTTGTAGTTATCGCGTTAGTACTGGGGCGTGGTGTTTTTAACTTTATGTCTTCGTACTGTTTAAGTTATGTGGGCTCTCAAGTTGTACGCTCTTTACGCCAAGAGTTATTTGAGCACATATTGCATTTACCCGTTTCTTTTCATGACAAAAACTCAACAGGCGATTTAATTTCAAAAATCACTTTTGACACAGAGCAAGTTCAACAAGCAATTACTAAAGCGTTACTTATTGTTGTACGTGAAGGAGCCTTTGTTGTCTTTTTACTTGGTGTAATGTTTTATACCAGTTGGAAGCTCTCACTTATATTTTTAGTCATCATCCCTCTCGTTGCCATTATTGTAGCGGTTGTATCGAAACGTTTTCGCCATATTTCTAAAAGTATCCAATCAGCTATGGGGCAGGTTACACGTAGCTCTGAACAAATGCTTAGCGGACATAAAGTTATTCATGGATTTGGCGGACAAGACCAAGAAATAAACCATTTCTCAAAGATTAATAATCATAATCGCCAGCAGCGCATTAAAATGGATGCGACAAAAGCTTTAAGTGTATCAATTATTCAAATATTAGCAGCCAGTGCCATGGCTGTTATTTTATGGGCTGTATCTCTTCCATCAATGATTGATACGATTACCTCAGGTGACTTCATGGCATTAATTGCCTCAATGATGATGTTATTGCGACCGCTAAAACAACTCGCCAATGTTAATAGTGATATGCAGCGTGGTATCTCTGCCGCGCAAAGTATTTTTTTAGTTTTAGATGAAGAAATGGAAAAAGATACTGGCACCGTTTCAGTCGATAAAGTTAAAGGGTTAATTGAAGTTAAAAATGTAACCTTTAAGTACCCAACAAAAGATGAAGCCGTATTAAATGATTTGTCGCTAACGATTAAAGCGGGTGAGAGTATTGCCTTAGTAGGGCGCTCAGGCTCTGGTAAATCAACAATTTCTAATTTATTACCACGCTACTATGACTTAGAGTTACCGAGTGAGATATTACTCGATGGTATAGCTCTGCAGGATTATAAATTAACAGATTTGCGTCGCCAATTTGCTTTAGTGTCTCAGCAGGTCGTGTTATTTAACGATACGATTGCTAACAATATTTGTTATGGCATAAAGCATGATGTGTCTGAGGAAGAATTAGAGCAAGTTGCTAAACAAGCGCATGTTTGGGAGTTTATTAAAGATCTGCCAGAACAATTAAACACCATGGTAGGTGAAAATGGCGTAATGCTCTCCGGCGGTCAACGCCAGCGTATAGCAATAGCACGTGCTATATTAAAAGACGCACCTATTTTGATTTTGGACGAGGCGACATCAGCACTTGATACCGAATCTGAAAAGCTTATTCAGCAAGCATTAGAAACGTTAATGAAAGATAAAACCTCAATTGTTATTGCGCATCGCTTATCTACTATCGAAAACAGTGACCGAATATATGTTATTGATAACGGTCGTGTAATAGAAAGTGGCGATCACAATAGCTTATTAGCAAATGATGGTACTTATTCAGCCCTTTGCAAAATGCAGTTTGGTGATCAGGCGTGAGTAAAATAGAACAAAGCTGGTATAAACCATTTGGTCTAATTACTTTGCTGTTATTACCATTAAGTGCTTTGTTTTGGGTTGTATCGTCATTTCGAAAATACTTATACAGCGTTAAAATACTTAAACCTTTTGAGTGCAAAACGCCTGTAATTGTAGTTGGCAATATAAGTGTTGGCGGTAATGGTAAAACGCCTTTTGTTTTGTGGCTGTATGGTCACTTAATACAGCAAGGTTTATCAGTGGGAATTATTAGTAGAGGATATGGTGGGCAATCAAAAAATTACCCGCTGTTAGTCACTGAGCTTGTAGATGCTCAGCAGGCTGGAGATGAGCCCATACTTTTATATCATCGTTTAAAGTGCCCAATAGCGGTTGGGCCTAACAGACAACACAATATCGATTTATTAGAAAATAATTATAAACTCGATGTTATTATTTCTGATGATGGAATGCAGCATTATAAAATGCCTCGTAGCATTGAGTGTTGTATTGTTGATAGTGAGCGTCGTTTTGGTAATGGCTTTGTTATGCCTGCAGGGCCACTTCGTGAAACAACTAAACGTTTGCAAAGTGTCGATATAGTAATTGAAAATGGTGGTGAGGCTAATAATAGCTACACGCTAAAAGTAAGTAACTTACGATTAGTTAATTCAAGCGATTATGCAAAAAATGACGTAAGTGAAGCACATGCAATAAGTGCAATTGGGAACCCTAAACGGTTTGAAAACTCATTAGAAGCACAAGATATTACGTTATTATCGACCCATCATTTTAGAGATCATTATGCTTATACAGTAGATGATTTTGCCCAATTTGGTGATGATTGCATTATAATGACCGAAAAAGATGCCGTTAAATGTAAGTCCTTTGCAAAGCCTAATTGGTATTATCTACCTGTTGATGCAGAGCCTAACGATAGCGTAATAAATAGATTAAATTCAATATTAAAAGAAAAAGGAATACTCAATGGCCTTTGATACAAAATTACTCGAGATAATTGCCTGTCCAGTTTGTAAGGGTAAATTACGCTTTGACAGAGAAAACAATGAACTAATTAGCACAGCAGCGAAGCTTGCTTATCCTGTTCAAGATGATATTCCTGTATTACTTGAAAATGAAGCGCGAGAACTATCTCTAGAAGAGGTTGAAAAGTGGAATTCGTAGTTGTAATTCCTGCTCGTTTTGCATCGACCCGACTACCAGGTAAACCGCTTGCTGATATTTGTGGCAAGCCAATGGTTCAACACGTTTACGAAAAAGCATGTTTATCAGGTGCTAGTAAAGTAGTTATAGCAACCGATCATCAAAAAGTATTTGATGCAGTAAGTATGTTTACTAACGATGTAATAATGACGCGTGAAGATCACCAGTCTGGTACTGAACGATTAGCAGAAGTAGTTGATTTAATTAAACTTGATAGCAATACAATTGTGGTTAACGTACAAGGTGATGAGCCATTACTTGCACCAGAAAATGTATCCCAAGTTGCTGCATTATTAAGTGATTCAACAGCACCAATGGCAACGTTAAGTGTTGCTATTGAAGAACGTGATGAAGTATTTAATCCTAATGCCGTTAAAGTGGTTAGCGATATAAATAAAAATGCGCTGTATTTTTCTCGTGCCAGTATACCGTTTGATAGAAATGCGATGATGGATGATAGCACTACCCTTAATTTAGCCCCGTTTCAACGCCATGTAGGTATTTATGCGTATAGAGCGGGTTTTATTAAACAATATATAGAATTGAGCGTATCGCCACTTGAGCTACTTGAATCGCTTGAGCAGTTACGTGTGTTGTATCATGGTTATAAAATCAAAATAGAACAAGCTCAAATAGCACCCCATGCTGGAGTTGATACGCCCGATGACTTAGCTAAAGTGATAGCCCATATTAAAAGTACAAACGAGTGAGTGAACAAGTAAGTAAAATATTAAAAATCATTTTTACACATAACGATTTTTATATTTTAGAAAAGCCAGCGGGGCTTAATTTTCATTCTGAAGAGGGGCCCGGCTTTGTTGTTTTAGCCGAACAACAATTATCGCAAAAGCTTTATGCCGTTCATCGTTTAGATAAAGTGACATCAGGGCTGATTATTTTATCGCGAAACAAAGCCGCTGCAGCCGCCTTTACTGTTATGTTTACTGAGCATGCGATTGCTAAATTTTATTTAGCGATTAGTGATGCTAAACCAAAAAAGAAGCAGGGGTGGATAAAAGGCGATATGGCTAAGTCTCGCCGTGGTTCGTTTAAGTTACTGACTAGTACACTTAACCCTGCAATAACGCGATTCTATTCTCTGAGTTATAAGCCAGGATTTAGAGGGTATATTTTAAAACCTTACTCTGGCAAAACACATCAACTAAGAGTGGCACTAAAAAGTGTGGGGGCAGCTATTTTAGGCGATGCAATGTATGCAGGCACGCCATCAAGTCGTACCTATTTACACGCATATGCGTTGAGCTTTTTATGGCAAGGTGAACAAATACAGCTAACTTTATTACCCGATAATGGTGATGAGTTTTTGGCGTTAATTAAACATCAAGATTTTCAAGCATGGCAATCGCCATGGCAACTGGATTGGTAAATGAGCGAAAAAGTTACAGATATACGTTTTGGTGGTATTAAACGTTTATATGGTCATCAACAGTTTGATTGGCTTCAAGAAGCACATTTTTGTGTAGTAGGGATTGGTGGTGTAGGAAGTTGGACAGCAGAAGCTCTTGCCCGTACTGGTGTAGGCAAAATTACACTTATCGATTTGGATGATATTTGCGCAACTAACGTCAACAGACAAATTCACGCATTAACGGGCACTATTGGCCAAGCTAAAGTAGATGCAATGAAAGTGCGCTGCGAGCTCATTAATCCAGAATGCCAAGTTAATGTAATAGATGACTTTATTACGCTTGATAATATTCAAGAGCATATTCAAGGCTTTGATTATGTAATTGATTGCATTGATGCAGTTAAAGAAAAAGCAGCATTAATTGCTCACTGTAAACGCAATAAACTACCTATAATCACAACTGGTGGTGCTGGCGGGCAAACAGATCCTAGCCAAATAACGTTTGGTGATGTAGCTAAAACTACGCAAGACCCATTACTTGCAAAGGTGCGCTATATTTTGCGCAAGCAATATAATTTTAGTAATAATCCTAAACGTAAGTTTAATATTGATTGCGTTTACTCAACAGAGCAATTGGTTTACCCAGGAAGCGATGGCAGCGTTTGCCATGCTAAGCAAAGTGCTGATGGCACGATGAATATGGACTGTAATAATGGCTTTGGCTCTGTGTCTATGATCACAGGAAGCTTTGGTTTTTTTGTAGCTGCTAAAGCTGTACGTAAATACCTAGATAAAAAACAACGCTCGCAAGCCTAGAGTCTGCCTTGCCTAAATACCAAGCAGACTGCTGCAATTTAACCTTGAAAGATCAACTGACTCTGGTTAACTAAGCTTGTGTTGTGCCATGGTTTGAATTTTTTCAACCATGGCTTTAATACCATTACCACGTGATGCGCTTAAGTGGCTAATAAGGCCCAGCTTTTCAAATTCTTCATACGCATTTTTATTCACTACCTGCTCTGGTGTGAGCCCGTTATAAAGCGCTAAAATAATAGCTAATAATCCTTTTACTATACGAGTATCAGAGTCACCTATTACAACAAGTGTATTTTCGGTTAAGTCAAATTCAACAAACATCCATACTTTGCTTTCACAACCAGAGACAAGTGCGTCATCAGTTTTTAAAACATCAGCTAAAGCCGGTAACGTTTTTCCTAAAAGCATTATTTCACGATATTTTTGCTGCCAAGCAGATGCATTTTTTATAGATTCTGTGACTTTGTTAAACGTATTTGTCATGAGTTATCCTAATTAATTCTATTAAACTGGTGTTCAATCTAATAAAGCGATACATTTTTTAAGTGAATCAATGAATATATCTACATCTTTGTAGGTATTATAAAAAGAAAAACTCGCTCTTAACGTTCCATTAAGCCCTAAATGTGTCATTAATGGTTGCGTACAATGGTGTCCGCTTCTGACAGCAACACCATATCCGTCAAGTAAAGTTGCCAAATCGTAAGGATGTTCATCTTTAAAATTAAAACAGAGTGTACCAATATTGTCAGATAGGTTGCTGAATATGGTAATGCCATCTACCTTTACCAATTTTTGTGCCGCGTAACTAAACAATTCTTGTTCATATTGCTGTATTTGCACGTGATCTAATTCATTTAAATAGTCTAAAGCGGCACCAAAGCCTAATACTCCAGAAATATTTGGTGTGCCAGTTTCAAATTTTGCAGGCGCAGGGCGATAAGTGCTATGAGTTAAGTAAACTTTATCGATCATTTCACCGCCGGATTGGTAAATATCTAGCGTATTTAGCTCTTCATATTGGCCATAAAGTACACCTAAGCCTGTTGGACCGAGCATTTTATGGCTTGAGCAAACATAAAAGTCACAGTTTAATTCACGTAAATCGGGTTTTAAATGTAGTGCACCTTGGGCTCCGTCCACTAAAACAAGTGAATTCACCTCTTTTGCAGCTACAATTAGTGGCTTTAAAGCAGTGATATTACCCAGCGTGTTCGATGCTTGTGTAATAGCTAATAACGCAGGTTTTGTTTCTTTTATAAATTCACAGCATTTTTGTATGTTTAGCGTGCCGTTATTATTAAGTGGCAGAGAGACTAATTTAGCTCCCGTCTGTTGGCTCACTAGTTGCCAAGGCACTATGTTTGCGTGATGCTCAAGCGGAGATATTATTATGGTATGACTTTCATCTAAACGCTTTTTTAAGCCGTTAGCGACCAAATTTATGGCTTCTGTAGCACCTTTAGTCCATACAATTTCTTTACTTAAGACATTAAAAAACCTTGCAGTTTTCTCCCTGACTTGTTCATAAGAATAAGTGGCCTGTTCGCTAAGTGTATGGCGTCCACGGTGTACATTTGCATTTTGAGACGTATAAAACTCAGTAATTGTATCTATAACTGATTGAGGCTTTTGTGAGGTTGCTGCTGAGTCTAAATAAACAAGCGGGCAGCCGTTTATTGTTTGATTTAATGTCGGGAAGTCTTTTCTAATTTTATTTATATCAAACTTTAAAGTAGGCATAGCTCATCTACATAGTGTTTTTAAGGCAGGGATTGTAATCGGTTTATGATAATTCTCAAGTGCTGTTAATAAAAAAGGCCGCAAAATGCGGCCTTTTAAACTAACCAGCGTTAATTAACGCTTGTCAGTTGATACGTAGTCACGTTGAGTGTAACCAGTATACATTTGGCGAGGACGGCTGATCTTATGACCAGGTTGAGATAGCATCTCATCCCAGTGAGTGATCCAACCAACAGTACGTGCCATTGCAAAAATTACAGTGAACATGCTTGTTGGAATACCAATCGCTTTTAAGATAATACCAGAGTAGAAATCTACGTTAGGGTATAGTTTCTTCTCTACAAAGTACGGGTCTTCAAGGGCAATTTGCTCAAGCTTCATAGCAATATCAAGAAGTGGATCTTGGATATTTAGCTCAGCTAAAACTTCATGACACGTTTGACGCATTACTGTAGCACGTGGGTCGAAGTTTTTGTAAACGCGGTGACCAAAGCCCATAAGGCGGAATGGGTCAGCTTTGTCTTTAGCTTTAGCAACGTATTCATCAATACGGTCAACAGAGCCAATCTCTTCTAACATGTTTAAACATGCTTCGTTAGCACCGCCGTGAGCAGGTCCCCATAAAGAAGCAATACCAGCTGCAATACATGCATACGGGTTAGCACCTGATGAACCAGCAAGACGAACTGTTGAAGTCGATGCATTTTGCTCATGATCTGCATGAAGCATAAAGATTTTATCCATAGCTTTAGCAGTTACAGGGTTAACTTTATATTCTTCAGCAGGTACAGAGAACATCATGTGTAAGAAGTTTTCTGCGTAGCTTAAATCGTTACGTGGGTATACAAACGGTTGGCCGATGTTTGTTTTATAAGCCATTGCAGCAATAGTTGGTAACTTAGCAACTAGCTTAACTGCGCTTGTTTTACGTTGTTCTGCATCAGTAATATCAAGGTCTTCATGATAAAAAGATGATAACGCACCCACTACGCCACAAAGCATTGCCATTGGGTGAGCGTCAAAGCGGAAACCTTGGAAAAAGTTAGCAATCTTCTCGTCAAGCATAGTGCTTGTAGTGATTTCATTCTTAAAAACTTCATATTGTTCTTTAGAAGGTAACTCACCATTTAAAAGTAAGTAGCAAAGCTCAATATAGTTAGAATCTTCAGCTAATTGCTCAATTGGGTAACCACGGTGAAGTAGTACACCTTTACCACCATCAATATAGGTGATTGCAGATTCACAAGAACCAGTCGACATGAAACCTGGGTCATAAGTAAAGTGACCATGTGAACCTAACGTACGTACGTCGATTACATCTTGGCCAGCAGTGCCTTGATAAATTGGAAGTTCGATTGGATCTAGTCCATCAATATGGACTGTGGCTTTTTTATCTGCCATCGCTATGTATCTCCTATTAAGATATCTATTCTGATTTTTAGATTTTAAAGTTCTGAAATCTGTTTTAAGCACATCTTCGCATTTTAACGTGAAAGAGGGGGTTAAAGTCAATTTTTATAAACATTATGCATATATGTATAATAAATATTCGGTATTAATTAAATATAATACTATTGGCTAATTCGCAAACATCTCTAAATAAACAAGAATTGTAAAAAGTCCTGTGGGTATATATACTAACGGTGGTTTTAAACCGTATTGTATTTGGGTAAACATATTCTTAACAGCTTAAAATTTACTGTTTTGTGAACTTTAACTATTTTGATACGTTTATTCTGATAGTTCCATCAGTAATATTTGGTGGGTTTTTAGAAAAACAAGTAGATGAGCTCCACTGTGAGCAAAGATGGGCAAGTAACTGTGAAAAAGCAAAGACCTGTAAATCTAGATCTAACAACTATATCTATGCCGGCAACGGCTAAAGCTTCAATTTTTCACCGCGTCACCGGTGTTGCATTGTTTTTTGCTTTAACGTTTGTCATTTGGGCTTGGTCTGAGTCTCTCTCTTCAGCTGAAGGTTTTGAATTCGTCAAGGGTCTGTTTAACGGATTCATTGCCAAATTTATAGCTTGGGGCACTGTTTCTGTATTAGGTTATCACCTTATTGGTGGCATCCGTCATATGATTATGGATATGGGACATTGGGAAGAACTTGAATCAGGTAACCTCAGCGCTAAAGTATCAATGGCTCTTGGTGTTGTGTTTGCCGTATTGGCAGGGGTGTGGATATGGTTTTAAATCAAGCAACTCTAAAACGTGATGGTGTACAAGATTTCGTATCTTTACGTACCACGGCATTAATAATCAGCGCGTACGCGATTTTTATTATCGGCTATTTTTTAGCGACGCCAGAAGTCACTTTCGAAGCCTGGACAGGCCTCTTCTCTAACCTAGCAATGAAAGGGTTTACTTTAATTACCCTTATTTGCATTATGGTTCATACCCGCATTGGCCTTTGGCAAGTTCTTACAGACTATGTTAAGTGTTCGAAGTTGCGTGCTGTTTTAGGTTTTGTTTTAAACCTAATGGCCGTTGCTTACGTAGCTATTGGTCTAATCGTATTATGGGGTGTTTAAGTGAAATATTCTGTTCGTGAATTTGACGCCGTAGTAATTGGTGCAGGTGGTGCTGGTATGCGCGCTGCTTTAGCAATTACAGAATCTGGCAAAACGTGTGCATTAATATCTAAAGTATTTCCAACGCGCTCACACACTGTATCTGCTCAAGGTGGTATTACAGTAGCGCTTGGTAATTCACACGCAGACAACTGGGAATGGCATATGTACGATACCGTTAAGGGTTCCGATTTTATCGGTGACCAAGACGCTATTGAATACATGTGTCAAACTGGCCCAGAAGCTATTACTGAATTAGAAAACATGGGACTACCATTTTCTCGTTTTGAAAATGGCCGTGTTTACCAACGTCCTTTCGGTGGTCAATCGAAAAACTTTGGTGGTGAACAAGCCGCACGTACTGCTGCTGCAGCTGACCGTACTGGTCATGCTTTACTTCATCTTCTATATCAACAAAACGTTAAAAACAAAACAAATGTATTCTCTGAGTGGTATGCACTTGACTTAGTTAAAAACGACAATGGCGATGTAGTAGGGTGTACAGCAATTGAGATTGAAACAGGTGAAATCACTTTCTTCAAATCTAAAGCAGTTGTATTAGCCACTGGTGGTGCAGGTCGTATATTCGCATCAACAACAAATGCTCACATTAACACCGGTGACGGTGTTGGTATGGCAACACGCGCTGGTATTTCTATGCAAGACATGGAAATGTGGCAGTTCCACCCAACGGGTATTGCAGGTGCTGGTACGCTAGTAACTGAAGGTTGTCGTGGTGAAGGCGGTTATCTTTTAAATAAAGATGGCGAGCGCTTCATGGAACGTTACGCACCAAATGCAAAAGACTTAGCGTCTCGCGATGTTGTTGCGCGTTCAATGATGACTGAAATCCGTGAAGGTCGTGGTTGTGATGGTCCTTGGGGTCCTCATATCAAGCTGAAACTTGACCATTTAGGTGAAGAAACGCTTAACCTACGTCTTCCTGGCGTATGTGACCTAGCTAAAACATTCGCTCACGTTGATCCAGCTAAAGAGCCAATTCCAGTAATTCCTACTTGTCATTATATGATGGGTGGTGTTCCTACTAACGTAAATGGACAAGCACTACAAATCGATGCTCAAGGCAACGAAAAAGTAGTTGAAGGTTTATTTGCTGTTGGTGAGATTGCATGTGTATCTGTACACGGTGCAAACCGCCTAGGTGGTAACTCATTACTAGATTTAGTTGTATTTGGCCGTGCTGCTGGTAACTTCTTAGGTAAATACCTTAAAGATGTTGAAGTATCAAAAGCGGCTTCAGAGTCAGATTTAGAAGCGTCTCTTGCACGTTACAACCGTTGGGAAAATTCAACGGCTGGCCAAGGTGAAGATCCAGTTCAAATCAAAAAAGACCTACAGCAATGTATGCAGCTTAACTTCTCGGTATTCCGTGAAGGCGATTCAATGGCTTCAGGTCTTCAAGAACTTAAAGAAATTCGTGAACGTCTGCAACATGCTCGTCTTGATGATAAATCATCAGACTTCAATACGCAGCGTATCGAATGTCTTGAACTAGATAACTTAATGGAAACAGCTTACTCAACTGCAGTAGCTGCAAACTTCCGTACAGAAAGCCGTGGTGCACATTCTCGCTTTGACTACCCAGATCGTGATGACGAAAACTGGTTATGTCACTCAGTATTCAATCCTGTAACGGATGAAATGAGTAAGCGTGATGTAAACTATGCGCCTAAAACGCGTGAAGCTTTCCCACCTAAAGCACGTGTTTACTAGGAGATAGACGATGGCACAAGTACAATTTTCAGTTTATCGTTATAATCCAGATGTTGACAACGCTCCTCGTATGCAAGAATACACCTTGCAAACAGAGGAAGGTCACGACATGATGGTGTTAGATGCACTTATTCTTTTAAAAGAACAAGATCCTACACTATCTTTTCGTCGTTCATGCCGTGAAGGTGTGTGTGGATCTGATGGTGTTAACATGAATGGTAAAAATGGTTTAGCATGTATTACTCCTTTATCTACGCTACAAAAAAATGGCAAAGGTAAAATTGTAGTACGTCCGTTACCAGGCTTACCTGTGGTTCGTGACCTTGTTATTGACATGAGTCAGTTCTACACTCAGTACGAAAAAGTTAAACCTTATTTAATTAATGATCAGCCTGCAGCAGGCGAGCGTCTTCAATCTATTGAAGAACGTGATAAATTAGATGGGCTATATGAGTGTATTTTGTGTGCATGTTGTTCGACATCGTGTCCTTCGTTCTGGTGGAACCCAGACAAGTTCATTGGTCCAGCAGGCCTTCTTCACGCTTACCGTTTCTTAGCTGATAGCCGAGATACAGCAACTGAAGAACGTTTAGCGGATTTAGACGATGCGTTCAGTGTGTTCCGTTGCCACAGTATCATGAACTGTGTTAGCGTTTGTCCTAAGGGTCTTAACCCGACTAAAGCAATTGGGCAAATCAAATCTATGTTATTAAACCGAGCGGTTTGATTACTTAGTAAACGTAAGATGGCTAATACAGGTTATTAGCCATCTTGTTATGATAACTATTAATTTCTGCGCTAAAGAAAAGGGCTTATAAATGCACGAAGGTGTGATGAAGGCATGGCTAGAATCTTCACATTTAAACGGCGGCAACGTTGCTTATGTAGAAGAGCTTTATGAAGCGTATTTAGACGATGCGACTTCTGTGCCAGATGAATGGCGAGAAGTGTTCGAACAATTACCTAAAGTTGATGGTGTGGATGTTGAAGTAAAACATTCAGAAGTTCGAACGCAGTTTGCACAGCTTGCAAAAAACAAGCATAGAGAAGTAGTGGTAGCAGAGGGTAGTGGCGGTGACCTTAAACAGGTTAAAGTTCTACAACTTATTAATGCTTTCCGTTTTCGTGGACACCAAAATGCAAACCTAGATCCATTAGGTATTTGGCAACGAGAGCGTGTACGAGATTTAGAGCTAGAGTACCACGACTTATCTTCAAGTGATTTTGACCGCGAGTTTAACGTAGGATCGTTTGCCGTAGGCCGCGATACTATGCCTTTAGGTGAACTATACCAAGCACTAAAAACTACATATTGTGGTTCAATTGGCGCTGAGTATATGCACATCACATCAACAGAGGAAAAGCGTTGGTTACAACAGCGTTTAGAATCTGTCCAGTCTAGGCCAAAATTCGAAAAAGACGAAAAGCTGCGTATCCTAAAAGGATTAACTGCTGCTGACGGACTTGAAAAATATTTAGGGGCTAAGTTCCCAGGTGCTAAGCGTTTCTCACTTGAAGGTGGCGATGCGTTAGTTCCAATGTTAAAAGAGCTTATTCACCGCGCTGGTGAAAGCGGCCAACAAGAAGCTGTTATTGGTATGGCTCACCGTGGTCGTTTAAATGTTCTTGTAAATGTACTTGGTAAAAATCCATCAGAGTTATTTGATGAGTTTGCTGGTAAACATAAAGAAACATTAAGTTCTGGCGATGTTAAATACCACATGGGTTATTCATCTGACTTTGCTACTAAAGGTGGCAATGTTCATATGGCGCTTGCGTTTAACCCGTCTCATCTTGAAATTGTAAACCCAGTTGTTATGGGCTCAGTACGTGCTCGTCTTGACCGCTTAGGTGACAGTTCTGGTATTAAAGCTTTACCAATTACAATTCATGGTGATTCTGCGGTTACAGGCCAAGGTGTTGTACAAGAAACGTTTAACTTATCACAAACTAACGCGTTTAGTTGTGGTGGTAGTATTCGTATTGTTGTAAATAACCAAGTTGGTTTTACTACATCTAAACAAGACGATGTACGCTCTACAGATTACTGTACTGACATTGCTAAAATGGTTCAGTCACCTATCTTCCATGTTAACTCTGATGACCCTGAAGCAGTTGCATTTGTTACTCAAATTGCACTTGATTTCAGAAACCAGTTTAAACGTGACGTAGTAATCGATTTAGTATGTTACCGTCGCCATGGTCACAATGAAGCTGATGAGCCTAATGCAACTCAGCCTGTTATGTACCAAAAAATTAAAAAGCACCCAGTTCCACGTTTAATTTACGCAGATCAACTTATAGCTGAAGGCTCTTTTTCTGAACAAGAAATAAAAGCACTTGCTGATGAGTACCGTAATGCATTAGACGAAGGCAACTGTGTTGTTTCAGAAATACAACCAGAGACATCGCATTCTTCAGATTGGGCAAAGTATGTTGGCCATGAATGGGATGTTGATTACGATGCCAGCGTGCCTGTTGAAGAGCTCAAAGCACTCGGTGAGAAAATCGCTTCTTACCCAGAGCAATATAAAGCACAGTCACGCGTTAAAAAGATTTACGATGATCGTAAATTAATGGCTTCTGGTGAGAAACCTCTAGATTGGGGTATGGCAGAAACACTTGCTTATGCAACAATCGCAACTGAAGGCACTGACATTCGTTTAACTGGTCAGGATTCAGGGCGTGGCACATTCTTCCATCGTCATGCTGTTGTTCACAGTCAATCAGACGGCGCTACTTATACACCTCTACAGCACTTAAGCGAAGATCAAGGTACTTTTGAAGTATTTGACTCTGTTTTATCTGAAGAAGCTGTTGTTGCTTTTGAATACGGTTATGCAACTGCAGAGCCTACTTCATTAGTGCTTTGGGAAGCACAGTTTGGTGATTTCGCCAACGGTGCACAGGTTGTATTTGACCAATTCCTAAGTTCTGGTGAGCAAAAATGGGGCCGTTTATGTGGTCTTACAATTTTGTTACCACATGGCTACGAAGGACAAGGTCCAGAACATAGTTCAGCTCGTTTAGAGCGTTTCCTACAACTATGTGCTGATCACAACATGCAAGTATGTGTTCCATCTACTCCTGCACAAGTTTACGCTATGCTTCGTCGTCAATCAGTTCGACCACTACGTCGTCCGTTGATTGTTATGACGCCTAAGTCGTTGCTTCGCCATCCTCTTGCAACTTCATCGCTTGAAGAGCTATCGCATGGTGTTTTCCATAATATGATCGACGAAGTTGATGATATTAACCCTGAGAAAGTTGAACGCGTTGTATTTTGTAGTGGTAAAGTTTATTACGAACTATTACAAGAGCGTCGTAAGCTAGAGCAAGATAATATTGCTATTGTTCGTGTTGAGCAGTTATATCCGTTCCCACATGACGAAATGCAAACAATTATGGAGCGTTACCAACACGTAACTGATTTTGTATGGTGTCAAGAAGAGCCACAAAACCAAGGTGCATGGTACTGTTCACAACATCACTTTATTGATGCAATCCCACAAGGTGCTAAATTAAAATATGCAGGACGTAAAGCGTCTGCATCACCAGCGTGTGGTTACATGTCAGTACATACTAAAGAACAACAAGCGCTCGTTGCCGACGCGCTTACTATAGAAAATAAAGGATAAGCAATGAGCACAGAAATTAAAGTTCCTGTTCTTCCTGAGTCGGTTGCAGATGCTACCGTTGCTACATGGCATGTAAGTGTTGGCGACAAAGTAACTCGCGATCAAAACTTAGTAGACATTGAAACAGATAAAGTGGTTTTAGAAGTTGTTGCACAGCATGACGGTGTAATTACAGAAATATCACAAGAAGAAGGTGCAACCGTACTTGGCGATCAAGTTATGGGTTTACTTGGTGATGCTGATGCAGCGCCAGCAAGTGAAGGTTCATCTAAAGAAGAATCAGCACCAGCTAAATCAGAAGACGCGCCAGCGGCGCAATCAGCACCAGCATCAGAAGGTAAAGAAGTGGACATTAAAGTACCTGTACTTCCAGAATCAGTTGCAGACGCAACAATTGCTACATGGCATGTACAACCAGGTGACGCAGTAACACGCGACCAAAACTTGGTAGATATTGAAACAGATAAAGTTGTTCTTGAAGTAGTCGCTCAAGAAGATGGCATCATGGGTGATATCATTCACAACGAAGGCGATACTGTACTAGGCGAGCAAGTAATTGGTTCGGTTAAAGCAGGCGGTGCACCAGCGGCTCCAGCTGCAAAAGCAGACGAAACGCCAGCAGCAGATTCTAGCGAAAGTTCAGATGTGTTAACACCATCAGTTCGTCGTTTAATTGCTGAGAAAGGCTTAGACGCTTCTAAAATTAACGGCACGGGTAAAAATGGCCGCGTAACTAAAGAAGACGTTGATACGTTCTTAAAAGCACCAGCGCCAGCGGCTAAAAAAGCAGAAGCTTCTGCTCCTGCAGCACCGATGGGCGATCGTACTCAAAAACGTGTTCCTATGACTCGTTTACGTAAAACGATTGCTACACGTCTTCTTGAAGCTAAAAATTCAACTGCAATGTTAACAACATTCAACGAAGTGAACATGGAACCAATCATGAGCCTTCGTAAGCAGTACCAAGAAGTATTTGAAAAGCGTCATGGTATTCGTTTAGGTTTCATGTCTTTCTACGTGAAAGCGGTAACTGAAGCACTTAAACGCTTCCCAGATGTTAATGCATCAATTGATGGTGACGATATTGTTTACCATAACTATTTTGATATTAGCATTGCAGTATCTACTCCACGTGGTCTAGTTACTCCAGTACTTAAAGATTGTGACAAACTATCTGTTGCTGAAATCGAAAAGGGTATTCGTGAATTAGCACTTAAAGGTCGTGATGGTAAGCTAACGCTTGCAGATATGACCGGTGGTAATTTCACTATTACAAATGGCGGCGTATTTGGTTCATTACTATCTACACCTATCATTAACTTGCCACAGTCTTCAATTTTGGGTATGCATAAAATCCAAGACCGTCCGATGGCTGTAAATGGTAAAGTAGAAATATTACCTATGATGTATTTAGCACTTTCTTATGACCACCGTATCATTGATGGTAAAGAATCTGTTGGTTTCTTAGTGACTATTAAAGAGTTACTTGAAGATCCAACTCGCTTATTGCTAGATGTTTAATCTAGTTGTATGAAATGTAAGCTGTGAATGAACATTCACAGCTTTTTTTTTGCGCCTTTGGTCTTACTGGGGTTTTCATGTTAAGCCTTGGGATCTATACTAGGTGCGCAATTTGGGATAGTTGTTTATTTGAAAAAATATTCAGCTCTTTTAGTATAAAAAATTGGATAAAGCATCATGAATTTGCATGAGTATCAGGCAAAACAACTTTTTGCCGAATATGGTTTACCAGTTTCTCAGGGTTTCGCTTGCGATACACCTGAAGAAGCTGCAGCAGCTGCTGAAAAAATCGGCGGTGATATGTGGGTTGTTAAAACTCAGGTTCACGCAGGTGGACGTGGTAAAGCTGGCGGTGTAAAGCTAGTAAAAACTATCGACGAAGTAAAAGCGTTTGCAGCTAACTGGTTGGGTAAAAACCTAGTTACTTACCAAACAGACGAGAAAGGCCAGCCAGTAGCTAAAATTTTAGTTGAAAGCTGTACTGACATTGCTAACGAATTGTACCTAGGTGCAGTAGTTGACCGTGCATCTCGCAAAGTAGTTTTCATGGCGTCTACTGAAGGCGGCGTTGAAATTGAAACTGTTGCAGAAGAAACACCAGAGCTTATCCACAAAGCTGAAATTGATCCATTAGTGGGTCCTCAAGCTTACCAAGCACGTGAACTAGGCTTCAAATTGGGTCTTAACCCAGTACAAATGAAGCAGTTTGTTAAGATCTTTATGGGTCTTGGTAACATGTTTACTGATTTTGATTTCGCACTACTTGAAATCAACCCGTTAGTAATTACAGACGAAGGTAACCTTCACTGTCTTGACGGAAAAATCGGTATTGATGGTAATGCACTTTACCGTCAGCCTAAAATCCGTGAGTTCCACGATCCATCTCAAGAAGATGCACGTGAAGCACACGCAGCAAGCTTCGAGCTTAACTACGTTGCTCTAGATGGCAATGTAGGTTGTATGGTTAACGGTGCAGGCCTAGCAATGGGTACTATGGACATCGTAAACCTACACGGCGGCAAACCGGCTAACTTCCTAGATGTTGGCGGCGGCGCGACTAAAGAACGTGTTTCTGAAGCATTCAAAATCATTCTTTCTGACGACAATGTTAAAGCTGTTTTAGTAAACATCTTTGGCGGTATCGTACGTTGTGACATGATTGCTGAAGGTATCATTGGCGCAGTTAAAGAAGTTGGCGTAAATGTACCTGTAGTTGTACGTTTAGAAGGTACTAATGCTGAATTAGGTCGTGAAGTTCTTAAGAACTCAGGTCTAGATATCATTGCTGCTGAATCACTAACAGACGCTGCTGAGAAAGTTGTTGCTGCTGCGGAGGGCAAATAATGTCTGTATTAATCAATAAAGATACAAAAGTTATCTGTCAAGGTTTCACTGGTGGCCAAGGTACTTTCCACTCAGAGCAAGCGCTTGAGTACGGTACACAAATGGTTGGTGGTGTAAGCCCAGGTAAAGGTGGTCAAACGCACCTTGGTCTTCCTGTATTCAACACAGTTCGTGATGCTGTTCAAGAAACTGGCGCAACTGCTTCAGTTATCTACGTACCAGCTCCTTTCTGTAAAGATGCAATCTTAGAAGCTATCGATGCTGGCATCGAGCTGATTGTTTGTATCACTGAAGGTATCCCTACGCTTGATATGGTTGACGTTAAAGTTAAACTAGATCAAACAGGTACTCGTATGATCGGTCCTAACTGTCCAGGTGTTATTACTCCTGGTGAGACTAAGATTGGTATCATGCCTGGTCACATCCACAAACCTGGTAAAGTAGGTATTGTTTCTCGCTCTGGTACTTTAACGTACGAAGCGGTTAAGCAAACTACTGATGCTGGTTTTGGTCAGTCTACGTGTGTTGGTATTGGTGGTGATCCAATCCCAGGTACTAACTTTATCGACGTTTTAGAAATGTTCGAAAAAGATCCACAAACTGAAGCAATCGTAATGATTGGTGAAATTGGTGGTACTGCAGAAGAAGAAGCTGCAGAGTACATCAAAGCTAACGTAACTAAACCTGTAGTATCTTACATTGCTGGTGTTACTGCACCAGAAGGTAAGCGTATGGGTCACGCTGGCGCAATCATCGCAGGCGGTAAAGGTACTGCTGATGAGAAATTTGCTGCATTAGAAGCTGCGGGCGTAAAAACTGTACGTTCACTTGCTGAAATCGGTAAAGCACTTAAAGAGAAAACAGGCTGGTAATTGCTTGTTTCCTTTGAAAAGGCCCGCTTATGCGGGCCTTTTTGTTATTGAGGTAAATTTAGAACGGATAACTAATATGCTGAAAAAAGCGTACAGTCAAATCTTGTCGTTGTTTATTTATAGCCAGCTCGTTACATAATGCATGAATTGTTTTCTCTACTTGGTTCATAAAGCGGCCATAACCAATTTCATGTTTATCCTGCTGCGTTGCTACAATAACAAAATGTAGTGTTTCTACTAATTTTGTTGCTTCATAAAAATACTTAAATTGATTTTCATTTGATTCAACATCAAAGCTCAACTTTTGTAACTCTGCATTACCTTCATTTTTATCTATTTTACTGTTTCGGACAATGGGTATTGCGCCATTAGCTACCATTGCACCGTGTGTTAGTTTGTTTTTTTCACATGCGCGTTTAAAACTATCTGCAAAGTAATCATAAAACTTTTCCACATCGTTATTGTTCACCATTGTTTGAAACTGTGTTTTGATGGCTCGAGAAACCGCAATGGTAAATGTTGCGTAAGTCATTTCAGCATAGTCACTAGGGATATTACATTGCCTTGATTGATAACGAGGGTAGAGGCTTCTGAGTTTATATCCATAACTCTCTTTATTTCCCTTATCTTTAGCAAATAAATCGTAAGTTAGATGTTGGTGATCGCGAAGTTTAAATTGGGGCTGATTTATAAATAACTGTTCTTGGAGTAAGTTTAATACTTTTTTCACTCTATTGTGAAACAAAGCGGAGTTTGCACGTAAGTCTTCACCCGTGGCTAAAAACAAGAAACGTATTTTCTTACTTTTTATATCTGGTGAGTAATAAATTTTATGTGCCTCGTGATAACGAGGATTATAAAAAAACAACATCTGCTTGTCGGTTTCTAGTTGATATGACTCATCATGAAAGCGTACAACCGGTAGTTTATCGTTTGCTAATAAATGTACATTATGCAGTTCATACTCATCACAACATGCAAATAATTGACGCGCAATACGCTCGTAGCAACAGTTTATAGTGCTAAAGCTATTATAAAATGCTTCATTAGGTATAATTTCAGCCAATAAATAGTGGTTAGCGCGTGCATTAGTTGGAATATATACACGGTGTTGATTAAGTGTCGCCATCTTAGAATCCTTATAAAGTAGGTTATTTAGCTACTATAATTGGCTTTGATGACCTAAATGTTGCGTTAAAACAAATTTTATTCATAAACAATTGAACAAGTGGATTAAAGTTAATCAATATCTAAAATAAACCTTAATCTATTGCTGTATGTTAGTGTATGTTTTTGTAATAATGCATTAGTTTTGTTATTACGTAATATTTAGAGGATCACACTCCTATGGCGGAAATTGAGAATCGCCCAAGTAACTTTATTAGAACCCGAATTGATGAAGACTTAGCAAGTGGCAAACATGCGACAACGCATACACGTTTTCCACCTGAGCCAAATGGCTTTTTACATATTGGCCATGCCAAATCAATTTGTTTGAATTTTGGTATCGCAAAAGACTACAACGGTTTATGTAACCTACGTTTTGACGATACAAACCCTGAAAAAGAAGACATTAACTACGTTAACTCTATTAAAGAGGATGTACAGTGGTTAGGCTTTAATTGGGATGGCGACATAAAGTATTCTTCTAACTATTTTGATACTTTATATGGTTACGCAGTAGAGCTTATTGAAAAAGGCTTAGCGTACGTTTGTTTTTTAACTGCAGACGAAGCACGACAGTACCGCGGTACATTAAAAGAGCCAGGTAAAAACAGTCCTTATAGAGATACTTCAGTTGAAGAAAACCTAGCGTTATTTGAAAAAATGCGTGCTGGCGAATTCAAAGAAGGAGAATGTGTACTGCGTGCTAAAATTGATATGGCAAGCTCATTTATGGTGCTTCGCGATCCAATTATTTACCGTGTACGTTTTGCTCATCATCACCAAACAGGTGATAAGTGGTGCATTTACCCAATGTATGACTTCACTCACTGTATTTCTGATGCGCTTGAAGGTATTACACATTCATTATGTACATTAGAGTTCCAAGATAACCGTCGTTTATACGACTGGGTACTTGATAACATTAGTTTAGAGTGTCACCCGCAACAAATTGAGTTTTCGCGCTTAAATCTTGAATACACTATTATGTCAAAGCGTAAGCTAAATGATTTAGTAGTAAATAACTATGTAGAAGGGTGGGATGACCCTCGCATGCCTACTATTGCAGGTTTACGTCGTCGTGGTTATACACCAGGTTCAATCCGTGAATTTTGTTTGCGTATTGGTGTAACAAAACAAGAGAATATGGTTGAAATGGGCATGCTTGAAGCTTGTATCCGTGAAGACTTAAACGAAAATGCACCACGTGCAATGGCTGTGCTCGATCCTGTTAAAGTTGTTATTGAAAACTACGATGCAGACAAGGTTGAAACTTTATCAGTGGTTAATCACCCAAATAAAGAAGAAATGGGTCGTCGTGATGTACCGTTTACTCGCGAAATTTACATCGAACGAGAAGACTTTAAAGAAGAAGCGAATAACAAATTCAAACGTTTAGTGCTTGATAAAGAAGTACGTTTGCGTGGCGCTTATGTTATTAAAGCGCAGCGTGTTGAAAAAGACGAAAATGGCGAAATCACAACTATCTTCTGTACTTACGACAGCGAAACACTTGGTAAAAACCCAAGTGATGGTCGTAAAGTAAAAGGTGTTATTCATTGGGTTTCAGCACCAGAGTCTATTAGTGCAGAAGTTCGTTTATACGACCGTTTGTTTAGCGTACCAAATCCAGCAGCTGCAGAGGAATTTGAAACTACGCTAAACCCGGAGTCACTGGTTGTTTTACCTAATGCTAAATTAGAACCATCGCTTGCTAATTCACATGCAGAGCAGGGCTTTCAGTTTGAGCGTACAGGTTATTTCTCTCGTGATTCTAAATCAGAGAACGTTGTATTTAATCAAACAGTGGGTCTTCGCGATTCATGGTCTAAAACTCAATAAGTAATACTTAAAATATACCCAGGATTTACTGGGTATATTCAATATTATCGTCTTTTAGGCACAAAAAAACCTGCACTTAGCAGGTTTTTTATTGCTTTTTAAAAGCGGTATTAGCTGTTAGCGTCGCTAAATTCTTTACACGCTGCTTTATCGTTACACTCACCGTATAAATACAAAGAATGGTTTGTAAGAGTAATACCATTTTCTTCAGCAATTTCTAGTTGACGACGCTCAATCATGTCATCTTCAAACTCTACCACTTTGCCACATTTCAAACATACTAAATGATCGTGGTGAGTGCTTCCAGAAAGTTCAAATACTGATTTTCCGCCTTCAAAGTGATGACGGCTTACAATACCCGCATCATCAAATTGGTTAAGTACGCGGTATACAGTTGCAAGACCAATTTCTTCACCTAGATCCAAAAGAATTTTGTAAACATCTTCAGCACTGATGTGTTGGTTATCTGGAGATTGTAAAATCTCTAATATTTTAATACGCGGTAAAGTTACTTTTAAACCGGCTTTTTTAAGTTCCAAGTTATGATCAGTCATTAAATCTGTCTCAATTTTATTTGGTTATACTAGACATCTTGCAAAGATGTACACGACACATTAGCAACAAACAGGATAACGTGCCTAAGCGTTAAGTGCAAAGAACAATTGATTTATATTGCCTCTAAAGCTTAAAACGCTAACTGTTTGATAATTATTTAAACAGCTAGCGATATATGCAGTAAATTAGTCAGCTAATTCACTTAAACACATTTCTTCATATACTTGAGCAGACCATGCTTTAACACGTTGTTCTGTAAGCTCTGGTTGACGGTCTTCGTCGATACCCAAACCTACAAAGTGCTTATCATCAGCCATTCCTTTAGATGCTTCAAAGTCATAGCTTTCACTTGGCCAATGGCCCACAACAATAGCGCCACGTTCAGTAACAATATCGTTGATCATGCCCATTGCATCTAAAAAGTACTCAGCGTAATCTTCTTGGTCACCACAACCAAAAATAGCAACAAGTTTACCTTCAAAGTCTACTTCCTCAAGTTCTGGGAAAAAGTCATCCCAGTCACATTGAGCTTCACCGTAGTACCAAGTAGGGATACCGAATAAGATTAAGTCAAATTCAGCAATCTCTTCTTTAGAGCTTTTTGCAATATCATGAACAGCCACTAGCTTTTTACCCAATTCTTTTTGGATCATTTTTGCTACGTGTTCTGTGTTACCTGTGTCACTTCCGAAAAAAATGCCTACACTTGCCATGGATTTAAAACCTTTTATGTATCAATAGCCAATCTTTCTTGTAAAATCGTTTCAATCAGCGCACTACGGCTAATATTTTGTGCATCTGCCATATCACTCAATGCTTGATATAACTGCGATGAAACTTTAAATTCAACACGCTTTAAACCACGTGCTTTATCTCTTTTTATTTGATTACGTTTATTTACCTTTAACTGCATATCCCGAGAAAGGGGATTGGTTTTAGGTCTGCCTGGGCGTTTTTCGTATTCAAATAAATCGAGTGTAGTTCTATCTGTTTCTGACTTCGCCATGCTTAACCTACACCTGCGCCTTGCCAAAATACTTGAATAAGCCCTTTAGCAATAAAGCCTGAACAACCTAAAAAGAGCACGCCCCAAACAATGTATTGTCCGAACTTTGGCACATTGCCACTTTTTAGTACGTCTTTAATTGCCATGCCGATGAATATGAAAATACCGGCTAAGCCAAAATACAACCCTAGGGTATCAAATTCGTTAATTAACTGACTGACCATCAACGTATAACCTTTAAATTAAACGGCGCGTACTATAGCATATAAATATTCATATATTTAGTGCGCTGAATCAAAAACACGCGATTAAAATTGCTTTAAACCGCAGTTAAAAAGTCATTTATCGCTTTATTAACAGCAAGAGGCTTTTGAGCATGAAGCCAATGACCTGCGCCATGAATAATTTTAGCCTTGGTGTTTTTAAAGCGTGCTGTAATTGCAGTACGATGCTCGGGCAATATATAGTCAGAATCATTACCTTTAATGAAAAGAGTATCGCATAAACAAGAATTGTTTTCATTAACATTGGACGTAATTGTCGAATATTTTTCGTCAAGCACATTTAGGTTAAATCGCCATGCTAAATGACCTTCTTGATTTTTAGCGAGGCTTTTAAGTAAAAACTGTCGAACCCCCAGCTCTTCAATATAAGGCTGCATAATTGCATCAGCTTGCTTTCTATCGTCTATTGACTGCGTTGAAACTGCTTTTAATGCTTGTAATATTTTTGTGTGGCGAGCAGGGTAACTAACAGGTGCGATATCAAGTACAACCAATTTATTTACCAGTTCAGGGTGTGTTAGTGCTAATTCCATTGCGACTTTCCCACCCATAGAGTGGCCAACTAAATGAGCTTTATCTATGTTTAAATGTGCTAATAACTCAACAATATCTTGAGCCATTGCAGGGTAGTTCATTTCATCACTATGAGGAGAAAGCCCGTGGTTGCGTAAATCAACGTTAATAACATTAAAGTGTTCACTTAATGGTTTTGCGATTACATTTAGGTTTTCTAATGATCCAAAAAGTCCGTGGATCAAAATAACATTAGGGCCTTGCCCTTGTTGCTTGTAATTTAACTGCATACACGCCTCCTGAAAATTTCGCAATAGTTTGCCGAGCATTGCTCTAAAAAGCAAAAAATACAGCGACTATTTATTAAATTGGGCTTTTGTTTGTTAAATCAACAACAATCAAGTAAATATTAATATGTTTACGGGAGTGCTTGTTGTAACTCGCATTTCTGATTGGTTTGGGTATAATCACACGGGAGAAAAAAATGTGACCCGTAATGACAGGAAGAACATGAAACAAATCGACATAGACGACGAGTTATATCAGTATATTGCAAGCAATACGCAAAGTATTGGTGAAAGTGCATCCACTATTTTACGTCGTTTATTAAATCTGAGCGGCGAAAAAATTCAAACCGCAAACGTAGAACTAACTCAAAATAATCAAACTGCGACTACGTCTACCGCCACATTAAAAAGCTCAGAGCTACCTGCTGCTGAGACTTCAAAAAAACAAACGCCTGTAGCTCACGCACCCGTGAAGCAAAAAAGCGATAATGTTTTTAATGTATTAAATGATAATGTTTTTAATGTATTAAATAAAGAAGAGCTGGCAATGCAAAAGGGTGTTGTTGGGCGCTTTTTGTTTATTTTAAGTGCATTTTACCGCACCCATAAAACTGATTTTTCGGCTGTGCTAGATATAAAAGGGCGTGACCGTGTTTACTTTGCTACTAGTAAAGAAGCCTTAGTAAATAGCGGTAGTAGTATGAACCCTAAAAACATAACTGATAGTGAATATTGGGTTATGACAAATTCTAATACAACGCGTAAAAAAATGATGCTTCATGAAGTTGCTCTTTGCCTTGGATATAGTGCAGAGCAAGCTGAAAAAATTCGCGATTACCTGTAAGGAAATATAATGGCTATTCACTCAGGCGCAGGCAAAACTGCTCCACAATCAGCACTGGTTAACGTACCTAAATTAGTATCTGCGTATTACTTAAACGAACCTGATCTTGAACAAAATCCAGAGCATTGTGTGGCTTTTGGTACATCAGGCCACCGTGGTTGTTCTTACGATGTTAAATTTAACGAGTCACACATTTTAGCGATTACTCAGGCTATTTGTGATTATAGAAAACAAAATGATATTTTTGGTCCGTTATTTTTAGGTAAAGACACACACGCACTGAGTGAGGCTGCATTTAATTCAGCTATTGAAGTTTTAGTTGCTAACGAAGTGCAAGTGATAACGCAAGAAAACGGTGACTTTACACCAACGCCAGTTATCAGCCACGCCATAGTTAGCCATAACAAGCTACACCCAAATGAGCTTGCAGACGGAATTGTTGTTACGCCTTCGCATAACCCTCCTGAAGATGGTGGCTTTAAATACAACCCACCTAATGGCGGACCTGCTGATACCGACGTTACTAAATGGATTGAAGACAGAGCAAATCAACTTTTATTAGAAGACTTGGTTGAAGTTGAGCTATTCCCATTCGCTAAAGCTTCACGTTCAGGCTTTATCCGCTACGAAGATTTAATGACTCCTTATATTGATGATTTAGCGAATATCGTTAATTTAAAAGCCGTTAGCGATGCAGGCATTAAAATTGGTATCGATCCACTCGGTGGTTCAGGTATTAATTTTTGGCCTGTTATTGCTAAAAAATATAATTTAGATTTAACCGTCGTTAATGATGTAGTTGACCCACGTTTTGCTTTTATGCCACTTGATAAAGATGGCAAAATTCGTATGGATTGTTCATCACCTTATTCAATGGCGAACCTTATTGCGCTAAAAGATGATTTTGATGTGTCTATTGGTAACGACCCTGACTACGATCGTCACGGTATTGTAACGCCAGATGGTTTAATGAATCCAAACCACTTTTTAGCAGTGGCAATTGATTACTTACTTAAACACCGTGATTGGAATGAAACAGTAGAAATTGGTAAAACACTCGTTTCTAGTTCAATGATCGATAAAGTAGCTGCTCGTAACAACCGTAAAGTTAAAGAAGTACCAGTAGGCTTTAAATGGTTTGTTGAAGGTTTAAGCAAAGGTAAGCTTGCCTTTGGTGGCGAAGAAAGCGCAGGTGCTGCATTTTTACGTTTTGATGGCTCTGTATGGTGTACAGATAAAGACGGCTTTATTATGGGACTACTTGCTGCAGAAATACTTGCAGTAACAGGTAAAACTCCATCAGCGCTTTATAAAGAACTAGAACAAGAGTTTGGTTCTCCAATTTATAAACGCCTTGATGCACCGGCCTCAAGCGGCCAAAAGTCACGTTTAAAAGCATTGAGTGCTACTGATGTTAAAGCAGATACACTTGCTGGCGAACCTATTTTGCAAAAGCTGACTCATGCACCAGGCAACGATGCGGCAATTGGTGGTTTAAAAGTGGTCACTGAAAATGGCTGGTTTGCAGCGCGTCCATCAGGTACTGAAGATATTTATAAAATATACCTTGAATCATTTAAAGGTGAAGAGCATTTAGCGTTACTTGAAAAAGAAGCTAAAAAGCTTGTAGATTCAGTTATAAGCTAACTTAATCTAATAATTTTAAAACGGCTGATTTATTCAGCCGTTTTTGTTTCTATACCTCTACCTTGTGCATATGTATGTATAAGAGTTTACTCTCACATTACTTTTAAAGGGCTTATTACATGTCAGCCAATCCATCTTACTTAAATGAATTAAAACAAACAGGTGATTTTTTAACGCTTAGCCGTAATAACGAATGGCATTTAGATGCAGGTGAGTTTGTTTTAGATAATGGGACTTGTGTAAATATACACGATACCGGTGTAATTGAGTTTCAACCTGCTGTTAAAACAAGCAAAGATGTAATTTATTCAAGCGCTGTACACGGTAACGAAACTGCGCCAATTGAAATTTGTGATGCGCTCATTAAACAAATTATAAAAGGTGAGCTAGTCCTTAAGCAGCGTGTTTTATTTATTTATGGTAATCCACAATCAATTAATATTGGCCTGCGTTTTGTAGAAGAAAACTTAAATAGATTATTTAATGGTTACCATACAGTTGAAGGTGTACCAATGAATAATGAACGAAACCGCGCTGCAAAGCTTGAGCAATACGTAAGTGACTTTTATGCCCGTGGCCAGCAAGGCAGTAGCCGATGTCATTACGACTTACACACTGCAATTAGAGGCTCTAAAAACGAAAAATTTGCTGTGTATCCATTTTTACATGGTAAGCCATGGAAAAAGTCACAGTTACAATTTTTATTGAGCTGTGGTGTAAATACCGTACTTATGATGAAATCTCCTGCAACAACGTTTAGCTATTATTCATCGTTTGTTCATGGTGCAGACTCGTTTACAGTAGAGCTGGGTCAAGTTAAGCCATTTGGCCAAAATGATATGACCCGCTTTGAAAAAACAAAGCAAACATTAACTGCATTAATTAGCCAAAATGAAGTTAAATACCCTGATTTTAATGCAAGTGAGTTTGAGTTATTTGCAGTGCACCGCACAATTAATAGAACGCAGGATGATTTTAGTTTCCCTTTTTCTGATGATGCTGAGAACTTTACTGGCTTTGCGAAAGGTGAACTACTTGCAACCGACGGTGATACAGCTATTTACGCTGACGTTGAAGGTGAGGCTATTATATTTCCAAATGCGAGCGTAGCATTAGGCCAAAGAGCACTGCTTACTGTTATTCCAATGGATATTGATAGCAATTTCGTCTAATTAAACTCATCAGACCACTACTGGCTTCAAGTTAACTATATGATTACTATTAATTAAAGTAACCGTATCGTTAACTTGCCACTTATTTAACCTGTATTTGCTTTTGTTTCGTCCCAGATGTGTTGAATAACACTTTACGTTAACGTAAAGTGTTGGCAGCTTTAATTAAAGATAGTGCAGATGTTGCAAAGTTTAACCAGCAACAATCACCCACAATAATAATTTAAAGGGGCACTGTTTTACCGACAACAAAAGAAGGTAGGTTATGAGTAATCCAAATAACGTATCGCTGAATATTAACCACGAGCTTGAATTTATTGATGGCCAAGCACTTAATATTCCAACCCTTAGTATTTTAACTGAGGACGGCGACATTCATCCTAGTGCAACCGCACCTGATATTTCAAAACATACCGCTATTAAGTTATATGAAACAATGCGTTTTATACGTTTGTTAGATGAACGTATGCAAGGCGCGCAGCGCCAAGGTCGTGTTAGTTTTTATATGCAATGCCTAGGCGAAGAAGCCGCAGTTACAGCCTCTGCTGCTGCTCTTGATCAAGACGATATGATCATGGCTCAATATCGTGAACAAGCTGCACTACATTATCGTGGTTTTACACTCGATCAATTTATGAACCAAATGTTCTCAAATGAATTGGATTTAGGTAAAGGTCGCCAAATGCCAATCCATTATGGCTCTAAAGCGCTAAACTACATGACGATTTCATCGCCACTGGGTACGCAAATCCCACAGGCAACAGGTTATGCATATGGTCAAAAAATAAAGCATATCGACGTTAAAACAGGTGAGCTTGCAAGCACAATTGATAACGTGACTATTTGTTACTTTGGTGAAGGTGCTGCATCAGAAGGTGACTTTCATGCGGGCTTAAATATGGCGGCTGTTCACAAAGCGCCGGTTATATTTTTTGCACGTAATAACGGCTATGCCATATCTACCCCTGCTGATGAACAGTTTAAAGGCGATGGTATTGCGTCGCGTGGTGTAGGTTATGGTATTAAAACAATTCGTGTTGATGGCACAGATGCACTTGCTGTGTATGCAGCGACCAAAAAAGCACGCGAAATAGCCTCAACACAAGGTGAGCCTGTGCTTATTGAATCGATTGCTTATCGATTAGGCGCGCATTCTACATCAGACGATCCCAGTGGTTATCGCTCTAAAGATGAAGAAGCAAATAATCAAATCTGTCCTATTGATAAATTTAGAAAATGGTTGGTCAAGCAAGATTGGTTAAACGAAGAGGTCGATATAAAAGCAAAAGAGTCGATTCGTGAAGAAATTTTAGCAGCGCTTAAGCGTGCTGAAGTTGTTGCCAAGCCTGCTTTAGAAGAATTGGTATCTGACGTTTACGATACTCCAATTCCGTTATTGCAACGACAGTACGAGCAATTAAAAGAACATATAAAACAGCACCCAGATGCTTACCCAGTAACTGCAGGGAGAATTAAGTAATGGCTAAAATGAACATGCTCCACGCAATTAACTCTGCCCTCGATATTACGATGAACGAATACCCTCAAGCCTGTATTTTTGGCGAAGATGTTGGTTACTTCGGTGGTGTATTTAGAGCAACATCAGGTTTGCAAGAAAAGTACGGTAAGCATCGCGTTTTTAATACGCCTTTAACCGAACAAGGTATTTTAGGTTTCGCTAATGGCTTAGCGGCTTTTGGTGCGCCTGCATTAGCAGAAATTCAATTTGCTGATTATATATTCCCAGCGTTCGATCAAATAGTAAATGAAGCCGCTAAATTTCGTTATCGCAGTGGTAATGAATTTAATGTTGGTAACTTAACTATTCGTACGCCTTATGGCGGTGGTATTGCTGGTGGCTTATATCACTCGCAATCACCCGAAGCTTATTTTGCACATACGCCGGGCTTAAAAGTGGTTGTACCGCGTAACCCTTATCAAGCTAAGGGGTTATTACGTGCCTCTATTAAAGATGATAACCCTGTCATATTTTTTGAGCCTAAGCGTTTATATCGTGCATCAACAGGCGAAGTGCCAGAAGAAGATTATAGTATTGAATTAGGCACGGCTGAAGTAGTACAAGAGGGTACCGATATTACGCTTTTAGCGTGGGGTGCTCAAATGGAGATTATTGAAGAGGCAGCACAGCAAGCAAGCGAGCAAGGTATAAGCTGTGAAGTTATTGACCTTCGTAGTATTTTACCATGGGATGTTGAAACGATTGCTAAATCGGTTATTAAAACCGGTCGTTTAATCGTAAGCCATGAAGCGCCTATAACTAATGGCTTTGGTGCCGAAATAGCAGCAACAATACAACAAGAGTGTTTCTTGCATTTAGAGTCGCCAATTTTACGTGTATGTGGTCTAGATACACCATACCCGTTGGCACTTGAAAAAGAATACGTACCGGGTGCACTAAAAGTGTTGGCTGCAATTAAACAATCAATGGATTTTTAGGGGTTACCATGGCGAAAGATTTTATATTACCCGATATTGGTGAAGGCATTGTTGAATGCGAAGTTGTTGAGTGGCTAGTTCAAGAAGGCGATACCGTATCTGAGGATCAGCCAATTTGTGATGTGATGACAGACAAAGCATTAGTACAAATTCCGGCAGTGCATGATGGTATTATTACAAAGCTATATTATCAAAAAGGTGAAATTGCTAAAGTACATGCGCCTTTATTTGCTATGGATGTAACTGGTGATAGTACTAGTAATGAAGTAGTAGAAGAGCCAGCTCAAGCTGAAAATCAAACTAATAACAATACATCTGATGTAGTTGAGGACTTTATACTACCAGATATTGGTGAAGGTATTGTTGAGTGTGAGATTGTTGATTGGTTAGTCGCAGAAGGCGATGAAATAGAAGAAGACCAAGCGGTTTGTGATGTAATGACCGACAAAGCATTAGTACAAATTCCGGCAAAATATACAGGCACAGTAAAAAAACTATATTACCAAAAAGGTGAAATAGCAAAAGTACATAGCCCGTTGTTTCAAATGACAATTGCAGGCAGTGCAGTAAAGCCAAATGTTGATATAAACCAAGCGGTCGTAAAGGCTCAAACTAATGCCGTCGCTGAAAAAGTTTCCTCTGTTAAAACGCAGCAAGCTGCAAAGGTTATCAATCAAAAAGCGGTGGCGTCGCCTGCAGTTCGTCGTAAAGCACGTGAACTTGATGTTGATTTAACGTGCGTACCAGGTAGTGGAAAAAATGGACGTATTTACAAGCAAGATATTGAAGAGTTTGTAAAAGGCGAAGTGCCAAATACTATTGATACTTCACCGCTTAATAGCGATGCTTCTCAAAGTGCTGTACAAAACCAAACACAGAATCAAAGCGGTGGCGTACGAGTAGAGCAAATTAAAGGCATTAAAGCGGCCATGGCCAAGCAAATGGTGGCATCGGTTTCAACTATTCCGCACTTTACGTTTAGTGATGAAATAGACTTAACACAGCTTATAGCTTTGCGCAGCTCCTTAAAAGAGCAGTACAAAGCACAAGGCGTAAAGCTCACCATGATGCCATTTTTTGTAAAAGCACTCTCGCTAGCAATGAAAGAGTACCCTGTACTTAATTCAAAAGTGAATGATGATTGCTCAGAGCTTACCTATTATAACGATCATAATATTGGTATAGCGGTTGATTCAAAAATTGGCTTGTTAGTGCCTAATATTAAATCGTGCCAGAGTAAGAGTATTGTTGATGTGGCTAATGATTTAACACGCTTAACTCACTCAGCGCGAGAAGGGCGTGTTGCACCTGATGATTTAAAAGGTGGGACAATTAGTATCTCTAACATTGGTGCGATTGGCGGCACTATTGCGACCCCCATCATTAATAAACCAGAAGTAGCTATTGTTGCGCTTGGTAAACTACAGCATCTACCACGTTTTGACGAAAGTGGGCAGGTTGTGAGTAAAGCGATAATGCAAGTAAGTTGGTCTGGCGATCATCGTGTTATTGATGGCGGCACTATTGCTCGCTTTAATAACCTATGGAAATTGTACTTAGAAAATCCATCGGCAATGATGATGGCAATGAGTTAATAGCTAAACTGCTAATATGTAATAAAAAACCAGCAATTTGCTGGTTTTTTGTTTTAAATGAGTTTATTTTTATTTAAGATACAAGTGTTACTAAAAAGTAATAAAATTAATCCCGTTAGGGAATATAAAAAATAACACTAAGGAAATTTCATGGAACATTATATGAACGCGTTGCGTAGCTACGCAGATTTTTCAGGCCGTAATCGTCGTAAAGCATTTTGGATGTTTATGCTAATTAATATTATTTTTTCGCTTTTAACAAGTGTTATAGATGGTATTACAAACACAATGTTCGTAAGCTCAATATATAGCTTAGCTTTATTGATCCCTCAATTGAGTGCGGGTGCACGTCGTTTACACGACACTGGTCGTTCAGGCTGGTGGCAGTTACTTTGGTTAGTGCCAGTAATTGGTTGGATTGTTTTAATTGTTTTTCTTGCACAAAACTCACATGAAGGTGAGAACGATTATGGTCCAAATCCAAAAGAGCTAGCTGTAGAGCCAGCTTCTGTATAAGAAAAATAACTTAATTAAAAAGCTCAGCAATTGCTGAGCTTTTTTGTATATGGCAATTTTAACTTAAAAAGTAAAGGCCATAGCCAACGGCCAAAGCAGGAATAGATGTATACACAGTCGCAATTACAGCCGCTTTAGGTGCCATTGCAATTGCAGGAAATAACGCATCACCATCGTTAGATATTGCATTAGCAGTTAATGCACTAAATGGAATGATCCCCTGAATATATAACGTAGTAACAATTATTTGCGGACCACAACCGGGTAAAAAACCAATCACCACAGCAATAAGTGGCGCTAAATAAGCATAATGTGCAAACCAGTTTTTTAAATCAAGCCCTGCAATATTTACTAAAATCTCAAACAACATAAACGATGCCACTACCCATGCGGTCACAAAGTGTGTGTCTTGAAGTACTTTAATAATTTTAGAAGGTGGATTACATTCATCGTCTTCTGAGGTTACTTCTTTATAGCTTTCACCTTTAGAAGAATACGCCCATATAGTTACAGTAAATAACGCCATTGCAGCACCAAAAATACTAATACTTGTGCCTGTGTATTTTCCAAATTGATCAAAGTCGACATTAAATGCAATTAAAAAAGCAATAATGAGGCTTGGAATAATAGCGAACATCCAAACGGGTTTGCTTATTTTAATTATACTAGTTGGCAATACTTTAACTTGGTGTTTTTGTTCTTGCTTTGTTGGGCGTAAAAAGTCTTTTGCATGAAGGGCGTTTACTATAACACCACAAAGCGTGCCTACTACTAAGCCAATGGCCATTATGGTTAAACCTTCAGTAGGGCGAGTGGCAAGGAGTAAAAATGCGGCATCTCCCATTGTAGCTGTTAAAACAGCAACAATAGCCCCAAAACTTGCTTGGCCTTTTGTAAACTGGGTAACCACTATTATTGCACCACCACATCCAGGAAGGGCCCCTAAAACTGCTGCAAAAAATATTTCTAATACCGGCGATTTAGCACTTAAATAACTAAGCTCTAATTGAGGTAAATGCTCTATGGCGTAGTAATAAATTAATAATGTAGCAGCAACAAATACGCTAACTTGAAAAAAAGCATCACTTAGTGCCGTTATTGTAATTTCACGAAGTGATGGCACAGCCAAGCATACCAGTAAAAAAAGTGGTAATAATAAACGTTTATTTTGGCTAACAAAGCGTTTAGAAGCGGGCGTAATAAATCCTATTTGAGAGAGTAAAATCATACAGTGTTACCAATTAAATAAACTTAGTAGCACTGTATATTTTAATTAAATGATAATCAATATCATTTGCACTCATTTAAATCGATTACTCTCTTTGAGTTTTTCGATGTTAAACCAATGCTACTTACGTTGAAATTCTGAGCTTGCATTCCACGTTGGCCATTGCTCTTGCTCAGAAATATCAAAACCTACTTTATAAAACAATTGTAAGTCTTGAACAGCACCCGATAAATCCCATTCGTCACGGTAACGATCACATGGTTGATGATAACAACCGCGAAGTACCAAACTCATGCGTTTACGGTAATTAGCTGTTTCTTCGTCAGCTGCTACTGTGCCACCGCCTGCGTACATGGCTGGAATGCCCATATTAGCAAATGCAAAGTGATCAGAGCGGTAATAGCCACCAGATGATGGTTTAGGATCGCCTGATATTGTTCTGCCTTGCTCTTTAGCTGCAGTTGCTAAAAACTCATCCATTTGTGATTTACCAATACCAACCACATTCATGTCTTTTACTTTGCCTAATAAATTTAAACTATCCATGTTTATGTTAGCGACTGTTTTATTAGCTGCAATCACTGGGTTAGCTGCATAGTATTTAGAACCTAGTAAGCCTTGCTCTTCAGCAGTTACCGCTAAAAATGTCATTGAGCGGCTAGGATGCTTAGGTAATTTAGTAAAGGCTTCAGCTACTTCAATAAGCCCAGCGGTACCCGTTGCGTTGTCGTGAGCACCGTTGTAAATTTGATCGCCTTTACGTGTTTTATCTGTACCTAAGTGATCCCAATGCGCCGAGTAAATAACATGCTCATCTGGTTGCTCGCTTCCTGGTAACGTAGCGATAAAGTTATACGACACTGATTTTTTAATCGTATTTTTAACATTAACAGAAGCAGTTAAATCGCCCATATCAACATGGTAAGCACCTTTAGCTGCGTTTTCTTTCGCAGTATCGAAATCTAATCCTGCTTTAGTAAAAAGCTCTTTTGCTACGTCAGTTGTAACCCAGCCTTCAACGGCTACGCGGTCCATATTGTTGTTTTCTTTTTGAAAACCAAACTGCTCACCGCTCCAAGAGTTTTCAACTACTGACCATGGGTATGACGCAGGTGCTGTTTCATGAATAATAATTGCACCTGCGGCACCTTGTCGACTTGCTTCTTCATATTTGTATGTCCAACGACCGTAATAAGTCATTGCGTCGCCAGTAAATAAAGCAGGGTCTTTTGTTGCAAAGCCCGGATCGTTAACCAGCATTACAACCGTTTTGCCCTTAACGTCTAAGCCTTCGTAATCATTCCAATTGTATTCAGGTGCATTAACGCCGTAGCCCACAAAAACAAGTTCAGAATTTTCTATGCCTTCTTGTGCGCTAATGCGGCTGCTACCCATAACCATATCTTTTTTATATTGATAGTCTTTACCACCAATACTAAGCACCATATTCGAATCAGCTTCTAAAGAAACCAATGGCACTTCTTGTAAGTAACTGTCGCCATTACCTGGTTTTAAACCTAAAGCTTTAAACTGCGCAGTTAAATAATCAAGCGTTAGCTTTTCGCCAGGTGATGAAGGAGCACGGCCACCAAACTCATCCGATGCGAGTACTTTTACATGTTTAGCCAGTTCATCAGCTTGAATACTGTTATAACCATTTGTTACATCAGTAGGGGTAATACTTGTTGTTGCGCAACCTGCTAAAACAGCAGTAGCGAGGAGTGTGAGAGAGAAATAATGTTTCATGTCAGCTCTTTTTTTGTTTTAAGTTGTGATTAGTATATTAACTTCTATTAAGCAGAACCAGTTTTTGCGGTAAACTTCTCGTAAATTATAGGCATAAATTGTTAAAGGTTTAAATGAAGCGTTTTACTCCCCCCGAGCAGTGGCAAATCAGTAGTTTAGAAACAGGTGCATTTGCGCATTTACGTGAGCTATTTAAAGTTAACGAACTAACAGATTGGCCGGCGCCGCAGTGGTTTTCTCCATTTTTAACTGCTATTAATGAGAATAATATTCCTATTACTTTTGAAGATGATGCAAAGGTAGACTTTGGCGATCGGTATTACGAGCAAGTAATTTTTGAAACGGGTGTTGTACCTACACGCAGTGAAAATTGGCATGACTTATTTGGTGGGTTTATATGGTGTTTATTTCCAAAAACCAAAGCGTTAATAAACCATAGACATGTGCAAGATATTGCTGAGCATGGACTGCAACAGCGTACTAAGCATCGTAATGCACTAACGCTTTTTGATGAGTGTGGTGTTGTATTAGCTATAAGTGAGAGTAAATGGCAGCGGTGGCTTTGCGAACACCAATGGAAAACTGCATTCGTTGAACACAAACATGAGTGGGGTAAAACAATAAAACCTTTTATGTTTGGTCATGCTAATTATGAAATGCTAACAAAGCCTTATATAGGTTTGACGGGTAAAGCGTTATTTGTTTGTGTACCTAATGAAATATTTTGTAAAGATTTAGTAACTCAATACCAGTACCTTGACCAAGCCCTTTATGAGATGATTAATACAGATAACTGCTTAGCCGATAACAAAAAGCTTTCACCACTGCCTTTATTAGGTGTTCCAGGCTGGCATGACGAAAACAAAGACGACTCTTTTTACAACAATACAGATTATTTTAGAGCGAAACGAAGGATGCGAACATGATAGAAGTTGCTGGGCTTAAAAAGAAATTTAAGCTAACTAAAGATCACAAAAAAAATAAAATAGACGACATCGATCCTCGTGAAGATAAAGACTACTTTCACTCAGTACGAGACGTTAGTTTTAGTTGCGCTAAAGGTGAGGTACTTGGATTGCTCGGCCCAAATGGTGCGGGAAAAACGACGACATTGAGAATGATTTCAACCGCGTTAAAGCCCGATGAAGGCTCAATAACGATTGCTGGAAACGATATTGTAAAAAAACCGCTACTAGGGCGTAAGTCTATTGGGTTTTTATCAGGCTCTACGGGGTTGTATGGCCGCTTAACTGTAAAAGAAAACATAGAGTATTTTGCAAAGCTTCATGGCATGAACAAAAGCGATATAGCATCGCGTTGTGATGAGCTATTTACATTGCTAGATATGCATAAATTTGTAGATAAACGGGCAGAAAACCTTTCAACAGGTATGAAGCAAAAAGCAAATATAGCGCGTGCAGTTGTTCATCGCCCAGCAGTTGTGGTACTTGATGAGCCAACAACGGGCCTTGATATAATGACAACACAAACAGTTATTAAATTTATCAAAGGTTTAAAGGCGCAAGGGACGCCTGTTATTTTTTCTACCCATCATTTAGATGAAGTTGCACTTTTATGTGACCGAGTCGCTGTAATTAACGAAGGTATTAGCTGCTTTGACGGAACAGTAGATGAATTTAAACAAGCAGGTAATAGTGATGAGCTTAATCAAGCGTTTATGAACATATTAACGGAGAAACATGATGTTTGAAGTATATAAAAAGGAATTAAAAGAGCTCCTTCGCGACAAAAAAACCCTTATGTTTGTTGTGTTGCTGCCAGTACTTATTTTCCCAATAATATTTGCTATTGTTGCTTTTATTGGCACCCAAGCTGCACTTGACGCCGATCAAAAAGTAAATACATACGTAATTATTAACGGCGAATATGCACAAGAATTTACTGACAAAGTATTTTACCATAAAAGCTTTGAACTTTATAATGGCAGTAAAACCTTTAATACAATAGAAGATCTCAAAGCAGGTGTTACCGCCGGCGACATAGATATGGGGATTTACTTGCCAAGTAATGCCGTAAAAACTCTCGACAATGGTGAGCAAAGCAAATGGCAAGTTGTATTTAACGATGCTAAATCAATAAACTATTTATTCGATCGGGTTAAAGAACTTGCTCAGGAATACAGTGACGTACTGCAAGCTGATAAGTTAAAAAGCTTTGGGATAGAAAGGTCTGCGCATAAAGCTATTCTTGACCCTATTGAAGTTGTCAAAGTAGATACAGCCGATAAACGTGAAAACTTAGGTGAAAAAATAGGCGCCTATTTACCTTATTTACTTATCCCACTGGTTTTAATGGGGGCTACTTACCCAGCAATAGATTTAGGTGCTGGCGAAAAAGAGCGCGGCACGCTAGAAACACTCCTACTAACACCCATTACACGTACAGAATTGGTGCTCGGTAAATTTATAACATTACTTACTACCTCTATTGCATCAACCACTATTACGATTGTGAGTATGGGGTGTTGGGTTGCAGTTGCATTAGCATTTGCTGACTTAGATTTCATTAAAACGGCCTTCGGTACGCTAGCGGTTAGTGATTTACTGATGATTTTTTTACTTTTACTGCCGCTGGCTGCCATATTCTCTTCTTTAGCGTTAGCTATCTCAATTTATGCGCGTACATTTAAAGAGGCACAAAATTATATGCAGCCTTTAAGTATGGTCGTATTTTTCCCTATCATTATTTCAATAATGCCAAATATGGAATTGACTGCTAAAACCGCGTTTATCCCGGTAACAAACGTTGCATTAGCCATTAAAGACATAATTAAAGGCACAGTTGATTATACCTTTGTAGGCTTAATATTTTTAGCAACTGCAATCATTGCAGCCGGACTACTGGCATTTTGCGTTAAATGGTTTAACAGAGAAGATGTGCTGTTTAGATAATTATATAGATTTAGCACTCTGAAGATATATAAAAGGTAGCATTGGCTACCTTTTATATTTTAAAGGGATGATTGGTTGAAACAACTATTTTATAGTCTGTGTAAGTCGATATGGGTACTCTCATTCATTTATAATTCATATAGAGAGTGTGCTCTAAATAAAACTAATGATTTAGTCTTTTTATTATAAAAATTATAACGATAACTGATTAGTTAAAGGGTCCAATTCTCACTTTAATACTCTATACTAATAACAATAAAAATTTATGGTGATGGTAAATGTTAAAAAGAAATATTTTTTTGAACGTGACAAAAAATAATAAACTAATGCTCGTTGCAACAATAATATTTGTTCTTATAGCTGTACCATCTCTGTATTTGTTCGATCAAAAAGTAAGAAGTGATGTGTATAATTCAGCTCAAATAGAATTAAAGCGTGAACTTGAAACAAAAAGCCTTTCATTAAAAAAACATCTTAAAGACAGTGTTACCGCCATTCGTTTTTTAGATGCTACACCACCAATACAAGGCATTACCCGCGCTAAAGAAAATAAACTAATTGATCCCGTTCTTGGTACGCCAATAGATGTTTGGCAAGAGCGCTTAGCAAGTATTTTTACTGGTTTTATGCAGACCGATGACAGTATTTTGCAAGCTCGCTATATTATGCTCGAAGATGGTGGGCAAGAGATTGTTAGAGTTGACCGAAATCAACTTGGAGAGATTAATCGACTGCAGGGTCTGCAATTACAAAAAAAAGGTCAACGCGATTACATAATCAAAGCAAGCATGCTTGATAAGAAAAGTGTTTATATTTCTCCAATTAACTACAACCGTGAAAATGGACAGATACAAGAACCTTATATAAGCACTTTTCGTGTTGCTAAGCCTGTTTTTGATGAAAATAATAAAATATTTGCAATATTAGTTACTAATTACTTTGCGGATAAATTACTTGAAGATTTAACAGTTGAATCTCCACAAGGGACGCAGGTTTACCTTATGAATAATGAAGGTGAATTTTTATATCATCCAAACCCTCAACTTCGATTCAGTTTTGAATTTAATAAAACTAAAACATGGTCTGAAGAATTCTCCACTGCAACTACCATGACAGAGCAAGGCACTTTACCAATAAGTAATTATCCAGTGGCTTACACTTTAAAAAAACGAATTTCGTTTGAGGGTGATATAGCCATGCTACCTTTAGAGCTTGGTGTAAGTGTTGATACAAAAACATTGTTTGCAAAGGTGAATGAGAGACGTCAAAACTTTATTGCAATGTTAGTGGTATTTTTTAGCGTATTTTTAGTTATTGCTTTTTTATACCAACGTTTTATAAACCGTAAGCTATTAATTAATTCTCTAAAAGAGCAAAACAATAAAGTAATAGAAAATTCTTTGGATGCTATTTTTACAATTGAGCAAAACGGCGAAATTGTTCACTTTAATAATACCGCTAAAGAGGTTTTTGGTAGTTCAATTTCAGGCACTAATCCTGATTTTGTCTCGCTGTTTAATTTAAACGACGCAGACACTAATTGTATACAAGAGACTATTACAAACGGTTCAAAAATGCCGTTTGAAGCTATCTACACAGATGGTTATGGCAACAAACAATATTTTTCGATTACGCTTAGCAGTATTTTTGACGTATATAATAACCGTTATCAGGTAGCGGCTATTTTAAGAAATATTAGCTCATTAAAAAATACGCAATCAGAGCTCGAAGCGTTAAACAGTACTCTGGAGCTAAAGGTTTCACAAAGGACCATTGAACTAGAACGTGCAATTGACCAAGCATTAGCAGCAAGCCAAGCAAAAAGTGACTTTGTAGCAAATATCTCTCACGAAATACGCACACCAATGAATGGCGTACTAGGGATGCTTGAAATGCTCAAAGAAGATGGCTTAACCGATCAACAATACCATTATTTAAAACTAGCAAATAGCAGTGCTAATTCATTGATGAATCTGATTAACGATATTCTTGATTTTTCTAAAATAGAAGCAGGTAAGCTTGATATTGATAACCATACATTTGATGTTGTTACAGTATGTAGCGATATGATTAGCTCTTTAGCGTTACAGGGCCAACGCAAAGGTCTTGAAGTATTTTTAGATACTAAAGATGTAGTAGATAGAATGGTTATTGGCGACAGCCATCGACTTAAACAAATTTTAATTAACTTAGTTAATAATGCGTTTAAATTTACCCACCGAGGTGAAGTAAGTTTAACTGTCGGCTCCAAGTACATAACTGACTCAAAGTTATTAATGAGCTTTACAATAAAAGATACCGGAATTGGTATAGCGACTGAAAACATAGACAAACTATTTGAAGTATTTACGCAAGAAGATTCAAGCACGACCCGCCACTTTGGTGGTACAGGCTTAGGTTTATCTATATGTAAAAAACTTGCTCAGTTAATGGGTGGTAATATTACGGTTATAAGTAAAAAAGGCGCGGGTAGTACCTTTACCGCAACGGTTGAGCTACACGTTGCACAAGAGAAAAAATTAAACACAGGTATAGAGCTTGCTACAAATATCAACGTAGCGGCATTAATAGCGCGCGATAACGTTTATAAAAACGTATGCGACTTATTGTTATTAACCTGCAAAGTAAAAGCAGAAAACATTGTACGACTTGACTACTTTAGTGAGCACAAAGAGTTTGAAGCTGATTTATTATTAATTGATGATGAGCATCCTCAAATTGATGCGTTAATTGATTACTGTAAACAGTTTAATAAAAAGTATGTTTTAATTTTACGAGATATGGTTACAGATAAGCCAATCAAAACGGTATTACCTGAAGGCAGCCATATTTTAAATAAACCACTCACTCAAGATCAATTCAGCTATAAATTGGCCAGCTTATTTGGTGCTAGTAGTGACTGTATTATAGCGCCACCAAAAGGCTTGGAAGAGGAACAAGTAGAGCCTGACCTATCTGCGTATCATGTATTATTAGTTGACGATAATATGATAAACATTGAAGTAGCTAAGGCAATATTAAAACGTACTAAAGTAAAAATCACTTGTGCGTCAGACGGTATAGAAGCCTTAGAAGCACTGAGAGAAAACGAAGAGCAAGCTTTTGATGTTATATTAATGGATTGCCAAATGCCCAATTTAAATGGCTACGATACCACAAGTGAAATTAGAAATAGTAAGGCAGGGGTAGATTATACTCACATACCGATTATCGCTATGACAGCGAGTGCGATGGAAGGTGATAGAGAGCGTTGTTTAGCTGCTGGAATGAACGACTACATTACTAAACCAATTAAACCACAAACTTTAAAAGACAAGCTAATTACTTGGTTAAGTTAATCGTTTTGAAAATCAGCTGCTAAGCAGCTGATTTTTTTGGTTTGGTATTTGTTGACGTATTTAAAGGCGTGTTAAGAATAGCTATGTCTGCGCTATCGAGTATAAATTGTGTATCTGACCAATGTAGTAATTCTATCTTTCCATCTTGCTGCTCTACAAGCGCAGTACAGCTCTCAATCCAGTCACCGTCGTTACAGTATATAATACCGTCATCCACTTTAATTTTGGGATGGTGAATGTGTCCACAAATAATACCGTCTACGTTTTGTTTTTTAGCTGCATGAACTGCGGCATCTTCAAAGGCACTAATCGCTTCTCGAGCTTTGTGTACCCGAGCTTTTATCCATGATGCAAGCGAGTAGTAGTTACCACCAAATATTTTACGTATACGATTGGCCCAGCGATTTAAAAATAATAAAAAGTCGTATCCTGCATCCCCCGCAATACTAACAAGTTTGTTATAACGAGTCGCTGAATCAAAGTCGTCGCCGTGTATAAGTAAAAACCGTTTATTAGCTTTAGTGGTGTGAATAAACTGCTGGTGGATTTCAACACCAAATAATGTTTGATTTATATAGTTTCTAAACGCTTCATCATGATTACCGGGAATATAAATGACACGTGTACCGCTAGCTGCTTTTGTCTGTATGCAGTTTAATACTTCATAATGAGAAGGGTGCCAATAAAACTGTCGCTTCATTGACCATAAGTCAATAATATCACCCACTAAATAAAGTGTGTCAGATTCTACCGAGTTTAAAAAATCAAGTAAGTAATCAGCTTTACAATCTTTGTAACCTAAATGAACATCAGATATCCAAATGGCTGGATAATGTTGTTTTTTACGCAGTTGATTGTTTGTCATGCCCGTCATCCATAGTGTAATAATTAAACACTGTAGATAAATCTAATGACACTTATGAGACACTTTAGCGAAGCCTCCATGACAATTTATACCAAGGCACGTAATTAAATGATTTCTACAAAGCTAGGAAAGGTGAGTCATTGAGCAGCTATTATTACGCATTGCTATTAATCGAGCATAAAAAAGGCCGCATTTTAAATGCGGCCTTTTAGTCTATTTTGAGCGTGCGTGTTATTAACCTTTAACAGCCGCTTTAATTGCATCAATTGCTGTATCAATATCAATCATTAGCTTTTCACCGGTGCGGCGGTTTTTAAGCTCAACTTTATTCTCGTCAAGGTTACGCTCACCAATCACCAGCGTAAATGGTACACCAATTAGCTCCATGTCATTAAACATAACACCAGGGCGCTCTTTACGATCATCAAATAACACATCAAGACCTGCATCTTTTAAACCCTGGTAAAGGTTATTTGCAATATCAGGAATACGATGCGATTTGTGCATGTTCATTGGAACAATCGCTAAATCGAATGGCGCGATTGATTGTGGCCAAATGATCCCGTATTGATCGTTGTTTTGCTCAATAGCAGCAGCAACAATACGTGAAACACCAATACCGTAACAACCCATGGTCATGGTTTGGTTTTTACCACCTTCGTTTAATACTCCCGCTTTCATTGCTTCTGAGTATTTAGTGCCAAGTTGGAATATATGACCTACTTCAATACCGCGTTTAATTTGTAAAACGCCTTGGCCACATGGGCTCATATCGCCTTCAACAATATTACGAATATCAGCAACTTCGTAATCAGTTACGTCACGATCCCAGTTAATACCGCTGTAGTGCTCGTCGTCTTTATTAGCACCGGCAACAAAATCAGCAAGGATATTAGCGGCTCTATCCACAATAATAGGCATAGATAAGCCCACCGGGCCTAATGAGCCAGGTTTTGCACCAATAGCAGCAACAATATCTGCCTCTGTTGCCATTTCAAGCGGAGAGTCTACTAATGGGTGCTTTTCAGCCTTCAATTCATTTAAATCATGATCGCCACGAAGTACAAGCGCCACTAAACCACGTACATCGTTTTCATCAGGTGCACCGTAAACAATTAAGGTTTTAACACCACGATGAGGTTTTACACCGTAGTGCTTTTTAAGCTCATTAATTGTTTTAGCGTCAGGAGTAGGGAATGCTTTTAACTCTTTACTTGCTTCTGGGCGTGGATCGTTTGGCGCTAGTGCTTCTGCTTTTTCAATATTAGCAGCGTAATCACTGCCATCACTAAATGCAATTGCATCTTCGCCCGACTCAGCAAGTACGTGAAACTCGTGCGATAAGCTACCACCAATAGACCCCGTATCAGCAAGTACAGGGCGGTAATCAAGGCCTAAACGCTCAAAAATGTTACAGTATGCTTTGTGCATCGCTTGATAAGTCGCATCTAAACACTCTTCACTTAAGTGAAAAGAGTAGGCATCTTTCATTGTAAATTCACGAGCACGCATCACACCAAAACGAGGACGACGTTCGTCGCGTACTTTAGTTTGTACTTGATATAAAGTAACTGGTAACTGCTTGTAGCTGCTTATTTCTTTACGTACGAAATCAGTTATTACTTCTTCGTGTGTTGGACCAAGTGCAAACGTACGGTTATGACGGTCTGTGAAGCGCATAAGCTCAGGACCAAATTCATTCCAACGGCCAGACTCTTCCCACAAATCAGCGGGTTGAATTACAGGCATTAGCATTTCAATAGCACCTGCTTTGTCCATCTCTTCACGTACAATGTTTTCTACTTTACGTAGCACACGTAAACCAGAGGGTAACCAAGTGTATAAACCCGAAGCGACGCGACGGATCATACCGGCTCTAAGCATTAACTGATGCGATACGATTTCAGCATCTGATGGCGTTTCTTTAAGTGTTGCGAGTATATATTGGCTTGTACGCATGTTTTTTCCGAAATAGAGTAATTATGTTCTTTTAATAGAGCTTAAGTTTAACAGCGGATGCTTTTACACTAAAGCGCTAAGTGAGTTATTTAGTTTTTTTCTATGTTTGTTACTACGTTATGCTCGCCATTGACTTGCCAGCGAATATTATAATTGTACAAAGTCATACCATAGCTTTGCTCGCCGTCTTTTTGTTTTTTATAGGCAGGGCGGGGATCTTGTTTTAAAACATTAGCTATAAAATCATGTAAATCTGGGTATTGTGTTTGCGCATTAACAAACTCAATTGCCTGAGGGCTAAATTCAACCGTCATTTGTGTTTCTGGGCGTGTATCTGCAAAGCCAGCACTGGCGTCAAGCATTGCATCTGAATAGGGTAAGTACGGTTTAATATCGATAATGGGTGTGCCATCAAGTAAATCAATGCCAGCGAGTAATAAACTAAGTTGTCCGTTTTTATACTCGATACCTTCAAGTTTTACTGCGCTCATACCAATCGCGTTTGGTCTAAATGTAGCGCGGGTAGCAAATACACCTTTTCGCTCATTCCCACCTAAACGAGGTGGGCGCACCATGGCAGAATAACCTTTATCGGCCGTTTCATGAAAACGAAATAACAACCAAATATGAGTAAATTCATCTAAACCACGTACAAACTCTTCGCGATTAAAATCAGGTTCAAAAATAAGTTTTGCCTTGGCTTGTGGCACTAAACGAGGCTGCCTAGGTATAGCAAACTTTTGTTTATAAGGAGATTCAATGTGGCCAATAGCCGAAATGGTATAATCGCTCATAGTACTCGTGTACAAATAAAATAGAGCGCTATTCTACCTGCATTTAGTATTTATGGCATTAGTGTAAGTAAGTTTATTGCGTATACCAATTTTATTAAAAATATGATTATTCAAGCGCATTAAATAGCGCACTTACTTCGTTAAAAATTATTCATATAGACCATCTGGTTTGAAAATACTTATTAGACCGAGTGGTTTATATTAATGTATTTAAAAAGGACCTAAAACTAAAAAGGGCAAGCTAATAAGCTTACCCTTTTCAAGCATGTTAAAGATTAATTAAAACATGTATTGAACTGATACAGACGCTACATCCATGTCTGGATCAATATCGTCATCAAGTTTGTAGCGCTCGTACTCTAAACGAAATTGTACATTTGTTGTAAGTGCGTATTCAATACCCGCACCGTAAAATGCATCACCACCATCTGTAGACGCTGTGACACCACCTACTGGTAAATCTTGTGTGTAATCTGCATCCCACTCAAGCCAACCGCCTTTTGCATATACAGAAAAGCTCTCTGTTATTGGGTAGCCCAAACGTGCGGCAAGCGATACGCCATCAATTTCAGCTTTGCTGTCTATATCACTTACTTCATCAAAGTTTTGATAAGCAAGTTCTAAGCTTAGGTATTCGTTAAACTGAGTACCAATATAGCCTTTAAGCATTTGTGCATCGTCGTCAAAGTCAGTGTCGTTGTCACTGTCTTCAAATTCAAAAGAATATTGACCGTAACCGATACCAGTATAAATACGTGGAGAATCGAAATCAGAAATGTCAGCGTGTGCTGCAGAGTTAAAACCCAGTGTTGCTAGTGCGATAGCTGAAAGAGAAAGTGTTTTAATCATTGAATAGCTCCTTTACAAAAAATAATCAAATGCTTGATTTCATTAATCAAACTTCAATTATCTACTTGCAGCGAGCGTGCCAATATTAAAATGGATTAAAAACACGCCATAATTAGTTCTTTTGTATTGGTTTTTACATTTTTTAGCGTGTTTTATAATCAAAGTGAACTTTTGTGTAATCGTGTACTCTAAGATAAGTTGTATGTTTTACATAGTATAATGAGTTTTTTACATAGCCTTACTCTATTTAAATTACTAATTAGACTTCATGAAGCAAGTTTTCTGTTTCAATTGCTATTTCTTTCATTTTTATAGCGTAATTTTCTAATTTAACGTCTTCATCGGTCACTGCTTTAAACGAAGGCACTTCTATTGGGTAGCCCGTTTCATCCATTGCAATAAAGCTGATAACACAATGGTTTGTTTCAACCATATTTTGCGTTTTTGGATCGCCACACCTAACTTGAATAAATATTTGCATGCTACTTCTACCCGTATGGGCAATTTTAGCTTCTACTTCGACTATTTGACCCACTAAAATAGGGCGTCTAAATTTAACACCCGCAACCGAAACAGTTACGCAATAATGACCACTCCAACCTGCAGCGCACGCATAACCTGCTTGGTCAATCCACTTCATGACGGCCCCACCATGAACTTTACCACCAAAATTCACATCAGTAGGCTCTGCTAAAAAACGAAAAATAACTTTTGACGACGGCATAAATAACACTCTTATTATTAAAACTACTATTAGCATAACGTAAAAAAGGGGCCGAAGCCCCTGCAATTTAGGATATGTTTATAATTTATATGTAAAAAACGTAGTTATATAGCTATACAGCGCATAATTTAGTTACATATTAGGATAATTTGGCCCACCCGCACCTTCAGGTGTTACCCATGTAATGTTTTGGCTTGGGTCTTTAATATCGCAGGTTTTACAGTGCACACAGTTTTGGGCATTAATAACAAACTCTTTATTGCCTTCAATTTCTTGTACTTCGTAAACGCCTGCAGGGCAATAACGTTGTGCGGGTTCATCAAATTTAACTAAATTTACGTTAATAGGAATTGACGCATCTTTAAGCTTTAAATGACACGGCTGTGATTCTTCGTGGTTAGTATTTGATAAAAACACACTTGAGAGTTTATCAAAGCTAAGGTGTCCATCTGGTTTTGGATACGTAATTTTGTCAGCGGCGTTAGCATCAACAAGGGTAGAGTGATCGGGCGTTTTATCTTTAAATGTAAACGGTAAACCACCATTAAAAATATTTTGATCAAGCGTGTTATACGCACCACCTAAAAATTTACCGAGCTTGTGCATTGCAGGGCCAAAGTTACGAGATTGATATAACTCTTTATATGCCCACGATTGCTCAAACGCAGTTTGATAATGAGTTAAATCGGTATTTGCCAACTCATTTTGCAATGCTTCAAAAATAACTTCAGCGGCAACCATTCCCGATTTCATTGCAGTGTGATTACCTTTAATTTTTGCAAAATTAAGTGTTCCTGCATCGCATCCTACAAGTAGGCCACCTGCAAAATGCATTTTTGGTAATGAATGCAAGCCACCTTTAGCAATAGCACGCGCACCGTAAGCAATACGTTCAGCGCCTTCAAGCACGTTTTTAAATACAGGATGGTGCTTCATTCGTTGAAACTCATCAAACGGGCTCAAGTGTGGGTTTGAGTAATTTAAATCTACAATTAAACCAACAACAACTTGATTGTTTTCACTGTGATACATAAATGCACCACCATTAGTATCGCCGCTAAGTGGCCAACCTGTACCATGAACTACCTTGCCAAGCTCATGTTTACTTTCATCTATTTGCCAGATTTCTTTAAAGCCTAAACCATAATGCTGCGGTGATGAATCTGCATCAAGTACAAACTCATTGATTAGTTGTTTACCTAAATGACCTCGGCAACCTTCGGCAAAAATAGTGTATTTTGCACGAAGCTCCATGCCTGGCATGTAACCGTCTTTTTCATTACCATCTTTGTCTACACCCATATCGCCAGTAATAATGCCTTTTACTGCTTCATCTTCAATTATTAAAGAGTGTGCGCTAAATCCTGGAAATATCTCTACGCCTAAGCTTTCAGCTTGCTCTGCAAGCCATCGACATACATTGCCCATAGATACAATGTAGTTACCATCATTATGAAATGTTTTTGGTGTAGCAAAGTGGGGGATTGATGTCGCTTTTTGCTCGTTATTAAACCAATAAATTTCATCGTTAGTTACTTTGGTTGTAACCGGTGCGCCAAGCTCTTGCCAATTAGGTAGTAGTTCATCCAAAGCTTTGGTTTCAAAAACAGCACCAGAGAGTACATGTGCTCCTACTTCAGAACCTTTTTCGACTACGCAAATCATGCACTCTTGTTGTTTTTCTTGTGCTAATTGCGCGAGTTTAATTGCACTTGAAAGCCCAGCAGGGCCTGCACCAACAATTACTACATCAAATTCCATGGTTTCACGTTCTACCATAATAACCTCTTTATCTATGACGGACTTATTTGAATGTTTACTACGCATTTAAATAAGGTGTACAGCCTATTTATAACCTTGCAAATTAAACGTTACAGACTGTGAATAGTTAAAGGTTATTTTAGGTTGACGTTTACGTCAACAGGAAGTAGTCTAATTTCATAAAATAAATAGGTTGACGTGCACGTTACCTTGTAGGTTTAAATAATTATGGAGTTCCTATGAAAGTTCTCGTACCAATAAAAAGAGTGATTGATTACAACGTAAAAGCACGCGTTAAAAGTGATAACAGCGACGTTGATTTAAACAACGTTAAAATGGCAATGAACCCGTTTTGTGAGATTGCTATAGAAGAAGCAATTCGCCTTAAAGAAGCCGGTACCGCCACTGAAGTGGTTGCTGTAACTATTGGTGCAAAAGCATCGCAAGAGCAATTACGCACAGCATTAGCATTGGGTGCTGACAAAGCCATTCACATCGAAACCGATGAAAAGCTCGAGTCACTTCATATTGCAAAGCTACTCGCTAAAATTGTAGAACAAGAAACGCCTGAACTTGTCATTTTAGGTAAGCAGTCAATTGACTCAGATAATAATCAAACAGGTCAAATGCTTGCTGCATTAACTAATCGCGGGCAGGGTACATTTGCATCAAAAGTAGTTATTGAAAATGGCAAAGTAAACGTAACACGCGAAGTTGATGGCGGGCTGCAAACGGTAGCACTTAATTTACCGGCAGTTGTTACAACTGATTTACGCTTAAATGAGCCTCGCTATGCATCACTGCCAAATATTATGAAAGCCAAACGTAAGCCGCTTGAAGTAATAGCAGCAGATTCGCTTGGTGTTGATTTAACACCGCGTATGCAATTAATAAGTGTAGAAGAGCCAGCTAAACGCACCGCAGGAATTATTGTAGAAGACGTAGCGCAGCTTGTAGAAAAATTAAAAACAGAGGCAAAGGTGATTTAAATGAAAACACTCGTAATTGCAGAGCACGACAACGGTGCCTTAAAACCAGAAACCTCAAAAACTATTAACGCCGCAGTAAAAATGGGTTTTCCTATTGATGTACTAATTGCAGGTAACAACTTAAGCGCAATGAGCTCACAAGTGGCCAGCATTGATGGCGTAGCTAATGTTTTAGTTGCTGATAATAGCGTTTATGAACATCAGTTAGCTGAGAGCATGAGCGATTTAGTTTTATCAATTAGCGACAACTACAGCCACATTGTTGCAAGTGCTACTACAACGGGCAAAAACTTTATGCCACGTGTTGCTGCGCTATTAGATGTTGCGCAAATTTCTGAAATTATCGCAGTAGTGGACGCCGATACATTTAAACGTCCAATTTATGCAGGTAATGCAATCGCCACGGTTAAATCACTCGACAGTAAAAAAGTAATTACCGTACGTGCCAGTAGCTTTGATTTACAAGGTGAGCAATCAGCTGTTGCTATAACAAGCATTGATACAGTATCAGATTCACAATTAAGCAGCTTTGTAAGTGTTGAGCAAACCGAATCAGAACGCCCTGAGCTTACAGCAGCTAGTGTGGTCATATCGGGTGGTCGCGGTATGCAAAACGGCGAAAACTTTGCATTACTTAATGGTATTGCCGATAAACTAGGTGCAGCTATTGGTGCATCGCGTGCAGCAGTTGATGCAGGCTTTGTACCTAACGACATGCAAGTAGGGCAAACAGGTAAAATTGTAGCACCTAACTTATATATTGCTGTAGGTATCAGCGGTGCTATTCAACATTTAGCCGGTATGAAAGACTCAAAAGTAATCGTCGCGATAAATAAAGACCCAGACGCACCTATTTTTCAGGTAGCTGACTACGGTTTAGTGGCTGATTTGTTTGAAGTACTGCCACAGTTAGAGAGTGCTTTATAGCCTTTAAATAAACAAACTTATTCTGGTTGAAAGCCGTGGTGCTCTTTGAGTGCTGCGGCTTTTTTATTCGGTAGATTAAAGACACAAAAAAACCAGCCAATTGGCCGGTTTTTAGTATTTATAAACAGTTTACTTACCAATTTAGTAAGTTGCGCTGCCTTTAGTACGAGGGAAGGCAATAACGTCACGTACGTTGCCCATACCTGTTACATAAGCAACTAAGCGTTCAAAGCCTAAACCAAAGCCTGAATGTGGCACGCTACCGTATTTACGTAAATCGCGGTACCAGCTGTAATCCTCTTTGTTTAAGCCCATTTCTTCTAGGCGTGCATCAAGCACATCAAGGCGTTCCTCACGTTGTGAACCACCAATGATCTCACCAATACCTGGTGCTACAACATCCATTGCGGCAACGGTTTTACCGTCTTCGTTTTGGCGCATGTAAAATGCTTTAATGTCACGAGGGTAGTTTTTAATAACTACCGGTGCTTTAAAGTGCTCTTCAGCTAAGTAACGCTCGTGCTCAGACTGTAAATCTACACCCCATTCAACAGCGTACTCAAACTTTTTGCCACAGTTTTTAAGGATTTCTACAGCGTCTGTGTAGTCAACTTGTGCAAAGTCTTTATCTACAAATTCTTCTAAACGCGTAATTGCGGTTTTTTCTACACGTTGTGCAAAAAATTCCATATCATCACGGCGCTCTTCAAGTACGGCTTTAAACACATACTTAAGCATGTTTTCAGCAAGTTTTGCTATGTCTTCTAAATCAGCAAACGCTACTTCAGGTTCTACCATCCAAAATTCTGCAAGGTGGCGAGATGTATTTGAATTCTCTGCGCGGAATGTAGGGCCAAATGTATAAATTTTTGACATTGCAGACGCGTAAGTTTCGCCATTTAACTGACCAGATACAGTAAGGAATGCTTCTTTACCGAAGAAATCTTCGCTGTAATCAACATCGCCTTTATCTGTAAGTGGTAAGTTTTGCATATCTAGCGTTGATACACGGAACATCTCACCCGCACCTTCACAGTCACTTGCCGTAATGATTGGCGTGCTGATCCAGTAAAAGCCTTGCTCGTGGTAAAAACGGTGAATAGCTTGTGCTAAACAGTTGCGTACACGAGTTACCGCGCCAATCATATTTGTACGAGGGCGAAGGTGAGCGTGCTCACGTAAGTACTCAATGCTGTGGCGCTTTGCCGACATTGGGTATGAATCTGGGTTTTCTACCCAACCTAACACAGTCACTGAGTTAGCTTGAATTTCGTAAGATTGACCTTGGCCAGCAGATTGAACTAAAACACCAGTAACCGACACAGAACAACCGGCTGTTAAGCTAGTAACTTCATCATAATTATTCAGTGAATTAGGAACTACCGCTTGAATAGGATCAAAACACGAACCGTCATGAACGGCTAAAAATGAAATTCCTGCTTTTGAATCGCGGCGAGTACGGATCCAGCCCTTAATTGTTACTTGGCTGTCTACCGCAACATTGCCTTTTAATAGCTCTGAAATCGCTAAATGGCTCATCTTCACTCCAATGATATAAGTTGCCTAACTATTTTATTTTAACTGTGCGCAACACTCGGGCATAAATTGCACATAAACGGCGCTGCACTTGAACCCTGTATCTTACCTAGTAAAGTTAAATAAAAAAACTATTGTGGGCAACTCTTTAAAAGTTTTTATGCATGCGGTTTATTTTTAAACAGTTTTTAGAGTTTAATTGCCACTATTATGATTTGTTGCTCTGAAATTTAATGATTTTGTGGCATTATTAACATCCAAACTAAATTAATATTTATTCACCCTTAAAAAATCGATGCTATGAAACAAGTTTTTATTTTACGAGGACTACCAGGAAGTGGTAAGTCTTACTACGCGCAAAGCCTTGCTGACGAATTAGGTGGAGCCGACGAAAGTCAGTATCTAATTTGCTCAACTGATGATTACTTTAATAATGAGCAGGGCGAATATCATTTCGATAAATTTAAGTTACCACAATTTCATAATTTAAATTTGGCGCGCTTTATAAATGCACTTGCTCAAGGCATTCCATTGGTGATCGTAGATAACACCAATATTAAAAAGTGGGAATTTATAGCTTACTCTCAAGCTGCCGTTGCTTTAGGTTATCAAGTAAAAGAAGTGATAGTGGGTGAAGTAAAAGACAAAGCTATGCAGCACCTATACGCTAAACGAAACTCACATAATGTGCCGCTAAAAACTATAAGTAAAATGGCCTACATGTTTGAGTGGTGATTTGCATTAACGTTTTAATTTAAAAAGCCCATACATATGGGCTTTTTTAGTTGTTAAGCGCTACTAGCTAGCTTTTGTATAAACCGCTAGTGGGTGCGATGTACTTAGTGATACATGCACTTCGTCGCCTGGGTTTACCACAACTTCATGGCTTACTCGGCTAGTTACAACCGTAGAGCACGCAAGTTTTACAGCGCACAAGCGGCTGCCACCTTCAAAACGTACCCAAATTACTTCGCCGTTATTGCCAACACTGCTTTGTACAAGTAACACATCGTCTGGTCGAAGTAGTACATCAACGTCGCCACTTTCACAGTCAACGCCATGAGCGGGAGCATTACCAATTGAGGTAGTGGCTTGTCCTTGGCTAAATTGGCCGCTAATAAAGCTGGCTTCACCTAAAAAGCGTGCCACAAAGCGATTATTTGGGGTACTAAAGCAGCGCTCGGGTGTATCGATTTGCTGAATTTTGCCGCCTTTAAGTACACCAACACGATCGCCAACTGAGAGTGCTTCTTCTTGGTCATGTGTTACCCAAATCGCCGGTACGCCAGCTGCTTTAAGTGCGTTTCTAATATCCCAACGAAGCATGTCTTTAAGGGCGGCATCTAAGTTTGAAAGCGGCTCATCAAGCAATACAAAATCAGGTTGGTGGGCAAGGGTGCGCGCAAGTGCAACACGTTGCTTTTGTCCGCCAGAAAGCGTAGCTGGTTTTTTATCTCTAAAATCGCTCAGTCCAAGTAGGTTTATCCAATACTCAGCAGGGGCTGTATCTTTTAATCTAAAGCAAATGTTTTGCTGTACGGTTAAGTGCGGAAATAACGCAAAATCTTGAAACACCATACCTACACTGCGTTTTTCAGGAGGTAGTGTTAATTTGGGAGTAGCGCGCCATTTCCCCGTGTTTATTTCGCCTTCGCTAATAGGTATAAGGCCAGCAAGGGCTTGTAAAATTGTACTTTTACCACAACCTGTTGGCCCTACAAGCATAAGGATTTCGTTTTCACCCAGCGAAAAGTTTAAATCGCTTACTACGCGGTTACTGCCATAATCTATAGACAACTGACTTACAGATAGCATTGTTTCTTAAATCCTTAATGTTCAAACTGGTTGCGTTTTTCGCCAGACATCATAATAGCTAACCCGCAGGCAGATATCACTACTAACAATAACCCTGGAATCGCGGCGCGACCAAAATAGCCCGCTTCGTATACACGCCATAAATAAGTAGAGAGGGTTTCAAACCCTGTAGGACCAAGTAATAGCGTGGCTTCGAGTTCACGCATTGACTCTAAAAACACCAGTGCTGCACCGGCAATAATACCGCGCATAGTTAAAGGCAGTGTTATGCGAGTAAATACTTCACGTGGGCTTGCACCTAATACGCGCGCAGACTTCACTAAGCTTGGATCTAAGTGTTCGGTGCTTGTTCTAACAGAGCCTACAGCAAGTGGTAAAAATCGCAGCATGTAAGCAATAATAAGCAATCCCAGTGTTTGATATAAAAACGGCAACTGCAAACCACCGTAAACAAGCGCTGTGCCCATTACTATACCCGGAATACCAAAACCAAAGTAAGTAACACGCTCCATTAAACGACCCGCTTTTCCACTCAGTGCAGCATGTGCAACGGGGATCGCAACGATAACGGCTACAATTGCCGCAATACCCGATGCATACGTAGAGTTCCATGCAATATTAAAATCAAATGAGCTAAAACCATCGCGAGCTAACCAAAGCGAAAATATAGCCAAAGGCAAGCCAATAGCAAGCAGTAAAACAGGTGCAAACGTAACAAACATGGCACTTAATTGTACTTTACTTGGAAATAAAATTAACGGGCGACCATGGCGCTCAGGCGCTGTTTTTATTTGTGATTCAACTAAAAGTAAAAAACCGACAATAACCATCAGTTGAAGTGAAAGCATGGCAGCTCGCCCTAACGCAAAGGCGTTGTATTCAACATAAATTACGCGGGTAAACGTATCTAAGCGCATCATTGCGGGCGTGCCAAAGTCTGATAACGTATAAAGCGCGACTAACAATGAGCCTGCTGCAATACCGTTAACTACGCGTGGTAATATAACTTTAAATATACTTTGCGTCATCGACATGCCCAGCGTTCGTGCGGCATTAACCATGCTTGCGTCAAGGCTCAGTAGGGATGAGCGAGTTGTCATCATTACAAACGGGAAGGTATAAAGCGTCATTACAATGGCGGCACCTGTTAGGCCATACATAGATGGTGTTTCTATTCCTGTTAAGGTGTTTATTTCGCCACCGGGGCCAAAAGCAGCATAAAGTGTAAATGCGCCAATATAACTGGGAATTGCCAGTGGGGCAGCAAATACAACCAGCCAGAGCTTTTTAAATGGTAAATGCACATACGCGCTAATAAACGCCAGTGGCACACCAATTAAAATAGATCCGAGTACCGTTAAACCCATTAACGATAACGTGTTACCTAAAATTTGCAGGTTGTGGGTGTCAAACACTGAGCTCGCATCGCTTGCAAGCACAATTAATACACAAACAGGGGTAAGCGCAACAAGCGCTGCAAGCAGCGCCATTGGATAAGAGGCAGGTATTTTCATTACAACACGCCGCTGCTTCGCATCAAATCTATAGTAGGGCGTAAATCAGCTAGCTGTGTTAAATCTACTTTAGGTGGAGAAATATTAGCGAGTGACGGTAAACCCTCAGGTTGGGTAATACCATTTACTAACGGAATTTCGTACGCTTCACTGGCTAAGTAACCTTGTACTTCTTTACTTAGTAAGTAACGCATAAAGTTAGTTGCAAGCGGATCGTCGTTAAGCGCTAATACACCCGATGCATTAACTAAACAGCCCGCATCATTTTGTGTAAATGCTAAATCTAGCTTGGCATCAGGTTTACCTGATTTTAAACGCAAAGTGTAATAGTGATTAGCAAAACCAATATCAACTTCACCGCGTTCAACGCCCATAACAACACCTAGCTCGCCGGCGTATGTTTTAGCACGTTTTTGAATCTTTTTAAGCCACTTAGCGGTTTTGTCATCGCCTTCTAAGATTCGCATTGCGGTTACAAACGATTGAAAAGAAGCGTAGGCGGGCGCCCAGCCAATACTTAAATCGCTGTCGGCAATTTCCATAATACTTGTTGGAATTTGATCTTTAGTCAAACGGGACGTGTTATATGGCAATGTACGAATACGGCCAGTTACTGGTGCCCACTCTTTATATCTAAATTGTGGTTGTAACTGAGCAGATAAATCACCTGGGATAGGTTGTGCAAGGCCTGCATCGGTTACTAAACCAATTGCGCCTGAATCAACCGCCCAAAATAAATCAGCGCGGCGAACGCCAGCTTTAGCTTCTGCAACAATGGTATTTGCTAAAGCAGCAGTAGGACCTCGGCGAATGCCTAACTTAAAGTCTGGATTTTTTTTCTGGATTGCTTGTAATACGTTTTCATACAAACCACCTTCGCCTCGGCCTAAGTAAAGGGTTAACTCGCCTTTAAGCTTTGGTAAATCGTCAACAGAAACAGGGTTTGCTATATCAGCGGCTAGCGCACGAGAAAGAGGCAGCGGCAATGAGCCAACCACCCCTAACGCAGCTAGGCCTTGAATAAAGGTCCTACGCTTCACTTAAAATACATCCTTACGAGCTTTTTCGGCTTTTTCTATTAAAACCTTAGCGCGGTCTAATTTTGTTTGCATATCACTGATCACATCGCGTACTTCGTCTACGCTTTTGCTGTTTGTAATGGCTTGTGGCAGTGTTACGTTAAAGTCTTTTTCCAGCACTTCAACTAGTTTTGCATCTTGTTCAATAAGAGTTCCTTCAACGCCTTCAAACAGGTGCAGATAAGTATCGTGAACAATTTTAGTTGCTTCGTCTCGTAAACGCTCAGCAAATTTAGCTACTACACGGTCTAATTTGTGCTTAATTTCATCAATTGTGGCACTTTGTGTCATTTGAGTTGTAGCGGTTGCTTTTACTGTGTCTAACAAGCCTTTTTGCTGGAATTTTGCAGCAAGCTTAACAGCCCCAAGGCCTTGCCACAAGGCTATGTTCATCGCTTTTTGCTGTTTACGAACTTCCTCAGCAGGCTCTTTATTATCAATGGCCATTTTTACGCCATAAAGGCCCTGCCAAATAGAAGCGTATACTGGTACAAAGTTAGTTTCTATTGCGCTGTGAAACTTAACTGATTCCCAATATTCAATTAAATCATCAGTTTTTACAGATTTTGCGCCTTTAGTATCGTAGTCGCTTACCATGGTATCAACTTTGCCTACCATCCATTCTACTTCTTCTGCGTAACTTTTAAGGTTAGCTTGAAGATGATTAACATGCTCGCCAATAGGGCCGTTAGCTAATACTGGTTGAGCCATAAACGCCGAGGCTAGTAAAAGGCTTGCACCTAAAGTTTTGGCTGGTTTAAATAGTAATTTCATAGCAAAGAAGTCCAAAAAGGTAATTGTAAATGATAGACATTATCATATAGCTAATGGTTAACGAGATCAATAACTACAAACTCGCTTAATAGATAAAAACACTAAATGTAGCGGTAGGTTACAGCAAATAGCGCTATAACCAGTATTAGGATTAGTTATTGAGACCGACTATTAAGCGTAATGCTTGCCTTTAATGGCATTATAAATGGCATCACACAGTGTTTTTATACTGGTGTCGTCACTTATATACGGTGGCATAAGGTAAATTAGTTTACCGAATGGGCGTATCCATACGCCTTGCTCTACAAAATAAGCTTGAATTTTAGCAACATCAACATTGCCAGCAGCCTCGTTTAGTTCAACAACACCTATTGCACCTAAAATACGCACATTGGCAACCGCATCTAGTTCACTGCATTTATTAAGTTGTTGTAGTTGGGTGTTTATTTGCTTTATTCGTTGTTGCCAGTTTTGCTCTAGTAATAAATCAATACTTGCGCAGGCCGCAGCACAGGCAAGCGGGTTGCCCATAAAAGTTGGGCCGTGCATTAAAACACCGGCTTCACCTTCGCTTATGCCAATGGCTATTTTATCGCTAGTGATAGTGGCCGATAGCGTCATTGAGCCGCCAGTTAATGCTTTACCAATACACATTATATCGGGCTCTATATTGGCGTGCTCTACAGCAAATAATTTACCTGTACGGCCAAAGCCTGTGGCAATTTCGTCGCAAATTAGCAGTACATTATATTGGGTGCACAATTTACGTACGCAGGCTAAATAATCAGGGTGATAAAAGTTCATACCCCCCGCGTTTTGTACAATAGGCTCAATGATAAAGGCGGCTACTTGGTTGTGGTTTGCTTTAAAGTATTCTTCAAGCTCTTGGGCTTCAGTTTGGTTAAACTCGCCCCCAAATTGACTAACCGGTGCAGGTACAAAAACGTGTTCAGGTAAAAAGCCTGAATATAAACTATGCATTGAGTTAACGGGGTCGCATACGCTCATGGCTGCAAAGGTGTCGCCATGGTAGCCCTTGTAAGGCGTCATTAATTTTTGTTTTGTTGTAATGCCTTGGCTTAACCAATATTGCAGCGCCATTTTAATTGCTACTTCAACACTTACTGAGCCGCTGTCGGCTAAAAACACTTTAGTTAAACTAGGCGGCGTTATATTTACTATTTTTTTGCAAAGCTCTACCGCGCTGTTATGCGTAATACCGCCAAACATAATGTGGCTCATATTATTAATTTGCTCAATCATGGCGTTATTTATAACAGGGTGATTATAGCCATGTATTGCGCTCCACCACGAGGCCATGCCATCGATTAATTGTTCACCAGTTTCGAGGTGAATAATATTGTGATTAGCATGTGTAACAGGGTATACCGGAATTGGCTTAGTCATAGACGTATATGGGTGCCAAATGTGCTCACGATCAAAATCAAGGTCAATCGCATTCTTTTTAATCATATGTAAACTTTAACTTGCTGGGCTTCGTTGACAATGGTACTTCAACTCGTAGACTAAGCCAATATCACCGTTATGAAAAAATAAGAGAGTATTATGGAACTTGCACCTGTTCGTCACGATTGGACCCACGCTGAAGTTAAAGCATTATTTGAAATGCCATTTAACGATTTACTGTTTAAAGCCGCATCGGTTCACCGTGCTAACTTCAACCCAAATGAATTGCAAATTTCTACGTTGTTATCAATTAAAACAGGCGCTTGCCCAGAAGATTGCAAGTACTGCCCGCAGTCGGGCCATTACCGAACAGATTTAGAACGCGAACGCTTAATAGAAGTAGAAAAAGTAGTCGAGCAAGCACGCCTTGCAAAACAAAAAGGCGCTACCCGTTTTTGTATGGGCGCTGCATGGTCAGATCCAAAAGACAGAGATATGCCATACATTACGCAAATGGTTAAAGAAGTAAAAGAGCTAGGGTTAGAAACCTGTATGACGCTGGGTAAACTCACAAACGAAAAAGCCCATGAGCTTAGAGACGCAGGGCTTGATTACTACAACCATAATCTCGACACATCACCTGAGTATTACGAGCAAATTATATCAACCCGTACTTTTCAAGATAGATTAAATACCATTGACCACGTACGCGATGCTGGTATGAAAGTATGCTCGGGCGGAATAGTAGGTATGGGCGAGCAAGCAAGCGACCGCTTTGGACTACTTATGCAACTAGCTAATTTGCCACAACAGCCAGAAAGCGTGCCTATTAATATGCTCGTTAAAGTTAAAGGCACACCGCTTGAAAACGTAGACGATTTAGATCACTTTGAATTTATACGTACCATAGCAACAGCACGTATTATGATGCCACACAGTTATGTACGTTTATCGGCAGGGCGCAACGCCATGAACGAGCAAATGCAATCGATGTGCTTTTTTGCAGGCGCTAACTCAATATTTTATGGTGATAAACTACTTACCACCGAAAACCCAGACGCTGATGCCGATATGAACCTAATTAAAAAACTAGGCATGAACCCAGAAAAACGTCACGACTATTCAGACGAAGCAGTAGAAGCCTCGCTTTCATCGCAAGTAGCCGACAAAGCAACCTCTGAATTGTTTTACGAAGCGTAGGCTTATATCAATGCCTTTTGATTTTATAAATACGCATCTGCAGGCTCGCCAGCAAGATGCACTGCTTCGTAAACGCCACGTAGTACAACATGCAACAGCGCGCACCATAACGGTTAATAATAAAACCTATCTTAATTTTGCCAGTAACGATTACTTAGGTTTTGGTGATGTGGCTGTTAACCTTAATGACTCCCACGCATTAGGGAGTCACAGCTCAGCATTGGTTACGGGTTATCAGGCTCAGCAAAAAGCGCTTGAACAATACTTATGTGAGCAATTTGGTTATGGCGCAGCAATGCTATTTAACTCAGGGTTTAGCGCTAATAACAGCGTAATTAAAGCATTGTTTCAAGATAAAGCGGCTGCACAAAACAGCGCTATTTTTCAAGATAAGTTAAATCATGCAAGTTTGATTGACGGGGCTATGCATTCTAACGCGGCTTTAGTGCGTTTTAATCACAACGACATGAACCATTTACGCTCACGGCTCGAAAAATCAAAAGCGCAAAACAAGCTAATTATAAGCGAAGGTGTGTTTTCGATGGATGGCGATACCGCGCCTCTTAAAGAATTACTCGCACTTGCAAAACAGCACAACGCATGGCTAATGATTGACGACGCACACGGCTTTGGTGCATTAGGTAAAACAGGTTTAGGCAGTTGCGAAGCGTTTATTACTCAAACGCTGCCAGATATATTAGTTATTACCTTTGGTAAAGCAGTGGCTAGTAGTGGCGCCTGTGTATTAGGCAGTAAACAGTTTATTGATTACATGCTGCAATTTAATCGCGATTACACGTATTCAACTGCTATGTCGCCGCTTATGGCAAGCCACACACTTGCGCGTATTAAAAGCATAAAAACAGCTGATGATAAACGCGATAAGCTAAATGCCAATATTGCATTATTTAAGCAACTCACTAAAAGCCATAATATTGCTGTAATGGAGTCAAACACAGCCATACAGCCCATTGTATTAGGCTGCGCTGAGCAAACGCTACAAGCGGCAGGTAAACTAAAACAACAGGGTATTTGGCTCACTGCAATTAGACCGCCCACAGTTGCACATAACACCTCACGTTTACGCATTACTTTAACCGCCGCACATACCGAGCAAGACATAACGCATTTAGTTAAACATTTAGTAGGTGCAATAGCATGACTGCTCAGCCAGTATTAAAAACAGACCTAGTGCAAACTCGCTTAGTAAAACAGTGCCTAGTAAGTAGCGAATTGGATATAGAGTTAAACAAGGATTTAAGCAAGGAGCTTAAAAAGTCCACCCAAAGTAAGTTTTCAAAGGCGGCAGCGCGTTATAACACCCATGCAAATGTACAAAAACACGCAGCGAGCGATCTATTTGCGCTCATAAAACCAGGTATTAATAAAAATAAGCTTTGTGTTGATTTAGGTGCAGGTCCGCTTGTTAATACGCATACCTTACAAAGTATGTTTGCAAGCGTTATTGCCATGGATTTGAGCTTAAACATGCTACAAAGTAGTGATTTAACTACATCAAAAATATGCGCCGATATGGATAACTTGCCGCTGCAAGCAAACAGTGTTGATGTAATTTACAGTAACTTTGCCGTGCAGTGGTCTGCAAATTTTTCGGCTTTAATGCAATCGCTTTACAACATATTAAAACCAGGCGGGCAGGCGTACATAAGCACTGTGGTAGAGGGCTCACTAAACGAAATAAAAACAGCTTTTGCAGCGCTTGATTCTAACAGCCATGTAAATACCTTTAATAGTGAACAGTATATAAACCAATCAGTCCAAAATGCGGGCTTTATTATTAATAGTGCTAAAAAACGTATTTACACCGATGAATACACAACACCTTTAAAAGCTATTGCCTCAATTAAGGCTATTGGTGCAACAACGCAAAATCATACCAATACGCGCCAAGGCTTACTTACCAAATCGGCGCTACAAAAAGTATGCAGTGCGTATCCGCTTATAAATAATAAAGCATGTGTGTCTTATCATGTGGTGCTGTTATCATTAAAAAAAAGCCATTTGAAAAAAGCGATTAATTGCTTAAGTTAAAACTTAAACCAAAGTTAGATTCAGATCATAAGGCAAAGCATGAAAGAATTTTTTATAACAGGCACCGACACTGATGCCGGAAAAACCCACGTTACCAGTTTGCTACTAAAGTTACTTGCCCAACATAAAAAACAAGCCATTGGCTTTAAACCCCTTGCTGCTGGCTGCGAAATGGCATTCGATCAACTAGTAAACGCCGATGCCCTAATACTAATGGAAAGCGCAACAGTGAGCGCTAAATACGACGTAGTAAATCCGTTTGCGTTTTCACCGCCTATTGCGCCGCACATAGCAGCGGAGAAAGTTGGGGTGAGTATTACTATTGATAAACTAAGTGATGCTTATAAAAACGTAAAACAACAGGGCGCTGACATTATACTTACCGAAGGTGCTGGTGGTTGGGCATTACCTATTAATAAAAACGATTATTTATACGACTGGGTTAAAGCAGAAAAAATGCCGGTAATACTGGTTGTTGGTATGAAACTAGGTTGCTTAAATCATGCATTACTAACCGCTGCGCATATGCAAAGTATGGGTATAAACTGCGTTGGCTGGATTGCAAACCAAGTAGATAAAAACATGGACGAGTACCAAGCAAACCTTGATTCACTTAAAGCACGTTTACCGTTTCCAATACTTGCTATAAGCCCATATAGCGAGCAAACTCCTAAGTTACAAATATACAAAAGCTTGCTTAGTGCGTTATCTTTAAACACTTAAGTGGTTTTAAAAAAGTTACTTTTTTAGGTAAATCTTGAAATAGTCAGCCTTAGTACACATATAAACGTTTATAAATACATAGCTTGCTTAAAGACAATGTTACTAAGGACATAACGACTATATGACGCACCCATTTATTGAAAACTACGCCCCAGATGCGCACGTAAGCGCTGAGCCAAAAGCACTAAACTATGGCTTACCTAAAAAACGCGTAGGCATAATAGGTGGGGGCACAGCTGGCGCGACAATAGCCATTAGACTTGCTGCGTTAGGGTTAGAAACTTATGTACTTGAAAAGAAAAAGTCGTTAATTGATGGCCCTCCAATGTGCCATTTGCACGCGGGTGGCAACTTATATCGTGAAATACCCGACGAAGACTGCATAGATTTACTCAAGCAATGTATAGATATTGCGCGCCTTTATCCTCACACCATAGATGTTCGCCCTACAGTATTTGCCGTACCCAAGCGCGATGACGACTTACCGGAAGATTTATTTCCGCGCTTAAATAAATTAGTAAAAGCCTACAGCGAGCTTGTACAGCAAGACAGCGCTAATAAAGTGTTAGGCGAGCCTGAGCATTATTATCAGTTATATAGTTATGAGCAAATGCTAAAACTTGCTAAACAAAAACAAGTAGCCAAGCCCACGTCGTTAGATGAGTGGATGATACCCGTGGCTAAGCATTTAGATTTAAATAAGCTAAAGTTTCCGCTTATTGTTGCACAAGAATATGGCTGGAATATATTTCGTTTATCGGCCAGTGCACAACTCGCCCTTGCACAGTACAAACACGCTCATGTTTTAACAAGCACCAGTGTTAAAAACGTATCGCCAGTTATAAATACCAATAATGATAAGCAAACACTTAAATGGCACATTGAATACAGATCAGAGCCAAGCCTTGATGAACAACCTGATACTCAAACCGATACACAAGCCGATTTACAGACCATTGAGGTAGATTACCTAATTAATGCGTGTGGTTTTCAAACCGGTATTATTGACGACCTGGTTGGTGTAGATGTAAAACGCATGGTTGAATTTAAAGCCTCTTACATTACTCATTGGCAAGGTGCTGGTGGGCAAATACCCGAAATAATTATTTATGGTAACCGTGGCACGCCAGAGGGCATGGCGCAACTAACGCCTTACCCTAACGGGTATTTTCAAATACATGGCATGACTAACAACATTACATTGTTTAATGATGGCTTAGCTGATGCCACGCCAATGAGCGCACAACCTAAACTTCCCAATAAATACCTGCATTATATTAAAGATGGCTGGGATGAAGCTGCATTGCAAACACGTACCCAAACAGCAATTGATTATGTAGCCGAGTTTGTCCCTGCGTTTAAAACTGCTAATAAACAAAATAATGCCTTATATGGCGGGCAACAAATCCCGGGTGAGGACGACACCTTGCGCGTAGCCGATGTAAGTTTATATTCGCACATTAGTTACGCACGGGCCGAAAATGTTAAAGCATCGTCAACGTTAATAGCGGCAGATCAAATAGTGGGTGAGTTTATAAAATTGGGAATAATAAGCAGCGATCCTGCTGTAAATCATCACCGCAGTACCCACCAATGGTCGTACCTTAAACATAATAGCAGCGAAAAAATTGACGAAGTTGCACGCATACTGGCACACGAGCGTGGTTTTCCGATTGATATGGCAGAGCTAAATAACAGCTTGTAATAAGCTGATCTATAAAGAAACTTTAGTCTTAAATTTGCTGTAAAACTCTTCTTAAAAAAATTATCAATAAACACATAAATAACACTTGTGTTATGACATAGTTTGTCACAGAATAGCGCTAACATTATGACATAGTGTGTCATAACGCAGTGATTGCTTTAACCTAATTTAATTTTATGTTCGGTGATCAAACCTATTTTTGTGAGGACAATATGAAACGTATATTTTTGTTTTTATTAACTAACCTAGCGGTTATGTTGGTATTAGGTGTAGTGCTTTCAATAATAATGAATGCGCTGGGCTTAAGCCATCGTAGCCTTGGCGGAATTTTACTTATAGCCACAGTATTTGGTTTTGGTGGATCATTTATTTCGTTATTCATGTCGAAATGGATTGCTAAAAAATCAACAGGCGCGCACGTAATTACGCAGCCTCGAAACGAAACCGAACATTGGCTAGTACAAACGGTATCTGCGCAAGCACAAAAAGCAGGTATTAAAATGCCAGAAGTGGCTATTTACGACAGCCCAGAAATGAACGCGTTTGCAACGGGCCCAAGTAAAAACAACTCGTTAGTGGCAGTAAGCACAGGCTTAATGCACAACATGACCAAAGATCAGGCCGAAGCCGTACTTGCCCACGAAGTATCGCACGTGGCTAACGGCGACATGGTAACGCTTACGCTAATACAAGGCGTGGTAAACACCTTTGTAATATTTGCCGCAAAAGTACTGGCAGGCATTGTAGATAACTTTATTAATAGCGATGAAGAAGAGGGCGGTAGTAGCTGGACATACTTCTTATTCGATATGTTATTCCAAGTATTATTTGGCGTGCTAGCAAGCATAGTAGTTGCAAGTTACAGCCGTAAACGTGAATTTGCAGCCGACAGCGGCGCAGCAAAACTAGTTGGTGCTGATAAAATGCGATCAGCCCTTGAGCGATTAAAGCAAAACCATCCTTCGCAATTAGAAGGCTCTATGATGGCCTTTGGTATTGCAAGTGGCAAAGGTGTTGCTGAATTGTTTTCATCGCACCCACCGCTTGATGCGCGAATAGACGCACTACGTAAGTAACGTTTAAATATTACTTACTACATAACCCTAAGCCTGCATTAGCAGGCTTTTTTATGTGTAATATTTTTGTATCGAGAAATAATAATTACTGAGAAAGAATAATATCAGTAATACCTTCGGCAGATAGTATTTCAATCCAGTAGCCGTCAGGGTCTTTAATAAATGCTAAGCCTTTCATTGAGCCATCATCTGGTTTTTTAACAAACTCAACATCGTATTTTGCAAAGCGCTCACAGGCTTCGTAAACATCCGGTACGCTAATACCAATATGCCCAAATCCTTTAGGTTCTTGGTTACCACTGTGGTATCCCTCAAAGCTGTCGTCGGTTTCGGTGCCCCAGTTATGGGTAAGCTCAATTAGCGCAGGGCGACGAAACACCCATTCTGCTTTAGTTTTATCATCACCTTGTGGCAATTCTTGCTCGTAGCCTAAAAAGTAAAGCGTAAACTTCATACCAGGAAAATCATACTTACCTAACAGCTTCATACCTAATACATTTTGGTAAAATTCGAGCGACGGCTTTGGATCTTTAATACGTAACATAGTTTGTTGCATAACAAAGCCTTGAGTGGCCTGTTCAACTTGTTCTGGAGATTCGTTATAGTTAGACATCGTGATCCTTTCAAAAATGATAAAGCGAAAATAAAGATATAATGCTTAAACCATCATAATCAACCGTAGTTTAAATTTAAACTGTCTAGGTCAAATCATATAAAAAACAAGGAATTTTATGGCTATAACTATAACCACAGGCACCATTGATGATGTAACCGCAGTGAGTGAATATATCCCTGAACTGCTAACAACCATTGATAGTGACACTTTACGTAACCGTTTAGAAAACAAAAAAGCATTGATATTAGTAGCACATAAAGAAGATACATTAGTTGGTTTTAAAATTGGCTATGAGCTATCTAATACACAATTTTATAGTTGGCTTGGCGGAGTACATTTTAACTATCGTAGATTAGGTGTTGCTAAAAAATTACTTGTTCAACAAGAAAAGTGGGCTTATGAACAAGGCTTTACCAATATACATGTTAAATCGATGAACCGGTTTCCTCAAATGCTAACTATGCTAATCACCAATGGTTATCACGTTTGTGGCTACGTTGATAAACAAAGCACAGAGCTAAGTAAAATTAAGTTTGTAAAACAACTAACAAAGTAAATGCAGGCACTTTATTCATCGTTATTTAACTTAGCGCCATGTAGGGTTATAAGCAAAAGCTAATTGCCACCTTTAATAGCAAGGAACCATTATGTTTTACGATGATATGCAGGGATTATTACGTGTACTTACAATAGGTATACTGGGTTATATCACACTGGTGTTTTGGCTTCGTATATCGGGTAAACGTACGCTTTCAAAGTGGAACGTGTTCGACTTCATAGTCACCATTGCGCTGGGCTCTATATTAGCGTCTGTTATTATTTCAAAAAGTGTACCGCTGCTTGAGGGCATACTCGCCTTTGTAGTATTAATAGGGCTGCAATATGTTATTACGTGGCTTAGTGTGCGCTCGTCAAAATTTGCAGCGCTTATAAAAGCAGAACCCACGCTTTTACTGAGTGATGGTGCATACTGCACTGCTGCACTTAAATCGCAGCGGGTAACAAAATCAGAAATTCGCGCCGCTATTCGTGGCGCTGGTATATTAGCCATAGAAGATGTAGCCGCCGTAGTGCTCGAAACCGATGGCAGTTTTAGCGTACTTAAGCAAAATAACAGCGGGTTAAAAACCGCGTTAAGTGATGTAAGCGGGCATTAAATTAATACGCTAATAGTTATATTAACTAAGGCAGGTATATTACCTGCCTTATTTTGCATTAAAGCTTATTTTTATTTAGCGTGCTGCTCTAATAAACTAAAGGTAGGTAAGCGCCATTTAAAGCGTATTGACGCCATACGTATTAAGTAGCCTGCAACAAGGCTTACAATAATGCTTATGTTGTCGTCAATATTGTAATGGTGTAGCACTAAGTATAAACACGCTACAAGTAAGGATACACTCGCGTATAGCTCGTTATGTAATACCAACGGTGCTTGGCGACATATTAAATCACGCAGTAATCCACCAAATACGCCAGTAACAACGGCGGCCACTACACAAATACCGTAATGCAGCCCCATATTTAGCCCCACTTGGCAGCCAATAATGCTAAAGGCAGCTAAACCCAGGGCGTCTAGGCGCATAAATATGCCTTTAAATTTAACTACCCATTTAGCCAGCCACGTAGTGACAATACCGGCAATACACGTAATTAATAAATACTCTGGGTGTTGTACCCACGTAAGCGGGTAATTGCCTAGTAATATATCTCGTACGCTACCACCGCCAATTGCCGTGGCGCTGGCTACTAGCACTACGCCAAACCAATCCATTTTCATTCGTCCTGCGCTAAGTGCGCCAGTCATGGCTTCTGCTGTAATACCAATAATATAAACAATCGTTAATAGCATGAGATAATCACTTAAAATACGTGCGTAAAAATAAGGTGTGGATTGTATAGATAAATTAAGTAAATAACGAATGAAAAATCGTACTAAAAACGGTTAATTCAGATAGAAATAGCTAATGACAAAACCTAGTGTAAACAAGCTGTTAAGTTGGTAGGTGAGTGCGTAATGGTTGATGTGAATTAAAGGACATTTGGCCGTAAATTATAAATAAAATAAGTTGAGGTTTAGTTGTTTTTAGCACGCTTATTTTTCAGCTAAGTTTAATAGATAAGACGTGAAAATTAACGCAATATGAATAATTGGTTGCATGGTTTTAATTTAGGAACGTATAATAACAAGTGTTAACTAAATGGAATTTGAGTAAAACGCAGCTTAAGCAGAGCAGGTGGATACATGAACAAAGGATTGTTAAAGTCGTGGAAAACCGACAAAGGTTTTGGTTTTATTAAATCAGACACCCTAGAACACGACACGTTTATACACATATCAGCGCTCAAACACATGAGCCGCAAGCCCAAAGTGGGCGACACTATTTACTTTGAAGTTGCAACACAGCCCGACGGTAAAACCAAAGCAGTTAACTGCCGTATAGAAGGCGTTGCAGAGCTTAAAGCACCTTATCAAAAACACAATAACCAGCCGCACCGCATTGCCAAATCTAATTTTGCCAGTAGCTTTTTAGGTAAAGTTGCCTTAATAGCGCTTATTGCAGCACTTTGTTTTTATGCGATTAATAAATACAACACTCACTCAAGCAGCCAAACACCCATTATCACCAATGATTTAGCCACTAATGACGATTTAGCCACCTTTGATGAAACATACCCAAAAGTCGTTATTCCTAAAAGCACGCAAAATTTTACGTGTGATGGTAGGCAGTATTGTACTGAAATGCGCTCACGCGATGAGGCGGTATTTTTTATTAATAATTGCCCGAATACAAAAATGGATGGCGACGGTGATGGTAATCCTTGCGAAAGGGATACACGGTTTTAAAGCCTAGAGCTGTAAAACTTTAAATAAAAATAGAATTAATTAATTTCTGTATATAAATACAGTTATTTGCAATTTTTCCCATAATATTATTAAAAGCCGTTTTGGGGTTAAATAATAAAGGTCATTGAATAACTCTTGTAGCTAGTTGTTACTAATAGAGTTATTTAGCGTAAATATCAAACAATGTAATATGCGCCGTCTTGGGGTGTTATAAACCACCAAAGTGGGGTTCAATAAGCTGTTATGTTTTCTTAATAGGTTGTCATGATCAAACGAAGTACCAAACAAGAGTCAGCTTTGATTGCTAGAAGAAATTTGGGATTAGATAGTGTATCTAAAAATGATCCTGGTTTTTCGTGCCAAGGAGTGGTCGGTGAATTTATTGGTTTATACCTTCGCTGTGAAGTTTTCGCGACAAAATTACAGCATTATTACCAAACAGATAAACAACCATTGCAGACGAGATTGAATACTCAAAGCCTCTCTAAATCACTTGAACATTTCAATTTGCACTTTAATTCAGAATCTTTACTTTTGATTTATAAAGGTGGATCTGGAAAGCGAGGAAGTAAGAGTGCTAGGCAGCTTAGAAATGGATATTTGCATGAGCTATCATCAGCGGATAAAAAGGAAATTGAGCAACAACACTCTGAATATGTGAAATTAATGAAGCGTTTTTTAGATCTTCGGTTAAAAACATAACAAGAAATTAAACAAGGACAAAAAACAGTTGGCTTTTTGTTCACTACGTTCACTTATTTTAGCCAACTATTTTTTGCCTGTTAATTAGGCGTTATGTTTAAAAGGTATTTATGGAACCCGATACAATAACCACTGTAATAAACTCTCCTGAAAATTGGGTAAGATTTCTAGCAATTATTATTTCTGTTGTGATTGCGATACTTGTGCTCTTAGCTAATCAATATTTTGCAAATAAGCGTGAAAGGAAAAAAATCATTTGTGAAAAAATAGAAGAATTTTATGAAGCATCAATCAGTTATACAAAAGCATGTGATGAACTGATTACTGATATTCAACTTATGAAGTATAAAAGGGAAAGCGGTTATTATGATAACGACCCTGTAATTTATTCTCAACTCGTTGATTCACTAATTAAAATGGAGATGCTTCAAGGCTTATACTTTCCAAATATGGATTTTAAGAAAGAAGACTATAGTATCAACAAAATGCCAATAATTTGGGATGCAATTAGTGGTGAAATGGCTAGAAGAACAAGTGATGTAGAATCTAGCTACAAGCAATCCCGTAAGCACGTAGAAGTTAGCTCGGAGCATTTTCGCGAAATTTGTATATCGCTTATGCAGAAAACTAAAATTTAAACATAACAAGCGCTTCAAAACGGAACAAAAATAGCGGGCTATGTTTCGTTTCTCAACAAATTTTAGCCCACTATTTTAGTCCGCTTAAGCGGACGTCATATTCTCTAAGGTTACAATGAAAAAATCTATTCTATTAATAGTATTGTTAGTGCTAGCAATACCCATTATCTCTCCCGCTATTATTCGTATTTACCTTGAGTATATGCCTGGTGAAATGATTGGTAGTGTAGATGGTTGGCTAAGTTATCTAGGCGGTTACTCTGGTGGGTTTTTAGCATTTATATCGGCTTACTTAATTTATAGAAATGACCAAAAAGGCAAAGAACGTACTCAATTGGTTATAAAGTCAGCAGAACTAACTGAAACAGATGATATTGATGATTTTATAGTTGTTTTTACTACTTTACCTTATGACCAAATATATAATCTGAAACGTGGTGAATTAACTGTACGTTATCCTATTTTCAATTGTTCCTTGAAAAATGTAAGCCCAAACTTTGCTAATTCAATTCGTTTAAACTTAAAACAAGGCAGGAAGTTACAAGCACCTTGGTCTTATGAGCGATCATTTAACCTCTATAGGCAGTATGATTCAATAGCTACTTTAGAAAGCAATCAAACAATTGATTTTAAGTTACAGTTGGATCCCATATTATTAAACTCGCATGAGCATCTAGATTTTGAGCTTTCATCTATAAATTTACAAGGTTGTACAGAAGTTCAAAAAGTAAGGGTATATTTCCAAAAGGACCATAAAAATTTCGTATTTGAACACCGAATATAACAAGTTGCTTCATCGGAAAAACTACTCGCTGGCGCTCCTATTTTTCCGCTGAATAAGGCGTTGAGGCTGTAGAATTACTCTTTTTAGGAACATATTCTACTATTTTCAATTGTTTGCTTTTAAGTTAATAAACAATAATAAACAACAATAATAAACAAGACACCCATCCTAAAAGTTGTATTGCCTTTCGAGAAATTGAAGGTGGACTAAATGATGCTTATGGCACTTTTATAACATTTATGAATGATATAAAAGAGAAACTTAGACTGCTGAGGGGTTTTGCTGGTAAGCCATATTTCGCTTTAGAATATATATCAGATGAAATATATGTTGTACCTGATTAACAGTGACACCCATTCTAAATTTTGCTCTTTTAAAAATTAAGGGCTACGTTTTAGTTAGTTCAAAAAAAGAGCAGGGTGTCTTATGGCAATTGCAAGAAGAACAATTAATAAGACACCCATCTTAAATTTCAGCTTAGTCAGCAGTGCAGAGCAAGTTTTCGGAGTATTAAAAAATGGACTTTGTTATATGCTTAATTTTATTTTTATTGTTCTATATTTTAGTCAATTATATCCAAAGCATTATTGGGTATTACCCTAAACTAGCTAGAGAATATAAAACGGATTTAATTATTTCTGATTCCTCACTTTTAAAATCAAGCAGTATGTACTTGACGAATGTGGCAGATATTTCTCGTGAGAAAAACAGTGAATATCGGACTTGGCTAAATATCGAATCATTTCAGCAAGGTATATTTATAAGCCAAAAACGGATGTTGATTCTACTATTTCCCAGGAGTTTTTTAATACCGTGGGAGCAAATTAGTTTAATAAAAGAAAAAACTAATTTTCTTAAAAATCAATATCTTTATAAAGTCGAATGTAAAAAAGAATCTGTTTATATCATTACGAAATTCGATTTATTAAAAAGCGTAAGTAACAAGAATTTACAAGAAGAAAAAGACAATTAACAGTGACACCCATCCTAAGTTTTGCTCTTTTTGAAAATCCTAGATTCTAATTGGAAGTAGCTGTCTAGTTAAGTTTGCTAAATAAAAATAGGAAAAAGGGTATTATTTTACCTAAAATCGTAAAGTGAAGGAATATCCTGTACTTGCATGTCTTCATTTAATTAGTTGCACAATTTTAAAATATTTTTTATTGTTAACTACTTAATAGCTAAGTCATTACGGAGTCAAATCATCAAAGAGTTAACACCCAGAGACACAAGAGATATTGAAATATTTGAAAGTGTTGTTGGTATTGGATTTACTGCAATTGAGCGTTACCAATCTGGTGAGTGGGAGTGGTATAAGCTTTGGGATTACAATTTTGAAAAAGCTAAACCTCAAGTAGGGAAATGCGCATGTAAATTTGAAGCTCTCAGATTCTCGGGTAGGCGAAAAGGTTATCCATTAAGCATAATGGATTTGAAGCAATTAGGATTTAGCTTTATTTTGGTAGAAGGTGAAGATAGTTTGTATGTAGATTCATTTTATGAATGTTCATGTGGACAAAAATGGAAAGAAGAATTTGTTGAAGCAATGCAATATAATGGTAATTATGCTTGGCCAATTAGTGATGGTCAGTTCAATTCACGAATATAAGAGCTCAAAGGCTTAGATTTTGTCTTGAGTAGATAAGCACTCCCCAAAAGTTATTCTACTTGTATACATAAAAGGCAAGGGGTCAAATATTGACTTCACACACCAAAACTTAACTGAGTTAAATCGCTTTGATATAAGCTATTTTACCCTCTAAAAGCGCAGCGCCTCATACCCTCTTTGTGAATTAATCTTAGTTTACGAAAGAGGGCATTAACTTGAAGTACACTAGGCGAATGCTCTAAACGTAAAACATCGGCGAACTAGTACTCTAATACACGCCGATGTTTATAACTTATTTAAGTAACTACCTTACTCATAAGGCATTAAACCTTAGTCTTGTTTGCGGTAAAGGCTTATTAAACAGATTGCTAAAAGTAATGTTGCAATCATACCTGAAGCGCCAGCAACAGCTGATGGAAGAAATCCATCTCGGCCAAAGGTTATTAAAATACCATTGGCAAGCATTGCAACTGCGCCTGCAAGGGCTGTAAGGCTACCAATTGCTTTGCCACCTTTAGCGATAAAAGACAGGCCAAATACAAGTGCTGCTAATCCCAATAATACTTTAGCTGCGTAGTAAATCATGAATGACAACGAAACCACACCACCAATTAAAGGTTGCGCGCCTTCTACTGTGCCTGCAACTTTACCAAATGTTGAAAACAACGTAAGGCCAATACTTACCTGCACTATGTTAAGTACTGCACTAAACGCGATAGCCGACCAGCCTAGTTGTGCGTTTTTTGCTTGCACCATAGCTGTGCCTGCAAAGGCAACAAGTAAAGTAAATACCAGTGCTTCTAGCCCCCAAGCCACCTGCCTTGAAAAACTAATTTCAGCACTGTAAAGGGCTGAATAAATACCCTGTGATATCGCCAATACCAACAATAACGATGCTGTAATTAGGGTGGTGCGTTTATGTGTAAATTCCATTATGGACCTCTTTTGATTTTATATTTTACGCTTTCAACAGCTGTTGCGGATTTGAATGTATCAAACTGCTTAGTATTTGTATTAAATAGCGTTTATCGTTGTAGGTATAAGACAGGTAAAGCGAGTAAATTATTTCACTTAAACCTATAAAAGTATTAATTAATAACAAACAGGCTCAGGCTATTGCTTTTAATTAAACTTAAACGAGCAAAGCCGCTTTGGTTTAGCCATGCATGTATCTAAAAGCGCAGTGCCTCATGCCCTCTTAGTAAATCAACATTTGATTACCAAGAGGGCACACATTTTGAGTATGTGGTTAAACGGCTTATTACTTATGGCGTTAAGATAAAAGCCTAAATTGAGACCAGTCACTTAACGCTGTAATAGTTTGTTCTGTGGGAGGGGCAACATAGATCAAACCTGCAATGGCAATAAGTGAAGCTAGCGTAATTAATTTATTATCAAAGTCAGCTATTTTTAAAGCGGTTCCAAAAGAGCGTTTAATGGTGACATTACTTAAATCCACACTGTAAATTTCATCCAGTAATAAATGAATTAACCCGCCAAGTAAAATAAACCCACCCGTTAACCAGGCAAAGACAGCTGCTTGTGTGGTTGATTGGTCATTCAGTTTCCATGTTACTTGCGTTGTTAATAGCGCGCATAGCAATAAAAACAGTAAAGAGTGGCAACTACCTCTGTGTACTGTGATCCATTCGAAAATAGGTCTAATAATATATTTCATAAATCCGTAAACCAATAACGGCACTACGATTAACTCGATAAAGCTAATTTCAATAATGAGCTCGGTGGTTATGTAATGCAGTACCAGTAATACAGCGCTGAGAGCGAATAAGTTAAAAATAGTATCGAGTGATGTTGAGTTATCTGAATCTATGTCGGGCAATAAGCCGCCAATAGAGCCTAAAAACCAAAGCCAGAGTGCGCCCTTTAATTCAATATGGCCTGCGGATAATAAGGTGGCTGAGGCTAAGCCTGTGATGATTACGGCAGTATTAAGATGAGTATTGAAGTTTGCCATTGTATCTCTTTATGGGAAAAAGTAGGGCATTCTATCAATTGAAAAGTTTATTGTTCAATATTCTTTTTAATTAGATTTTGTATTACTTTGATTAATATTAATAGGCCATCTAAAATTTTTATATTATATAAAATAAAAATACGCATTTGCTAATGAGGAAGTTAAGTTGTATGTAATAGAATTATCGAAAAATGCGTCAATAAATCGACATATCTCCGTATGTAGTTTGAAGTTGAGTTTAAAATATATTTTATTAATATGATGTATCTAACCTACTAAAAGGAATTACTAGTGCATAGAATATTCATAGTCCTAGCGTTACTGTTAAGTTTTTCAAGTTCAGCATTTGAAAATGTTATATTTAATAAATACTACTTTCCAATTAACGATAGTTGGGAAACGATGAGAATCTTAGAGAATGATGAAGGTTTTGCTTTGATCAACAGTCAAATGCAAACTTTGAGCATAAGAAAATTTGATAATAATGAGCCCTTCATCACTCTAGAAGATGGAAGCACAGTTCCTCTAGTTGAAATACATATAGATAGTCTAACAAATTCAAATTTGGACAAAGAAAGTAAAATTTATCAAGAAATTAAAAGCAGTTTTTCAAAAGTAAAAAAAATTAAAAATAAATCTTATTCCTTTACTTTATATGCCGAAGTAAAGCCAGATTTAGTTGACACACAAATCGCCTATCTATATTCAAAAGAAAATGGAATTTTTATTGGGATTACATCGACAATCCCTGAGAAAGATTTTTTAAATTTTTTAAAATCAATCCACGAAAAAAAATAAGGAAGTTAAATGTCTAACACCATCGAGTAACTAGATAAAGACGACCAAGAAAACCTACAATTCATATTACAAAAAATGTTTCCTGAAAGTAGTGCCTTTAAAGAAAATAAGCCTTCGATTGAGACTTTACGGGTCTATATGCAAGCTCTTAAAGCGAATACGTTTTGTTACTACTGAATTAGCTACAGCTACAGTAAAGCATGTATACAGAGGTAAGTTTAAAAAGGTCGTCAACAAGGTTCTAAAAGAAATAAAAGGTCACTATAAAGAAAATAAACTTAACTTTTTTATTTGCAATCAGGTAGTAAAATACAAATATAAGTCTCCTTTAGTTAATTCCCTTCAAGGCTATTTCTAATATATAGGTCTTCTTATTATAGTTAAAATAATACACATGTAAGGCTACGTGTTAGTAGCCTTTATAAATTTATTTACTAAAGGCTTTTGGCAGTGGTTTGCTTTAGCATTAGTCTGTTTTTTATATTATTGCTTATTTGCCTCAGTGTATATTCACACTTTCCAATTGCTTATTTAGGTGCTATTTCTTATTTTGGGTTAGCGGCTTATTTTTATAATAAAGACTATTTGAAAGTCGTTAAAACTTTATAGCATTAGCTTCTACTGTCTATTTTCGTAACTAAAGGAAACTGTGTGCTCTTATTTAAGTCACACCATTTTACTTTTTAAACTCGTCATAAAAGGCAACTTTCCCTCGGCCTGTTTCTTTTATGTGGTAGAGCATTTTGTCTGCGTTTAGCATTAACGCAACTAATTCGTTGCCATCATTTGGGGCTACTGCAATACCTATGCTTGCACCTACTGCGCATGTTTTATTTTGCGCAATATTAATATCGTGTTTTAACTCATTGAGTAAGGCGTTCGCTTTTTGTTGTGTTGCCGTTTTATCGTAGGTTTTAATTTGCTGCGCAACAATAAATTCGTCACCGCCTAGGCGGATGCACATGTCGTTTTTTTCGTGAAAAAGTGTTTTAAATCTGTGTGCTATTTCAATTAGCACTTTGTCGCCGGCTTCGTGGCCGTAGGTGTCGTTAATGGGTTTAAACTTATCTAAATCAATCATCATTAGTACTAAATGTTCATTATGTTTAATACATTCACGTAGTGCTTTTTTAAGGCGTTTTTCACCTGCGCGTCGGTTTAATAAGCCAGTGAGTGGGTCGTGATCGGCCTCAAAGCGGGTTTGCTGTTCGCGTTCTGCGCGCTCGGTTACATCGTGTAAAATTACTTCTACTAGCGGCTCTTGTTTGGGGTTTCGTTTGGTATCTCTTTGGTCTGTTAACCTTACAAATAAACAATGAAACCATACCGTTTTATAGCCAACTTTACACTCTACATCTAAGGTGGTTTGTGGTGGGTTTTCAGCAGAGCGAATACCTGCCAGTAGGCTTTGTAATTCGTCTACATTGCTAAGTAACTCAGGAAAATGCAAGGTTGGTAATTCTTCTTCACCAGGTACGGTAAAATAATGCTTAAATGCAGGGTTAAAGGTGGTGATAATGTTTTTGTCATCGAGTAAACAAATACCTGCGCTAGCTTGTTCAAAAATAAGTCTAAACTTAGCTTCTAGCTCTTGAGTTTTTTTACGCAGTGTTTGCTCATTACTAATAGTTAAATGTAGCTCGTGCATTAAGGCATTTATACCTTGGGTTAAACGGCTTATTTCGTCCCTCTTGCCTTGCTTAAAGGTTAGCATTTTAAGGGTTTCTGGCTCGCTTGGATTTATTTTAGCAAAGCTGTCGGTTAGGTTTTGAATTGGCTGTGTAAGCCAGCGCTGAACTACCAGCGATACAAAAAATGCTATAACAATGGATTGAATCAGCATTAAGATAAATTCTTTTATAAGCGCTGACTGTGCTTGTTGTTCAATAAAGTTATCGTCTGGGTATATGGCGAGTACACCTATAAAAGTGTCTTCTATAAAAGGGTGAACTAATTTAATTAAAACAGCTTCATTTTTTTTGTTAGTAGATCCTTTTGCTATAAATAAATCCATCTCTCCTTTAGGGTTTACTTCTCCTTCTAGGCTTGCGCCTTGCACTAAGTCGTTACTGAGTAGGCCGTTAATAATTTCTTGGCTTAATTCTTTGTCATTTAAGTAAGCGGCAATAGCGGCTGTTTTTTCCATTGTTTGCGCTAACTGTTGAACGAGTAGGTAATTTGTGTTTTTTTTCTCTTTAAAGCCTGAGTAATAAGAGAGCATAGATGAGACTAAAGACACAACAATAGCAACTAACGCAATTGATATAGCGACGCGTATGTAGAGTTTTTGGCTAATAATTTTAATCAAATGTGTATACCACTTTTACTGCATCTGTAACTTGCGATAGCGGAATGTAGCCAATTGCAAATTGTGATGCTGCTATTTTGTTTATTGCGTCTTCTACCGATGTTGAAGGCGTGGGTGGCTTTGCGCGCCCTGAAAATAAAAGCCTTGCCCAATACGCATTTATTTTTTGCTCGTCTTTATTAACCAGTTTTAAGTAAAAGTCGTTTTTTAATGTTGATTGCGCGGGTAAATCAAGCGGTTTTGAGGTCTCACCATCAGGGAAAGTTAAATACCGGCCCATGTAAATATCAATAATTTCTCGTTTTGATAATGCGTTAATCGCATTGCTTTTATTAACCACGACTACAAACTCTGTAGATTTAGCATTAACACTAACAAGAAGCAGGGAAAGCGGCAGCAACAGATAAAGGAGTAAATTACGATAGCTCATCATTGTTAAAACACCATACTAGCATTCAAACTTAGCATATGTACTTTGTGGCCTTTGTCTACATCTGTAGGATTACTAAGACTCCATAAGCCAGCGCCTTGAGGCTTTATATCAAAGCGGTCTAACTGGGCTTTTAATGCTATGCGCTCAGACAGTTGCCATTTTACGCCTACGTTAATTGAGTGTTGGTGAACATTGGTAACTTTAACAGCAGACTGACTGGCAACTGCGAGTTGTTGTATAGGCACTGAAAATTGCTCGGGAGTGCTTGGCGGAAAAGCAGGATCGTTTACTTTTATTACGTCATGTCGGTGTTTAGCCGCTGTAAAACCTGTATAAAATATTGCGTTATCTACACGGTAACCTGCACTAATGTAGCCACTAAGAACTGACGGAGCAACTATCCAATCGGATTCTGAAATACCCATCTCAGATTGGATTAGCCAATTGTTGTGATCGTAAGTAAGCCCAAACGCGGCGTATTCTATACTGTTGCCTTTGGTGTTAAATTTGTTTGATATTTTTTGCGCTTGCGGCCATATACTTTGTGGTATTGAGTTGAGTGCGGCTAAATACTCATCTAAAGAGGTTAACTTATAATCCCCAAAGTCTGACTTTGATAATGAAAAACGCATAGTCCATGCATCTAAAGAGTAGGTTGCGCTAAAAGTTGTTAAGTTATCAAAATCAATAAAAAAGTCGTCATTATAGGCTTGTAGCTTGGCTGTTGTACTACCATAAGCAAGTTTTAAACGTAAAAAACCGTCGTTAATTGCTTTGCTGTATTCCACATCTACACCATCGAAATTTCCTGCAATGTTTGCAAACGAGTAGTACGAATGAGGCGGGCGCACCCATAAATAGGCATATCCTACGTAAGGGTATTCCGATAGTAAGTAAAGGTCGCTATTTAACCTGCCTGCACGAATAGCCCAATGACGGGTAGGGCGATAGCGCACAAAGGCGAGCTCTAAAAAATTATCAAAGCTTTTAAAGGCATGATCTTGAATAACTACTTGAAACACAGAGTCCCAATTTTTTGAGAGTGATATATTAGCCTGCCCACCTAAAATTGAATCTCGCGTTGCTGAAAAACCAGATTCGTTGACATTTGAATAACTCGATGCAAAGCCAATATCTGAATCGTCCGTGTAGCTGAGTGTTAAGGATGCAAAACCACTAAATTGCACGTCTATGTCGTTTGCATAGGTTTTATTAGCAGCAGAAATTGCCAATATTGCTATGGCAATTGTACCTCGGAACAACATGTTAGCTCGTATTTTTATAATGTAGATAGTAAAAAGATAGCACAATTTATTAAATTACCAACTTAAGCATTACAGTGGCTTATCAATTAAATACAAAAAAACATGACATCCCCCCTAAATTTTGAACTTTGTTAAGCGAAGTACTGGGACATAAGAAAATCAAGGCGGAAAATTTGTGTTATCTATTGTTATAAGTGGCGACAATATAGATTATGAATAGGGCGGTTTTTTGATGTTACTAAACTCAAAACGTGTTGGTTACTGGATAAGCTTTACTTGTATAAGGCTGCTTAAATTTGGCAGCCTTTTATATTTAAAACGTTAAAAGCGCTTACTTAAAATGGTGCGTAGCCATCATTTGGTTTGTTAGGGTTAGTCCAGCGCTGTTTAGCATCAACAGGAATGCGTGGTGCACCTTGTGCTGGTAATCGACCGCGCTCCCCATACAACCACAATACAAAGTTAGTTCGCTCGCCACTGGTAATAGGCTTGGCTGCGTGTGCAATATTGCCACGATGTAACATGGCAGTACCTGGCTTAAACGTAAGTGATTTAATGTCACCTGTGTACGGGTGATAAAAGTCAACTTCTGACCCTGTAAATTCTTCACTTGGTAAATTTAAGTTAATGTTAAGCGTTACAGCTGATGCGTCGGTATGTGGGCGAATTGAAGAATCTGTATTTGGCTCATAATAAATTGAAAAACCAAATGTTTGTGTATCGTAGCCAATTATTTCAGGAAACAATAAGCGCGAAATAGGGCGCATATAAGTGTTTAGTATTTCGTTATAAAATGCTTGAAAGCTTGGCGCGGCTAAATAACCTTCTGATCGGCTATCAAGCATGGCACCACGGCGATTTAACACTATGCCGTATGGTGGGCGCATAGGAATTTGCGAATTCCATATTTGTTCTAAATATCCGCGTAATACTGCCAGGCGCTCAGGATCAAAAAATTGAAATTGAAACACATCAGGCGCGACTTCATGTAACAACGCTTTTACGGCTAGCTCTTTTGATGGATCTTCCCATGCTTGTTTTACTGCTTCACGCAGGTTTTTATCAAGTAGTGTGTCGTCTAGCGTAAACGTTGAGCTATCTGTTGATGTTGCTTCCCATTCGCTCCACGCGTTTGTAATTAGGTCGGTGTTGTTTATCCAAAAGTTTTGTACTGCTGGTTCACGGTAAAGCATGGCTTGTCGTGTTGGTAACTCTAGAGCACGCGCTAGTTGTAATTGGTTGGCAAACATTTTGTGTAACTCCAGTTGTTGAATTTTGTTTATATCAATCTAGGAGTGCAATTTATTGTATTTGATTTAGTAGATAAACAGCCTGCTTTAGGAAACAGAATATACTATTTATTGATAATGAATCCTAAAACTAAGTATCTTAAGTCAAGCAGTGCTGTCCACTTAAAAGCGAAGTACCACGTATCCTATATTCTATTTAAGCACTTAGCTTAATAACAAAGGCTTTATGAAATAGACGGTGTATAAATAAACCTTTATTATAAATCCCTTATTTTGGCTATTTTATAGCTAGGAATTAATAGCAATATAAAATGGAGATTAATTGTGGAAGATAAATTAAAAGAAAAAAGTGTGACACAGAAATTTTTTGGTGAATATTCTTGGATGTATCAAGTTTCAGCGTTTCTTGCTTTTATTATGGTTATTTACATTAGCTTTAATGGAGAAGGAAATGTTTGGACACAGCTTGTGAGAGGTGATTTTAATTCTGCTTTGCTTATTAGCATTGTGGGTTACTTATCTGAATTTAGATATCGATTTATTAAAGAATCTCGCAATAACTAAAATATTAAAAAGCTGATAATTAAATCAGCCTTTTAATATTTTACAGTGGATCACCTGATTAAACGCGATTAATGGGTTGCTCTGTCGCCCCAAATTTCTTCTAGGCGGCTGTCGCGACCACAACGCCAACGATAGGTGTTGTATCGGATTGGATTGTTTTTGTAATAATCTTGATGAAAGCTTTCCCTCCCTTTTATAGGGTAAAAGGTGCTTGCGTTTAGTATAGGTGTAACCACAGTTTGATTAGGGAACTCGGCAACTACTGCTGCTTTTGTTTTTTCGGCTAATTTACGTTGTTCGTCGTTTTGTACAAATATAGCGCTTAAGTAACTAGGGCCTTTATCACAAAATTGGCCTTTGGCATCAAAAGGATCAATATTTACCCAGTAATGATCAAGTATGCCCTGATAGCTTACTATGGCCGGATCGTATGTAATTTCTACCGCCTCGTAATGGCCTTTATGATTACCATTGTATGTTGGATTTTTAAGTTTACCGCCAGTAAAGCCCGATATTACATCGGTTACGCCTTCAAGCTTTTCAAAGTCACTTTCCATACACCAAAAACAACCTCCAGCTAGAACGGCTTTTTCGGTTTTAGCTGCATAGGAAAATGTACTAAACAAAATAACGGCAGATGTTAATGCAAGCGTAAGTGATTTTTTCATAAAATTATCCATCTGTAGTGTGAGTTTATAAATACTTATAAAGTTAGACCCGCTAAGTGCTAATACAATTTCATTGTAGAGGGCTGGCCAACTATCTATGGTGAAAAATATTGTGCTTTGACAAGTTTTATAGGGATAAGGCTAGTAACAAGATCACTATTTAAGTTAGTAGCACGGTTTAATTGGGTTAGCCAAGTATGCGTTATTTAATGGGGTGTTGAATTATGCTTACGTGTTCATTAAAGTGACAACATTCGTGATATAAATTAGCAGGTGATAAATGAACCAGTTAACAGAAACATCAATAAGCTGCCCTTATTGTGGAGAAAGTATAGAAGTATTACTTGATGCAGCAGATATTGATGAGCAATACATAGAAGACTGCCAAGTATGCTGTAAGCCTATTTCGTTTGTGGTATTTGAAAATGATGACGAGCTAAACGTTAATGTTTACAGCGAAGACGATGCATTTTAACTCGTTAATTAGATAGTAGGCTGCAAAATAGCAGCCTTTTTACTGTGTATGTGTTTGGTTAGCTATTTTGCTCACGCGCTAATTGGTTAGGAAGAAGTTCTTCTACTATTTCGCGTGCTGGAAGTGTATAGCGTGTGCCGTCAAACATTACTGAGGTAAACTCGTTAATATTAGTAATGCCTGTTAAGGTCCAGCCTTCGCCGCGCTTTGGGCAATATACTGTAGTAGTGGGTTGTATTACTTTAAAATCGTCACTCATTACGTTCTCTTACTCTTTTTGCTTTAAAGATAATGCTTGTTAAAGGGGTATGGTAAGTTAATAATGCGTGCCCATAAAGAGCTAATTTAACTAACCACTTAAATAAAATGTTTAATACCACAAAGCTTGAACGCGTTACGCTGCGTTTAATTACCCACAAACACGCTGCGTGTTTATTTAATATTTTAAACCATCCACATGTGTCAGAATTTAACGACTACGAAACACCGCTCAGCAAAACGCAAATCAAGCAATTAATACAAGATGATATTAGTGCTTATTACGAAGGCGAAGTGATTCGAGTTGCAATTGAACATAATATATCTGGAAAGTTAATGGGTACTTGTGGGCTTTATAATTTAACCCGGTGTAAAAGTAGTGCGTTTATAGGATTTGAGCTGCATCCTGACTTTTGGGATAAGGGCGTAATGTTTGAAGTGGTGACCGGTTTTATTGAAACTCTAGTTAAGCATATTCCGCTTAAATATTTGTCTGCTGAGGTGAGTGCACATAATGCACGTTCCCATAATTTACTTATGAAACTGGGCTTTAGTTTAAGAGAAAATTTTATTTGGCATAAATCACTTTAACTCAAGACGGCAATTATAAGTGCTTACCTTTTTTGAATCCTCAATCCTTAAAGCTCAGTAAATAAAATACAAAAAATAGCGGCTTTCTATTATAGTTAAGCGTAAGCAAATGAATTTGTTACCCGTGTTTTATTAAACATTTACGCTTAACAAGGATTTTATATGCTAGAAAAACTCTCTCAAGATGCGCTTGTAATTTGGGCGACCATTGACCCAATAGGCACTATGGCGCTGTTTGCTGCGCTTACTTCTCATTTAACTGATCAACAACGCCGTAAAACTGCATTTAAAACGGTGCTTTATGCCGGGGGCGTATTATTGGGTTCTATTTTAATAGGGCAACTAATACTTAATGCGATGGGAATTAGGTTGGTGTCGTTTCAGTTAGGGGGTGGAATTATATTGTTTTTGTTTGGCCTGCAAATGATTTTTGGAAACGATTCTAACAAAGCCAAACAAGACCCCGATCACGATATAGCGGTGTTTCCGCTTGCTATACCTGCAACGGCGACTCCTGGCGCTATTTTGGCGGTAATACTACTTACTGATAACCACATACAGCCAATTACTACTCAAATAGGCACAGCGCTTGTTACACTTGGTGTGTTGTGTATTACATTAATACTGTTGCTGCTTTCGGGTAAAATTATTAAGCTAATAGGTACTGGCGGCGCGTCTATTTTAACGCGAGTGATGGGCATGATTTTAGCCGCGTTTTCGGTTGAGCTTATTATGACCGCGCTTGAAATAAAACAATGGGTTAAGCTCGATTAAATAACTCCTAAACATTGAAAGGAATGCCGTATGGCAATAAAAATAACAAAACACTATATTATTAATTTAAGTTTAGCCGTAGTCATTTTTGCTATTGGTATTTTAGCTATACGTTATTATAACCATTATGTATCGGCCTATACAGATGTAACAATTAACTCAAGCGTGCTTAATGAGTCGCGCAAAGTGTTTATAAGATTGCCCGCTAATTACAATCCTAAAAAAGCGTATCCGTTAATTATTAAAACCGATGGTAACTTTAATTTAGATACATGGGATAAAGCACTTACAAAACAAGCTAAGAGCGAAAAAGGGGATAAGGCTATATTGGTGTCTATTCCTAATTTGTTTTTTACAGATACACGTAATCGCGATTTAGTGCCCCCTTATGCTCGCCAAGATGTAAATACACAAGCGCGTCCAGAGCATGAAACACTTATTGAACCAAATGGTGAAGCCGACAAGTTTTTAGCGTTTATTGAAACTGAGTTACTCCCTTATTTATCAGCAAAATATAAGCTTAGTAATAACCGTGTATTAAGTGGTTTTTCGGCAGGTGGTAGCTTTGTGCTTTATACACTGCATACAAAGCCTGAATTGTTTAATGGCTATTTTGCTTTTAGCCCAGCGGCTTGGTATGACGATATGACCGTAGTTAATAATGTAGAAGCGTTTTTAAGTGCTCAAGATAACAAAGTTAAGGCGCCTACTTATTTATATCTTTCGGTGGGTGGGGCAGAGCATTCGTTAATGTTAAAAGCGTTTAGTAATTTAGAGACCGTTTTAACAGCCAACCCTAACAATAACCTTGTGTGGCAAAGTGCTATAAACAAAGGTGCTGAGCATTCAGATAATCCATCAATTAGTGTGGCTAAGGCATTAGCTGGTTATAGTACGTTTAATAAAAAGTAGGTTAGATAGGTTTAAGCGACAACTGTATACATATACAGTTGTCGTTGTTTTATCTATTTATGATAACGAATCAGCTTTATAACAATTTACTTAGTTCAATATTATTAACGACTTACAAAAAAAGGTAGGTTTAAATTATTTTTGCACAGTAATTACATATACTGTTTTTATATACAGTTCAAAAATATTGAATTAGAATACCGTCAGTACCCATGAGCATATACACATCTATTTGTTACTGCTTTTAATCAGCCTTTCGCCTTTGTGATCAGCAATAAGCAGTGTAAGTACTTTGCAAGTTCAATATAGTTTCACCATATTTTTATACTCTTAATGCAGTTAATATAAATTGGCTGGTGGCTTTACAGCAAAAGAACACATCATACTAAATATTATTATGATGCTAAACTTAGCGATAGAGTCAAATTAGAAAAAAATAATCAGAGGGATAATCAAAATAATAAAGCCTGCGATAACTACATCCACTAAAAATATAAATGCCGAGTGTGGACTATGAGTGATTAATTAAAGTTTTCCTCGCTCATTGTAATGAGTAGCAAAACGGTAAACGTAAAAAATAGGGGCATCGTGAATGGTGCTATTACAAATTAAAAAAGCAGATACCAATGCGGCTGTTAATGCATTTGTTGAAATAGCCTTAAATGCAAAATTGAGTATTCAAAAAAGTATGGCGGAATAAAAAAAAGCCCAGTTAAAAAAGTTAAAAGGGCTAAAAGGGTTGTGCTTAGGGAAGTTGTAGTCGTTTTATAAACTTATATTTAAAACTTATATCTAAAACCAAATGCTATACCGTCATCTTCCGACTGCTCCATTTGTGCTTGTTGATCGTCGTTATCGCTTTCAAAGTCGCTAAAGTCTTTACGCGCTTCTACGTAGGCAATAGTGTCTTCGTCAATTAAGTAGTGAAGGCCAATAACAGCAAACTGACGCTTAAATACATCGTCTGGGTCGGCGTTAAAGTTTGGCTGAATTACGTAATCATCACCGGCATCAAACACGTTGTAGGCAATAAAAGGGCGAAAATCGTTATCAAAGCGGTAAGATGCAAATGTTTCTACACCGATTGCGTCTTTAATTAAGCGACCAATGTTATCTGTGTCGTGGTTTTTGTTTTTATTTACGTTGGCTGCAACGTATAGGCCGGGCTCATCTATGTTGCCCCACATAATACCTGCACCATAAATTAAATCTTCAACATTACGAGTAGAACCATCGCCAAACGTTAAATCAAACTCACCACGGTTAACACCTGCTGTAAGTGTTAGCATGTCAGTTGGGGTATAAGTTACAGACGCACCAAATGTGTAATTAAATTCAACTTCTTGGGCTGCACTATCGCCAGAGTTCCAAAGTGCTTCACATTCTTCTTCTGAAATGTCGGTTACGTCACAGGTATAAAATTCGCTGTTTTTAAGCTGCGCTTGTACTGCAAAACTAAAATCGTTATAGCTATTGCGGTACTGTACTAATTTATCTCCACGGCCAGTGCCATTAACAGCGCCATCGTCTTTGTTATAGGTGTAAACACCAGCCGCATTGCCATCCCATACAAAGCTATTATTTGTGCCGAAAACTACGTCGTACCATGCACCCCATTGTTTACCAATGGTAAGTTGGCCATATTTTTCGTGTGAAAGCCCTGCGTAACCTAAACGGTTATACAAAAACTCATCCTGGATAGACTCAAAACGATTGTTATAAATAATATCGCTGCTGCCAACAGGGTTTACACCCCATTCTACGAGTGCGAGTGCGGTCCAGTCTTTCTTAAGCTTTCGGGTAAATCCAAAGTTAATGCGCGAGGTACCGTTAACAACTTCGGTTTCGTTTTGTGTATTAATTACACGCACATCAAGATATCCACCAACTTCAACAGTATTTTTGTCATCTTTGTATAATTCTACTGCCGAAACAGCGGGTGCGAATACAATACTTGCGCTAATAAGCGTCGCTAATTTTTTGCTCATCTTGTGTGTTGCCCTGTGTAAATTGGTCAATTTTTTACGTAGGTAAAAATTCAGATTTGAAGACTAACAAAGCAATAAACGGCTCAAAAGTGAAAAATACTCAATAAAAGTAATCGTTAAACTTAACGGATATTCACTAAAGGTTAATTTTGTTTTTCATGTGTTGCAAAAGTTTATGTTTTTAATGATTTGATAGGTAAATAGGATGAGGAATTAGCGATGTGTAAAAATTGTAATTTGAATTAATTTCATCTTGTTTAAAAAGTAGCAACTAGTGTAAAAGCTCTAAAAGTATTTTATTTTCATAAATATAACTTTTTATTATTATAGGGTGAACAAAAATGAGTTAAGTAGACACACAAACACGTTAAAAGTGTTTTTACTCTAATTTGTATTGTAATTTCTAATCTCTTATGCCTGTTTATAAAACATACTTTATGGATTTTAATTAGAATAAGTTGAATAAAAATTAACGAAACCATTAAATCTAATCCGTTATTTTTACTACTAACTACATAGCCATAATAAATGGCTAAAACGCAGTGGTTTGCTTTTAAACTTTCATAGAAAAACAGGCCATTTTGGTTTAAACTGCGCGCAATTTAAATACATCATTACTCCTTTGGAGGGTAGCGCTATTATTAGTACAGCTAATGTCACCATGCAATTTGGTGCTAAACCATTATTTGAAAATATCTCAGCAAAATTTGGCGATGGTAACCGTTACGGTTTAATCGGTGCAAATGGTTGTGGTAAATCAACATTTATGAAAATTTTAAGTGGTGAGCTTGAAGCGTCTTCAGGTAATGTAAGTACTGATCCTAACGAACGCGTTGCTAAACTTAATCAAGATCAGTTTGCCTACGAAGAATACTCAGTAATCGATACCGTGATTATGGGCCACAAAGAGTTGTGGGAAATCAAACAAGAACGTGACCGTATTTACTCTTTACCTGAAATGAGTGAAGAAGACGGTATGAAAGTAGCCGATCTTGAAACTGAATTTGCTGAAATGGATGGTTACTCTGCTGAATCTAAAGCAGGTGAGCTTTTATTAGGTGTAGGTATTGGCACTGACCAACACTTTGGCCCAATGTCAGAAATTGCACCGGGTTTTAAGCTGCGCGTGCTACTTGCACAGGTGTTGTTTTCAGACCCAGACATTATGCTACTTGATGAGCCTACTAATAACTTGGATATTTACACCATCAAGTGGTTAGAAGACGTGTTAAATCAGCGCGACTGTACCATGATAATCATCTCGCATGACCGTCACTTTTTAAACTCTGTGTGTACACACATGGCCGACATTGACTACGGCGAGCTTCGTATTTACCCAGGTAATTATGACGAATACATGTTTGCAGCAACGCAAGCACGTGAGCAATTACTTAACGAAAACGCTAAAAAGAAAAACCAAATTGCTGAACTTCAACAGTTTGTTTCTCGTTTTTCTGCTAACGCCTCTAAAGCTAAGCAAGCAACATCGCGTGCTAAACGTATCGACAAAATCCAATTAGACGAAGTAAAAGCGTCTTCACGCCAAACGCCGTTTATCCGTTTCGACCAAGAAAAGCAGTTATTCAGAAACGCTCTTGAAATGACCAACCTAACACAAGGTTTTGACGACAATACGTTGTTTTCTGGACTTGAAGGTTTAGTAGAAGTTGGCGAACGTATTGCTATTATTGGTGAAAATGGTGTTGGTAAAACAACATTACTTAATACATTAGCAGGGCGCTTAGCACCTAAAGCTGGTGAGTTTAAGTTCTCTGAAAACGCGAACATTGGTTACTACGCGCAAGATCACGCTGATGAGTTTGCAACCGACATGAACTTGTTTCAGTGGATGGAGCAATGGCAACAAGAAGGCGACGACGAGCAAGTGGTTCGTAGCTTCTTAGGCCGTATGTTATTCTCTCAAAACGATATTAAAAAATCAGTTAAAGTAATTTCAGGTGGTGAGCAAGGCCGCATGTTGTTTGGTAAAATTATGATGCATAAACCAAACATATTGTTAATGGATGAGCCAACTAACCACATGGATATGGAATCTATCGAGGCGCTTAACTTAGCCCTTGAAGCTTACGAGGGTACATTGATGTTTGTATCTCACGACCGTCAGTTTGTATCATCGGTTGCAACCCGTATTTGGGAAATTAAAGACGGTAAAGTTATCGACTTTAGAGGCAACTACGCAGAATACCTAGCGAGTAAAGAAGCTTAATTAGCTATTTACCCGTTAACTCTAAAAAGCCATGTTTAAACATGGCTTTTTTTGTTTTTGTGAGTCGCAATTAAACTTGGTTTGGGTATAATACCCGCCTAAAACCGGACATAAGTCCGCTATTTTTAAAATACATTACTGAGGAGTATTTATGACTGTTGGCATTATTATGGGTTCAAAATCAGATTGGCCAACCATGGAACATGCAGCACTTATGCTAGAGCATTTTGGCATTAAGTACGAAACCAAAGTCGTGTCTGCACACCGCACTCCTCAATTACTTGCTGATTACGCAAGTTCAGCCGCAGAACGTGGTATTAAAGTTATTATTGCTGGTGCTGGCGGCGCAGCGCATTTACCTGGTATGGCGGCTGCTTTTACGTCGCTTCCTGTACTTGGCGTACCTGTAAAATCAAAAGCATTAAATGGTGTTGATTCACTTTTATCTATTTGCCAAATGCCTAAAGGCGTTGCAGTAGGTACGCTTGCAATTGGTGAGCCGGGCGCAGCAAACGCGGGTTTATTAGCTGCACAAATTTTAGGATGTCAAAATCCAGAAATTTTTGCAAAAATTGAAGCGTTTCGTAAAGCTCAAACCGACACTATATTAGCTAATCCAAACCCTGCAGAGTAATAATGAATATTTTAATATTAGGTGCAGGGCAACTTGCACGTATGATGAGCCTTGCAGGCGCGCCGCTTAATTTAAACGTTGTTTCGTACGATGTAGGCAGTAAACAAATTATGCACCCGCTAACCGGTGACATTTATAACACGTCGCTTGAGCAAGCAATATCAAACGCTGATGCCATTACTGCCGAGTTTGAGCACATTCCTGATGACGTATTAACCCTTTGCTGTAACAGTAATAAGTTTTACCCAGGAAAAGCCGCAATTAAAACCGGTGGCGATCGCTCGCTTGAAAAGGCATTGCTTGATAAAACAAACGTAACTTGTGCGCCGTACCAATTAATTACGCAAAAAGCGCATTTAGAACTTGCCGTTAAAACTCTAGGTAAACCACTTGTAATTAAAACATGCCAAGCGGGTTACGACGGAAAAGGCCAATGGCGTTTAAAATCGGATGATCAAATAGACGAGATTTGGTCACAAATGGCTGATTTTATTGCATCAGGCACCGAACTTGCGCCACATACGATTATTGCTGAAAAAATGATTCCGTTTGATCGTGAAGTATCTATTATTGGTGCGCGCGATAAACACGGTAATGTTGCTATTTATCCGCTAACAGAAAACGAGCACACAAATGGTGTATTAACGCTTTCTATTGCCGGTAAAAATAATCAAAGTGTTGAAGCTCAAGCAAACGATGCATTTACAAAAATAGCAAACGAGCTTAACTACGTTGGCGTATTAGCAATTGAGTTTTTTGATGTAAGAGGCACGTTACTCGTTAACGAAATTGCACCGCGTGTACATAACTCAGGCCACTGGACGCAACAAGGCTGCCATTGCTCGCAGTTTGAAAACCACATGCGTGCTGTTGCAGGTTTGCCGCTTGGTAATACAGAGCTTAAACACATTACCGCGATGATAAACGTATTAGGCCAACCAAGTATTCCAAGTGAAGTATTAAAAACGGTTGATGTAACGAGCCATTGGTACGGTAAAACAGCTAAGCCAGGTCGTAAAATGGGCCATATTAATGTATCAGCTGTTAATATGAGTGAGCTTGCAGACAAACTTGGTGAACTTACAGAGTACCTACCAGAGCAAGATTATCCTGGTATTTTAAAAGCAGCTGCCAATTTAGTGCTCAGTGAATAGTTATCATACCTGTATATAAATACCGGCTTAAGCCGGTATTTTTTTATCATAAAAATGGGCTTTGAATATGTAATACTGTTAAAGTCTAATTTTAAATTTGTGAAGTAAAACAATGAAACTAAAAACAATATCTAGCGTGCTAGCCATTACTGCATTATTTAGCTTAAATACATTTGCATCGGAATCTCTTCGTGTCGCAACTTTTAATGTAAGTATGGATGCAACTAATCACACGCCTAAAGGTGAGCAAGTTAAAAGTGATGCTTTAGTTAATGCACTTAAAGCTAACCACCAGCAAATTAAGAACATAGCGGAAATTATTCAGCGTGTTCGCCCTGATATTATTTTACTAAACGAATTTGATTACATCCCAAAAGAGCAAGGCATTGAATACTTTAATCAGCATTATTTAAATGTAGGTCAGCAAAAACAAGCCGCTATTAACTACCCTTACTCTTATATTGCACCTGTAAATACAGGCCTAGCTACCGAGTTTGATTTAGATAACGATGGCAAAAAAAATGGCGTGATGGGCGATGCACAAGGCTTTGGCTTTTTTGAAGGGCATTATGGTATGGCTATTTTATCAAAATACCCAATTAATTTTGATAAAGTAAGAACCCTTCAAACCTTTAAATATAAAGACATGCCAAATGCACAAATGCCTGTAATGCCTAAAACAGGTGAAAACTGGTATAACGCACAAGAATGGCAAGCACTTAGACTCAGTTCTAAATCGTTTTGGGATTTACCTATTAGCGTAAATGATAAAACAATTCATGTTATTGCATCTCACCCAACACCGCCTGTATTTGACGGTGAAGAGGATAGAAACGGCAAGCGTAACCACGATGAAGTAAGGTTAATTGCCGATTACGTTTCAAATGCTAAGTATATTTATGACGATAAAGGCGAAAAGGGCGGTTTAAAAGTTCACTCTCGTTTTGTTATTTTAGGCGATTTAAATGCAGCCCCTGAGGGGGACAAAGCCCGTACAAATACCACCGACCAATTACTTAAAAACCCACTTATCAACGCAAGCTTTGTTCCAAAAAGCGAAGGTGCTAAAGAGCAGTATGATGTGCCATATGCACAAAATTACAGTGCTAATTGGCAAGCCCGTGTTGATTACGTTTTACCATCAAACTATGGTTTAAAAATTAAGGACGGTGGGGTGTTTTGGCCAACTAAAACCAGTAATGAATATCGTTTAATTAAAGATAGAAACGCATCGAGCGATCACCGCATGGTGTGGCTTGATTTAGTAATTGAATAACGTCTATTACAATTAGTAACTGAGCTTTACCCTGTTTAATGGCTATTTGTCTTAAATAATTGCAATAACTTGAGTGCTTCTGCTTAAATACGGCCTAATTATAATAACCGTATAGAAGCACTATGATTTTTAATTTTTCTTCATCTAAAACGTTAGTGGCCTTAGCTGTTGCCTCAAGTGTTATGCTTGTAGGCTGTAGCGCTACCGCTAACACCTCTTCAACACAGCAAAGTGCTTTACCAGCAAGTAAGGTTGCTGCGGTTGTGAACACGCCAGCTGATATCGGCTCACAAAAAATAACGCTAGAACAAGCAATGGCCGACCCTGATTGGATGGGCAATCAGCCAGAGAACGCTTACTGGGCTAGCGATTCGGCCACTATTATTTATGCTCAAAAAGAGCAAGGTAATACACTACGCAATTTATTTAGCCAATCTGTTACTAGCCAAACAGCAGAGCAAGTAGCGCTTAATAAACTTCATACTGTGGGTTCTAATAAAGCCGTTTATTCTAAAAATAAAACAATGGCGGCTTACACATTTAAAGGCAATGTGTTTGTTAAAAACCTAAAAACCGGTGAACTTAAGCAAATTACAGCTACATCAGCAAACGAGTCTAAACCACAATTTTTAAATAATGGCGATTTAGTTTACCGCCAAGGCAATGTGTTTTTTAAAGTTGATTTAAAAACAGGCTTAACGAGCGAGCTTGCTAACTTAAAACTTACTGATGAGCCAAAAGGGATTGAAGAGCCAAGCACGTATATTGCTAAAGAGCAGCATAAATTGATTAAGTTTGTGGCGCTTCAACAAAAAAATAAAAAAGATAAGCAAGCACGCAGTGAGCAAATTAATGAACAAAACGATTCAATTGCTAGCACGGCTTACTACTTAGGTAACGGTAATAAAGTTGCAGAGGCTCAGCTTTCGCCAAATGGTGATGCGTTATTAGTCGTTGTACAAAAGCAAACTGATTGGCGTGGTGATGGCGATATTATGCCAAATTACATCACTAATGATGCAACCATTGAGCCTAAAAAAGCACGCCGCCGTGTTGCAGATGCTAAAGAAGAAACCTCAAAGCTTGTCTACATCAATTTAACTAACAAAGAGCAAACTTCACTTAGCTTTAATACTTTACCGGGCTTTGACGAAGATGTTTTAGCCGCAGTGAAAAAAGAAAATTATGCACGTGATGGTAAAACATATAAGTCTAAAAAGGCGCCTCGTGGCATTAACCTTATTATGGACTGGGGTTTTGAGCAAAGCCCAGTAGTATGGAACGATGACGGCTCGCAAGTGGCTATCATGCTTGAAGCGTGGGATAACAAAGACCGTTGGCTTGCGACTGTAGATTTTAAAAACAACAAACTTGTGTCGCAACATCGCCTACATGACGATGCATGGATTGCTTACGCGTTTAACGACTTTGGGTGGTTACATAACTCGAACACGCTTTATTACCTATCGGAAGAGTCGGGTTACAGCCAGCTTTATAAAAAACCAGTTAATGGTAGTGCAACCGCGCTAACACAAGGCCAATTTGAGGTTTCTAACTTAACGCTTACCAGTGACAACAGCGCAATTTATTATAAAGCGAATGTTGAACACCCAGGTCTGTACGAAATTTACCGCGTTAACCCGCAAACTGGTAAGAGTGAGCAAGTTACTGATTTAAACGGCATGACCGATTACACGTTGAGCCCAGATGAAACTAAGTTACTCCTTAAGCACTCTACAATTACCATGCCTAATGAGCTTTATGTAGCTGACGCACAAGCCAATACAAAAGCAACGCGATTAACTCATACAGTGTCGGATGAGTTTTTAGCTAAAAAGCTAACTGCACCTAAAATTGTTGCTGTGCCATCAAGCCATACCGAACAACCAATATACGCAAAAGTGTACTACCCAGCTGATTACGTTGAAGGTGAAGTAGGTAAAAATCGCAAAGCAGTTATTTTTAACCACGGCGCGGGTTACTTACAAAACTCACATATGGGATTTTCGGTTTATTTTCGTGAATTTATGTTTCATTCATTGCTCGCTGATGAAGGTTACATAGTAATGGATATGGATTACCGCGCATCTAAAGGTTACGGGCGTGATTGGCGCACCGCAATTTATCGTCAAATGGGAACGCCTGAAACACAAGATTTAGCCGATGGCGTTAAATGGATGGCGCAAAATGCCAACGTTGATACCAAAGCAGTCGGCACTTATGGTGGCTCTTACGGCGGCTTTATGACCTTTATGGCATTGTTTACCGCGCCTGAGTTGTTTCAATCGGGTGCTGCACTTAGACCTGTTACCGATTGGGCACATTACAACACGGGGTACACTGCTAATATATTAAACCATCCTGATGTTGACCCGATTGCGTATGAGCGCAGCTCGCCAATTTATTACGCTGAGGGCTTAAACAAACGTTTATTAATTAATGCCCCAATGGTTGACGATAACGTTTTTTTTCAAGACTCAGTGCGTTTAGTACAGCGCTTAATAGAGCTTGAAAAACAAAACTTTGAAACAGCTATATTCCCTGTTGAACCGCATGGCTTTGTACAGCCTTCAAGCTGGTTAGACGAATACCGCCGTATTTATAAGTTATTTAAAGAAACGCTTTAATCTTTAATTCTTAAAGTATAAAAACAAAAACGCCGCATTAGTTAACTAATGCGGCGTATTGTTACTTCTGAGTAGAAAAATCAATAGCTTCAATTTTAAACCAATCAAACAAATCTGATATCTCTTTCTCATAGGCGGGATTATTTATAGATCTTGCTATTCTGTGAAGGGTATAGCTACATTTACCAAGCTTGTTTCTTATATGCTTATCTTGGAAGTGTGATGGTAAATTATTAAATGCATCTCTCATTTTACATAATGATTCTAGAGCTTCTTGATATTGATGTGATGCAGTCAGGTCATCAGCTATCCTATAATAAATCTGAATATCAGTATCTAAGTACATTTTCTTCAAATGTTCATCTGCATCGGAAATAGTAGGCTCTAGTTTTTCCAAGATGCTTCTCGCAGAATCAAATTCATGCTTAAACATATACCCTCTAGCTAAGGCCATACCTACATATATAGAATCTGGATCAAGTTTAAAAGCAATTTCGAATTGGGTCACAGCTTCATCCACATTTTCTTCTTGGTGTAAGATAAATTTACCGAACCAGTAATTAAGCTGTGGACTATTAGGCGATAAAATAATAGCTAGCTCATATTGTTCTCTAGCATCATTCCAATTACCACTTCTTTGATAGAAATAAGCCATTACTCTAGCGACTTCAAAGTAATCAGGTGATAGTCGATGAGCTTCTTGTAATATTTCATACGCTTTATCGTTAATACCGTCATTAAGATATTTCAAAGCATCATGAAGCATTTTTACAACTATCCTATCAGATTTATCTCGAAATTTAATATTTGAAACATGATATTTATTTGTCCTTCTACTTGATAACTGTTGCTCAAATAGTGAGTTCAACTTGTTTAGCTTGCTTTTGATTCCTTGCTGGAAAGTTCTAGAAGGTTTGTGTTGTTTACTCAAAAATGCTCTGGCTAATTCTGATATTTGATATGTATTTTTAACGCTTGAACCATTCACTTTTGATGACTCGCTTAGCATATTTGTTGCCATCAATTCTTGGATTGATTTTTGAATCTCTAAAGAATCGAAACCTGTTAAATAGCTTAGTTCGGGGAGGTCTTTATATCCAGGAGCGCATTGAAGTGCTGATGTCAGGTTTCTGGCATTTTCAGATAAATATTCATAAACATTAGACATGCAAAACTCTAAAAATAAAGAAGAATTTTGAAGGACAACTTCAGGTGCAGTACCTGATTGAATTGAACTTACAAACCATTTTATATAACTTGGATTGCAATGCATTCTATTGACATACTTTCTTAAGACCTTTTCATCCAAGCCTGAAAGTATCTTGACATTTCTTAATCTAGCTAAAGTTCGCAAAAATTGTGAGGCATATGACTCCTCTATTCCTTGCAGCTTTATAGGGTATTCATACGCACCTAAGCCGATTCTTGAAGTAATAACTATCTTACTACCATTAGGAAGTGAGCCAACAAAATTTCTAATGTTATCATCTAAAATAGTTTCTAAGTTATCGATAAATAAGACTATTTTAAATGCTGATAAATACTCTGTGATCTCTGCCAAATTTGAAGCAGAGTTTACCCCGACAATATTATCAGAAATCTCTTGAATTACGCCTAGAGAATTATTGATGGCATCTTTAATATCAATAATTTCGTTTACAGTAATTTGTGTCGTTTTAGATGTTACCCAAACTATGGCATCAAAAGGTGATTGCTTATCTTCCAGCAATTCATAGGCAACCTTTAGTGCTAAAGCAGTTTTACCAATACCGCCTTCTCCAACTATTGAAATAACAGGAAAACCTCCTAGACATAGTTGTTTAACTTTCTGAACAGTTTCATCTCTTCCAATTAATCCAGTTTCATCGAAGTCAGGAAGAGGAAGGTTATGACTAATATTTGAATCATCATCATAAGCTTTTATATCTAGAGAGAGAACGTAACTTGAATCTTTTTCTAATAAAGAAAGTGTTTCACATGTATTAGCCCATAGAGAAGAGTTTTCAAGCACGATCTTTTTACATAACTCAGAAACAAATGGTAAGTCTTCAAAGTTTAGAGGCCTAATATGCATAACCCTATTTCTGATAGGGATAAGGGTTTCAAATGCACGAGTTAATTGCTTAATTTGTTTAGATATATGAGTCGGAAATTTAGCCGCATTACTATTAATTGTTTGGAAAGTATCACCTAAATCCCAGTAATCAATTAATTCATTAATGTCTAAATCACCAAAAACTAAACCGATGTCTTTTTCAATTCTACTCTTTGAACGAATTAGCAATTCTTTATTAAACGAAGGGTCATCAACTAATAAATTACCCATATGATTTTTTACATTCGTTCTAAGATCTTCTTCCATCGAGCTTATTAAGGCATATATCGTCATTCTAGTTAAGTTAAACGCCATTGTTATTCCTTTAATTTATAAATTGTAGTTCCGTACCTTTTTAAAACACTAATATATTTTTTGGTTTATGTATATCTAATATTTATCAAACTCTTTTATTCATAAATAAATGATGTAGAGCAAGTAAGGTACCGCCAATTACACCAATTAAATGTGCATCAATAGCCACAGTGGAGTTAATAAGCTTTCCTATATCAGCATTAGGGCCGCTAAATTGCTCAAACGCTATTTTAATCCATACGCCTATAAATAATAAATAACCCGACTTAAGCCCTACGGTTATATCTTTAACTGCGCCCCAAATAATTACACCATGCAGTAGAGCACTTAATCCGGTGTAAATATGTATGTTTGGGCAAAACCAATAAACACCGAGTCCACACCACAGTGCTAGCGAAATTACATTAAAAGCGTAGCGAGTAGGGGATGTGTATTCGCCATGTAGTAACCATATTAGTAAAACACCACTGGCATTTAATCCCAAATGAGCCCAATTAGCATGAACAAATTGGCTAGAAAAAATTCGCCACAGTTCGCCATCATCAATTAGGCTTCGGTTAAATTCAAGTAAACTATTTAAATCAAATGCAGCAAAAATGGTACTAAAAAGCAGCAAAATAATAGGCGGTAATATATAACGAGGTTGAATAGGTAAATTAAGCATTTTATTATATTTTTTTAGTCAAAATTTTTGCATATTGTGCCCGTTTAACTTTAAGATGCCAAATACAACTACGTAATTAAGTGTTTTTAGTATTTTTATGCATTTTAAACTTAACTCATTATTTGCCATTGGACTGTGCGCAGTATCACTACCTTCATTTGCACAGCAAACAACTCAAATTGAAACTCGCGAACCTGAAGCTGCTACCGGATTAATCCATAAAAAAGTAGTGCAAGGTGATAAATACATGGTAGCTGCGGCAAATCCATATGCCTCAAAAGCCGGTCAACAAATTTTAGCCCAAGGCGGCAGTGCCGTAGATGCTGCGATTGCTACTCAACTAGTGCTTACTTTAGTTGAACCGCAATCCTCAGGTATTGGCGGTGGTACATTTATGATGTATTACAACAAAGCTAACAATAAATTGACTAGTTTTGATGGCCGCGAAACTGCACCTGCAAATGCAGACGAAACGCTGTTTTTAGATAAACACGGTAAAGCCGTTAAATGGATTGAAGCCGTAGTAGGTGGACGCTCTGTTGGTGTACCCGGTATTTTACATGCCTTTGCAAGCGCACATAAACAATACGGTACATTACCGTGGGAAGCGCTTTTTAAACCGGCTATTGAACTTGCAGAACAAGGATTTGTAGTTTCGCCGCGTTTACATGGCTTATTAGCCCGACAGTTAAACCCTGGCGTGTTGAGCATGCCAATTATTAACGAATACTTTTACCCAAATGGTAAATTAATTGAAGTGGGTAGTGTTAAAAAGAATCAACCACTTGCTGATTTGTACAAAGACATTGCAAAGCAGGGCATTGATGCATTTTACAAAGGCGAAAATGCAAAACAAATGGTTAATGCGGTACAACACTCTAAAATTGCCCCTGGTAAATTAAGCGTACAAGATTTAGCAGATTATAAAAGTAAAGAGCGCGATGCGGTATGTATTCAATACCGTGCTTATAACGTGTGTTCTATGGCACCACCAAGTAGTGGCGGCGTAGCAGTACTGCAAATGCTTGGCTTGCTTGAACATAAAGATATGAGCGCACTTAAGCCAAATGGCGAAAAGGCGATTCATTACTTTAGCCAAGCTTCGCGTATTGCATTTGCCGATCGCGATATGTACATGGGCGATCCCGATTTTACTCAGGTACCTACACAAGAGCTCTTAAACAAAGATTATATTGCCTCACGCGCTAAATTAATTACCGAAACAGACCAAAAAGCCGTAGCAGGTAATCCTGTAGGGTACTTAAGTTATGCAATGGATGATTCATACGAGTTACCTTCTACCTCACATGTATCTATCGTAGATAGTAAAGGTAATGCCGTTTCGATGACAAGTTCAATTGAAATGGCGTTTGGCTCTACGGTTATGGTTAATGGCTTTATTTTAAATAACCAACTAACTGACTTTTCGTTATCGCCACGTAAAAACGGCAAGCTTGTAGCAAACCGTGTAGAGGCTGGTAAACGCCCGCGTAGCTCTATGTCACCGGTAATGGTATTTAATAAAGATGGTAGCTTACGCTTAATCGTAGGCTCACCTGGTGGTAGCCGTATCATCGATTACGTTGCACAAGTTGTTGTGGGTGTTATTGACTGGAATTTATCAGCGCAAGACGCCATTAACTTACCGCGTACAACAAATCGTAACGATTACACCAGCCTTGAAAAAGGCACAACCATTGAAGCCATTGCGCCTGCGCTTACTAAACGCGGCCACAATGTACGTATTATTGATTTAAACTCAGGCTTACACGCAGTTGAAGTTAAAAATAATACCTTATATGGTGGCGCTGATCCGCGCCGTGAAGGTGTTGCGTTATCTGATTTAACTGATAATAACGCCACAATCAAATTTTAAATTATGTATAATATGCATGCGGGCAGTGAAGCCCGCATGTATTTTCTCTCAATGGTCTGACTAGCTTAATTGTCGTTGCAATTAAACCTCTAACACTGATAATGACAGATCATAACTTAAGACTCCGTTAAAGCCTGGAAATATGACAACTAATACTGATCCTAACTACTTATATATTCATCATTCTGGCCCTGGCCTAATTGAAACACCGCTATTAAATAAAGGCAGCGCCTTTAGTAAAAAAGAACGCGAAAATTTCAATCTTGCTGGTTTACTTCCTCCTCGCTTTGAAACAATAGAAGAGCAAGTTGAGCGTTGTTATCAGCAGTATTCTAGCTTTACCGACAACCTTAATAAGCATATTTACTTACGTGCGATTCAAGATAACAACGAAACACTTTACTACCGTTTAGTGCGTGACCACCTTGAAGAAATGATGCCAATCATTTACACGCCGACAGTGGGTGATGCTTGTGAAAAATTCTCAGACATTTATCGCAGCGCGCGTGGTTTATTTATCTCGTATGAAGATCGCTACCAAATTGACGACATTTTACGCAACGCTACCAAAGGTAAAGTAAAAGTTATTGTTGTAACCGATGGCGAGCGTATTTTAGGCCTAGGCGATCAGGGTATTGGTGGCATGGGTATTCCAATTGGTAAATTGTCACTTTACACAGCGTGTGGTGGTATAAGCCCAGCATACACATTGCCTGTAATGCTTGATGTAGGTACTAATAACGAAAAGCTTTTAAACGATCCTATGTACATGGGCGCACGCCATAAGCGTATTGCTCAAGACGAATATGATGAGTTTTTAGATTTATTCATTAAAGCAGTTAAACGTCGCTGGCCAAATGTATTACTTCAGTTTGAAGATTTTGCACAACCAAATGCAATGCCGTTACTTAAGCGCTACCGCAATGAAATTTGTAGCTTTAACGATGACATTCAAGGTACTGCGGCTGTAACGGTCGGTTCTTTACTTGCTGCGTGTCGTGTTAAAAATTCAACCCTAAGCCAACAAAAAGTTGTGTTTGTGGGTGCAGGTTCTGCTGGTTGTGGTATTGCTGAGCAAATTATTAGCCAAATGGTTTTTGAAGGTATTACAGAAGCTCAAGCGCGTAGCCAAGTATTTATGGTTGACCGTTTTGGCCTACTTTCAGAGGGTATGGAAGGCTTACGCGATTTCCAACAAGCACTTGCACAACCGCAAGGCTCGTTAAGTGATTGGACTTACAGCGGTGAATACGCATCACTTCTTGATGTTATGCACTGTGCACAACCAGACATTTTAATTGGTGTTTCAGGCCAACCTGGTTTGTTTACTGAGCAAGCTATTCGTGCAATGCATGCCGGTTGTGAACAGCCAATTATTTTTCCATTAAGTAATCCATCTAAGCAAGTAGAAGCGAATCCTGCTGATGTGATTAAGTGGACTGACGGTAAAGCACTTGTTGCCACAGGTAGCCCATTTGATCCTGTTGAGTACAATGGCGAGACGTTCCCAATCCCACAATGTAACAACAGTTATATTTTCCCGGGTATTGGTTTAGGTGTTATTGCCGCTAAAGCGACACGCATTACAGATGCAATGTTAAGTGTATCTAGCGAAATGCTTGCAGAGTCGTCGCCGCGTGCAAACACAGGTAAAGGTAGTTTATTACCAGCCTTGACTGAAATTGAAACGCTAAGTAAACGTATTGCATTTGCCATCGCTAAAAAGGCAATCGAAGAAGGCGTTGCTCTTGAGATTACGGATGATGCATTATGGGCAGCAATCGACAAAAATTACTGGTTACCAAAATACCGTAACTATAAACGTTGTAGTGTTTAATTAGGTTTATAAGTAATTAAAAGTAAATGGCGTAATAGCATTAGTTACAACGCTTAACAAAAAACAGGCAATTGCCTGTTTTTTTGTGCTTGTTCATATTTAATTAACCACGTACGGTGTTTACTTGCTTTTACATAATTAAAGGATCGACTTAATGAAAACACTGACTTTTGTTTTAGGTAGTGCACTGGCTTTAAACGTACTTAGCTTTGATGCACTTGCGGCAGCGACTCCCGATGCTCCTCATATTTATGTTAAGGGCGAAGCGACTCTTACTACAATGCCAGATTACGTACAGCTAAGTGTAGGTATTACCGAAGTTGATAAAGACTTAATTGCTGCTAAAAATAAAACCGACTTAACTATCGCCAAGGCAATTAAGCTCGTAAAAGAGATTGGTGTTAAAGAGGGAGATATAAACGCAGGGCAAATTTCAATAAACCGTGATAGCCAATACAACCGCACTACCGGTAATCAAGAATTTAAAGGCTTTAAGGTTTCTCGTACGTTAACAGTAAAACTCAGCGATATAAATAAATACCCTGAGTTACTACAAAGCTTAGTTAACAACGGTATTAACGAAATTAATCAAACGCAATTTTTAGCAAGCAACTACAACGAGCTGCATAAAAAAGCGCAAAAGTTAGCAATTAAAGACGCACGTGACGCAGCAAAAGAGTTTAGTGACGAATATGGCGTTGACTTAAAAGGATTATACAGCGCGTCACTAAGTCCACTCAATGTGCAGTCGCAGCCTTATATGCGCGCAGAAAAAGTAATGATGGCTGATAGCGCACCAAGTAACTATGTACCTGATGCCTACCATGCTGGAGAGATTAAAGTAACAGCGTCAAGCTACGCTGTTTACTACATAGATTAAACTATGTTTTAAGTTTTTATTTTTGGTGGTGCTCAAAACGTGCCACCAACTTCTCACCTTGCTCCTGGCTAATACGCGTTATTGAGTTGAGCATATTGGTCACTTCGCGTCTGTCGTATTCATTAGTTACATGTTCATTTATGTCATCAACAATCGCATTTAAATAATTAAATAAACTGTTTCGTGCATCGGTATCTTTATGGGCTACAAACAAAATATTTTTGAATGCCTCAAGCACGTTTGTCATTACGTATGCATCGCCTTTGGCGTAATTACGCAGCGGTGTAAAGTTGTCATGTAATAACTCATCAAAGCTTGTTTCATGAAGGTACAACAATGGGGCATTATCACTGTGCTTAAACGAGTAGTTAATATCGTTAATTGAAAGTCGTTGAATAAGTAAAATACTCAGCATATCAATTGATTTAACTGCAGTACCGGGATCGTTTATTCCTGGGCTCATTGCCTTAACTGCAATTTCTGATATTTGCGTTAATCCATAACGGTAATGATCGCTAATGTACTCTTCTATATAAAAAATAAAGCAGTCGAGAATTTTATTTATCAGCTCTTCATCGTTTGCTATATCTTTATTACATTTTAAAAACGGATAGCCTTTAACTGTAAAATAGCCTTGGTTAACAGATATATACACCTTTATATCTTGCTCAGCCAAAATGGCACACAGCTTATCGGTTTGCACGCCTTTATAATATCCTTCTGTTTTACTGCTAACCGAATGCCACTTGCTAAAGTCTGGAAAGTCCTCAACTGGGTTCTCTTGTTGTCTTTGTATTATTGTTTTAATTTCGTTTTTAGTTTGGCTAAATAAGCCATTTAACACGTTATCAACTTGAATAGCACGTGAGATTGAATGTATAAAAAATACAAACAGGCCCAATGAAATCAAGCCAAAAATAAGTGCAAACAACACACCTATTGAAGGAATAGCCGTACTGCCACCTTCAAGTTTATTAATATTTATAAGCATAATAATAGAGTAAATTATGCTGCCTAAATAAAAGCCCAAAACCATTTGGTGTGATTTACGCGTAATAAGCCCAGGCACTACGCGGGGCGATAAACTCGCACTGGCCGAATTTAAAACCACCATTACCATAGAAAAACTAAACACGGTAAGCGAAATAATACTGCCAGCTAAAGTGCTTAAAATAGTACGCGCGTTTTCTGCGCTATCAACAAGTACAACCGATATAAACGATTTTAGCTGCTCAATAGGGGCTAAATATTCAACCGACATAGTTATAATGGCAAATACTAAAAAGCCCACTGAAAGCATAGAAGGGTAAAAGCCAATACTGTTAATCATTTCACGGTAGCTGTCGGCTACTTTACGAGGTACAAACATAAAATCCTTATGTATTTTCTACTAACTTAATACCGCTAGCTTAGCATAGGCAATTATTAAACTTCTGATAATGCTGCTCAAATTTATGTGTTATTATCACGCCCACAATAATAGAGCGCATATTTATGCGATAAAAATAACAGGAAAACGCCGTGATCATTTCAACTTATGCAGCATTACTCACATTCTTTTACATTTATTTAAGCTTTAACGTAATAAAAGTGCGCCGTGCGGAGCAAATATCACTTGGTGATAACGGTAATGCAACGCTGCAACGTGCTGTGCGTGCCCACGCAAATTTTATGGAGTACGTGCCATTTGCTCTAATTTTGCTTTTTTTAGCAGAGTACCAAGGGCTTGCTAGCCATTACTGCCATATATTAGGTGGTGCGTTATTAGTAGGGCGTGTGTTTCAAAATTTAGGCATAGTAGAAAAAAGCCTAAAATACCGCCAAATAGGTACTATTACTACATTTTTAGTCATGATTATCAGCGCCTTTGTATTACTAGTAACACGCGGTTAATTAAAGAAAAGTTAATGAGCAAAATATTTATAATAGGTTTACCGCGTACAGGCACAACCAGTGTGTGCCATGCATTTTTAGAGCTTGGCATTACAACAGCGCATACCGCGTATACTAATGCCTGTTTTGAAAATGCCAGCGCGATTGCCGACACTCCCATATTTAACGATTTTAAAGCGCTTGATATTCATTATCCTGACTCTAAGTTTATTTATTTAGAGCGCGAACTTGGTTCATGGCTGCCATCAATAAAGCAGCTTTTAACGCGTATGCACACTAATTTAACGCGCGGCGACGGGGGCTTTAATATTCATATAAAACGCTGTTATTTAAACACATTTAGTGAGCTTTCGCTTAATAATATTAGCGACGACAGTTACTTAGCTCACTGCTATGAAACACATTTTAATGATGCTCAAACGTACTTTAAGAATCGTGACAACGATTTTTTATCCATTGATATAGCAAAGCCCGATAGCTACAAAAAACTATGCGATTTTTTAGCATTAAAAAGTGACAAAGCTGATTTTGAAAAAATGAATATGGGCGGTAAAGTCACCGCATGGAACGATATTAAACACCCGCTAAAAGTTGAATCCACCGCTAAAGGGCGCATAGATAAATTACTGCCTTACAAGATTTTTTAAAACAAATACGTTAAAATCCCCGCATTATTATTTAAGTTGTACAGAACATGTTTGAATTAAAATACCACACCCCATTTGAATGGACCGAAGTTGTCCTTGCTGACTTTAATACTTTTTTACAAGATCATGCCGCTGCAGAAAAAAAAGCATCGGGTATGGCTATGTCTATGCTTTCGCATTACCCAGACAAACGTAAATTAGTAAAAGCCATGACCGACTTAGCATTAGAAGAATTAATACACTTTAAACAAGTACTTAAGTTACTTTTAGAGCGCGATGTAAACTTAGGTGACGACAAAAAAGATCCGTACATAAAACAAATACGTGCACTGTTTAGACATGGTCGTGATGGTTTTTTAATGGACCGATTACTGGTTGGCGGTGTAATTGAAGCACGTGGTCACGAGCGTTTTTCTTTAGTTGCACAAGCACTTCCTGAGGGTAAAGAAAAAGACTTTTATGTTGCGATTGCCAAGTCAGAAGAAAAACATAAAAACCTTTTTGTAGAGCTTGCTTACGAATACTTTGATAAAGAAGAAGTTGATACTCGCCTAGAAGAGTTACTTACAGCAGAAGCTAAAATCTGTGAAAGCATCCCATTTACAGCTGCTTTGCATTAACTAAAATTAGCGCAGAGCCTATTTTATTCGCTTTGCGCCACCTGCCTCTACTCTCATTTCTTGGTTAAACCCTTCATGAATTATTGATTTGCAATTTGCGAATCAAAATAATAAAACACACTTTCACACATCTTAATGCATTGATAATAAAGCTAAAAGCGTTTGGTCTCATACTTGCTATCTATACATTAAGCAAATTGAGGGAAAGGCTTATGTTAAAATTTACTTTTATACTATTACTAATATCTTTTAGCGCCGTAGGCAGTGAAAGTCATTTAGATTATATAGAAAAGGCAAATGGTGAGCGGGTACAAAAAGTATCACACTTAGTTAAATGGACACATACTCGCTTTGTGTTTACCCGTGATATTTCGCGTATAGCACTTGGCCACGAAACAACGCTTGATGTGAACGTGGTTAATGGTCGCGAGCTACTAATTTTAGCTAAAAAGTTGGGCCGTACATCTATGATGGTGTGGTACGACGATAAAAGCTCGGAAACATTTTTACTTGGTGTTACCGAAGACTATAGCGTACTGAAAAATGCCTTAAACGATATTCACCCTGACGTGCAGCTAACTATAGCCCCCGATCGCCATGCTGTTGTATTACGCGGTGAAGTACCTACTATAAATTATCGTCATGCCCCTTACGAGGCTGCAAAAAACTACCTATACGCCAGTAGCTCACAAGCATCACAACCCGTTAGTCGTTATAAATTAGCGTATATTAGTGGAACAGTAATGAGGTAAAACATGAAAAACACTATTGAAAATATGGCTGAAGTTATCGAGTTTAAAGTAACGCCAATAAATAAAACTAAACGACTGCTTTTAGTAGATGATGACTTGCTAATAGAAATAGTAATTAGAAAAATGCTTAACGAAGAAAATATTTTAATAGATTTCGCATCAAGTGCTATAGAGGCGCTACTTATGGTTTCTCAAAATATTTACGATATTATTTTAATGGATATAGTAATGCCGCAATTTACAGGCACCGACGCAATGCTAAAAATAAGAAAGCATGCTGACGCATCAGCAACAAAAATTATCGCTCATACATTTAGTGAAAACGAAAACAGTGATAACAAGTATGTGAAGCTTGGGTTTAACGGCCTGTTATTGAAGCCAGTTAAGCAAAGTGTATTAATAGAAAATATTAGATATTTTTTGGAATGATAAATTTAAACAGTAGGGCGGTTAACTATTTTTTATTTATAGCTTACTAAAAAATTAAATTATAATTTTTGAAAGCACTAATGTTTATTAGTCCTTTTGTGTATATGAACCTTTAATTTATTTAAATTTGTAAAAGTCCTTTAATAAGAATAATTACTTCAAAGTATTACAAACTACGCTTTTGTAATTGTTGCATGTATACGAGTCATCGTTTCACACTTCTTAAAGCGGTTTGATAAACACAATTATTAAACACTGCAATATTATAATGTCAATAAATTTATTTAGCCTAGAGCCCAAGTATTACAAGGGTTTGACTTTAAATTATTATAATTTTTGAATAACTAAAAAATACTCATCTTGGGATGGAATTTGCTTTATAAGGTTATATTCCAATTTTATAGTTCACGAAATATTATAATTTTTAAAGTTAACGAGGAGCAAGCATGAGCAAAACACAGTGCGTTACAGTAGAAGGTCATCAAATTGCTTATCAAGAAATGGGACAAGGTACACTTTTATTATTGATACACGGTATTCCGACTAAGAAATTTTTATGGCGAAATGTGATGCCAAACTTGCATCAAAATATCGGGTAATAGCACCAGATTTACTTAACTTTGGTGAATCAGATATGCCAAGTAACACTGATGTATCTATAAATGTGCAATGTAGAATAATGTGTAAGTTTATAGAAGAGCTCGGTATTTCTAAAGTTAATATTGCTACACATGATATTGGTGGTGGTGTTGCTCAATTAATGGCTGTAAATCATCCGGATAAAGTAAACGGGTTGGTTTTACTTGATAGTGTATGTTTTGATTCTTGACCAATACCAGAATTTTAACCTTTACTAGAACCAGGCGTAGAAGAAAAAACATCTGTAGATGAATTTGTTGATACATTAAGAGATTTCATGCCCAAAGATGTTTACGACTCGAACGTAATGACTGAAGAGTTGATGAAAATATACTTAACACCATGGAGTAATGAAAAAGGAAAAGCCGCTTTATTTAGTAACATGCGCAGGCTCAATAAAGAATATACCGAAGCTATTACAGGCGATCTTAAAAGCTTACCTCATGAAACACTCATAATATGGGGTAAAGAAGACAAGTTTCAAAAGCCAAAGTATGCACCAATGTTAGAAGAAGTAATTCCAAATTCGTCATTGGTTTGGATAGATAAAGCCGCACATTGGGTTATTGATGAACATCCAGATAAAGTGTCTGAGCTTATTAGTGATTTTATGAATGATAAATTATTCTAGTGAATTACTAGGATAATTTAAATCTATTAATTTAAATCTATTAATTTCAATATGTTAAGTTTGATTGTGTAAAGTAGCTAATAGGCAATCATTGTAATACCGCTTGATTATATTAATAACTAAGCGGTATTTTTATATGTTCAATAAGCTAATACCGAAAATGGGTAAGGCACTAACTATTAAGATAAGTAGGTTAATGCTTATTAAATAGTCAAAATATCGCGTTTATACGTTAATTAATGAAGGTGAGTAACTTGGTTACGTATTTATTTATCTTATTTAACATAATATAAATTATAGGTAGTTAATGTATATATAGAAAGAGCGCTTAAATGCGCCCTTGCTATGTCCAATACTAGACGGTATCGGACATTAAGGGGTTTTTATTACAATAACTAGTATTACTAATACAGATACTTTATTTATCAATTTGTTTAATCAATACTAAGTAAACGCTCAGCTGTATATTCGTTAGTAATTAATCCACTGATCATGTTTGACCTTACTGCGCCCAAAATGGCTAACACTTTTTCTTCACCAGCAGCTATCGCATAAATCTGTTTGTTAGCATTTGTTTTTAATTGCGTACTTGCTACACGCTGATTAACTGTGCAATCTAAAAGCTTACCGTTTTTATCAAACACCCAACTAATCATTTCACCAACGGCACCAAGATCTTGTAACTCTTTAAGTTCTTGCGCATCAATAAAACCATCTATATGTAATGGCGACTTTTCACCTAAGCTACCAATACCCACAAATGTTACATCGGCATCTTTAGCGAGTTTTAAATTACCGGTAATATTTTGTTGTGCATGTAACTGTTCTTTTTCTTCAATACTTCTTGGTAAAACTGGCAATGGCATTGGGTAATGTTTTGCATTGGTGTGTTCGGCCATTCTTACTACAACATCATAAGGTGAAGCCGATCCATCCAAAGCCATATTACCTAGCATGGCTACAATTTTATGTTGCGGACAATCAACAGTTCTTAGCTCATCTACACATGAACGTAAAACTCGACCGGTTCCCATAGCAAGTACTTTGGGTTGTTCTGATTTTAAATGACGTTCTATTTCAGCCGCGCCAGCTTGAGCCAAACCAAGCGTAGACGATGGTTCAGACGGATCGCTCGGTACAACTTCACACGAATCTAACCCAAAACGGCTTTTTAATTTTTCGGCCAAGTCCATACATTTAGCAATCGGGTGGTCAAGTCTAACTTTAATTAGACCTTGGCTCACAGATAATGCGACCATTCTTTGTGCAGATTGACGAGATATATTTAGCTTTTTAGCAATTTCATCTTGTGTGTTACCGCCAACATAATATAACCACCCTGCTCTGGCTGCATCATCTAGCTTTCTAATTTCTGTATTTGATAGCTTTACCACGTAAACCTCTTAAAATAGAAGGAAAACTAAATCCTTATTTTCATTACATAATTTTAATTATATGTGCTGCTATATAAATTATTTTATTAATTTTGGAATATCTATTTATCAATAACGTTTTTGTTATTTATAATTGTAAATATACCATCCCTTAATAAAAAATACCTAGGTTTCATAGGATTATGTAATTAGAATTTAGTTAATAGCACCCTTATAAAGATGCTATTTAAGGTAATTAAAGATTGGCTCTAGCGAATTGTTAAACCGTTATTATCAAACTTTAATACTTTAGCTCTAAAGGTGTGCCTACCTGTTCAATAATACCGGCATTAAATACCGCGATTCTATCTGCCATTGTCATGGCTTCAACCTGATCGTGTGTAACATAAATCATTGTTGTAGCTAAACTTTTATGTAATTCAGATATTTCTAAACGCATATTTACACGTAGTGACGCATCAAGATTTGAAAGTGGTTCGTCAAATAAAAATGCCGAAGGCTGACGTACAATTGCGCGCCCTATCGCTACACGCTGGCGCTGACCGCCCGATAATTGCCCAGGCTTTCGGTCTAAATAATCGGTCAAATTAAGTATTTTAGCGGCGTTAGCAATTTTACTTTCAATTTCTGCAGGGCTAACCTTGGCTCTTTTTAAAGGAAAAGCAATATTGTTACGCACTGTCATATGCGGATATAACGCATAGGATTGAAACACCATTGCCAAGCCTCTTTTTGCAGGCGGTGTTTTTGTAGCGTCAATGCCATCAATTTCTATATTACCACTGGTGGTATCTTCAAGACCTGCGATCATACGAAGTAATGTAGATTTACCACAGCCCGATGGACCGACAAAAACGATAAACTCACCGTCTTTAATTTCTAAGTCGAGCGGTTTAATTACGTTAACTTCATCAAAGTTTTTAGTGACTTGTTTTAGTGTGATGCTGCCCATGTGTATTCTCCTATTTTACTGCGCCGAAACTTAATCCACGCACTAATTGTTTTTGACTAAACCAACCAAGTATTAAAATTGGCACAATGGCCATGGCAGATGCTGCCGATAACTTAGCGTAAAATAACCCCTCAGGGCTTGAGTAACTGGCAATAAATGCCGTTAAAGGTGCAGCATTTGCAGCGGTTAAAATAAGTGTCCAAAAAGCTTCGTTCCACGACAAAATTACATTTAACAAGAGCGTTGAGGCTATACCCGGTAAGGCTATTGGTAATAAAACATGAAATATTTCTTCTCCAATTTTTGCGCCATCCATACGTGAAGCTTCAAGTATTTCGTTTGGTATTTCTCTAAAGTAGGTGTACAGCATCCATACCATTATTGGTAAGTTAATGAGTGTCATTACAATTACTAAACCTAATTTTGTATCGAGTAGCGCAAAGTCTCGAAACAATAAATAAATCGGAATAAGTACCCCTACTGCCGTAACATTTTGGTTGAAAGCATCCACATTAATAAATGCTTTGTTTTTTTAGTTTGTACAAAAGCCATAGACCAAGCTGCAGGTACAGCAATTTATAAACCCAGCAAACTTGAACCTAGCGATATAACTACAGAGTTCCAAAAATGGTTAAAGTATTGCGAACGTGACAGTACATCGCGGTAGTTTTCGAGTGTCCAATCGAATGCATATAAGCTTGGACTTGCTGAAATTGCTTCAGCTTCCGTTTTAAAGCTGGTGATTAACGTCCATAAAATTGGAAAGAAAATCATGCCGCTTATTGTCCATGCAGCAATGGTATAAATTAGTTTGGAACGACGGCTATCTTTTATAGTCATAATTAACCCTCCAAGTTTTTGCCAATTAAGCGCATTAAAAATATAGCGACTATATTTGCAATAATAACTGCAACTATGCCCCCTGCCGAGCCACCGCCTACATCAAATTGAAGTAGTGATTGCGTGTAAATTAAGTACGTTATATTGGTCGACGAATAACCAGGCCCACCGCTGGTTGTAACTAATATTTCGGCAAAAATTGACAGTAAAAATATAGTTTCGATTAAAATAACAGCGGTTACAGCGCGCGATAAGTGCGGCAAAACGATGTAAAAAAACTTACTAAATGGCCCAGCTCCGTCTAAATCAGCCGCTTCTAATTGTTCACGGTCTAATGATTGTATTGCTGTTAGCAGTATTAATGCTGCAAATGGTAACCACTGCCAAGACACAATTATGATGATTGAAAATAGCGGCATTTGAGCAAAAAAGTCGATAGGTTCAAAGCCAAATCGCGAAATGTGCAAATAAGCCATTAACTGGGTTCATTAGCATGTTTTACCATACCAATGCCGACACAGTTGGCATTACAAAAAATGGGGCTAGTACCATAATGCGAACGTAATCTCGTCCCCATATTGCTTGGTCTAGTAAAATAGCTAAGCCAATACCACCACAAATAGTGATAAGTAAAACCCCAGTTACTAGGTAAAGCGTGTTAAAAAATGATTCAAAAAAAGCCGGATCAGTTAGGAAAAATTCATAGTTTAAAAAGCCTACAAACTCTTTATCCCCTGGAACGAGTAAGTTGTAATCAATAAATGAGAAATACAGTGTCATACACAGCGGAACTATCATCCAAGCAAGTAATAAAATTACACTAGGAAGAAGCATAAACCGAGCAAGCGTGCGCGAGATAGTGTTTATAACTAACAAGTAAATAGAATTGACATAAAATATTGGGTAAGTTTGAGTACTTACCCGCCCATTACATGCTATTTAGGATAGCGAGCTTTACGCATTGTTCGCTCAACGAGGTGCTGAGACGTACTAAGCGCTTGCTTAACAGTCATTTGGCCAGTTAATGCTGCTGAAAATTGTTGCCCAACAGCTGTACCAATTCCTTGAAACTCAGGAATAGCAACAAACTGAATACCTACATAAGGTACTGGTTTAACGGTCGGATTTTTAGGATCTGCAGATTGAATAGAATCTAAGGTAATTTGCGCAAACGGTGCTGCGTCCATGTACTTTTGATTACTGTAAAGTGATTTACGTGTACCTGGCGGTACTTTTGCCCAACCTTTTTTGTCGGCTACAAGTTGAGTGTATTCTTTAGATGTTGCCCAGCTAATAAATTTCATTGCGGCATCTGGTTTTTTGCTGCTTGCCGGTACGGCTAAAGTCCAATACCATAACCAGTTACCGCGTTTACCTAGACCGTTATTTGGCGCAAGTGCAAACCCTACTTTATCGGCAACTTCTGAATCTTTTTTGTTAGTAACAAATGCGCCTGCAACGGTTGCATCAATCCAAATACCAAATTTTCCGGTTTGAAATAGTGCAAGGTTTTCATTAAAGCCGTTTCAGATGAACCCGCAGGACCAGATTCTTTCATCACATCGACATAATACTGAAGGGTATTTTCCCACTCTGGGGTATTAAACTGAGGTTTACAATTTTCATCAAACCAACGCGCACCAAACGAATTTGCCATGGATGTAATAAGCGCAACGTTTTCGCCCCAACCTGCTTTACCACGTAGACAAAGGCCATAAACACCTTCTTTTTTATCTGTCATCGCTTTTAGCAGCTTTGCGTATAAAGTCCCATGTTGGGGCTTTAGACATTGTCAGCCCTGCTTTTTCGATTAAGTCAGTGCGGTACATAACCATTGAGCTTTCGCCATAAAATGGCGAAGCATAATGTTTGTCGTTAATCGTTAAACCACTTCGAATTGCCGGAATTAAATCGTCTAAATCGTATTTTTCACCTAAATTATCCAGCTCTTTTAGCCAATTTTGCTTGCCCCAAATTGGTACTTCATAAGTACCTATGGTCATAACATCGTATTGGCCGCCCTTTGTTGCAACATCGGTAGTGACACGTTGGCGAAGAATGTTTTCCTCTAGAGTGACCCATTTTAGTTCTATATCAGGGTTTTGGCTGGTAAAGTTACTACTTAATTCTTTCATGGTGATCATGTCACCATTGTTAACAGTCGCTATTGTAATTGTTTCTTTTGCCGCAGCGCCCATGCTTATAAAGCCACACGCGAGCATAATTAATTTATTTTTCATCGGGTATTCCCCATACACGTTATGTATTAACAAGTACTATTAAATTTCAATCTAATGCCAATTCTATTTATGGCAGTTTTAACGCATAAAACTGCCCGCAAAGTGCCTTTTTAGGTCCTTTGTTTAAATAGTTAGACTAGTTGGATAATGATTTAAAATTTAACAGATATTTCAGAATTGAAGCCGTCAAATCCTTTACCGATTTGGCCGCCCGAATTAACACCTTCTTCTTGGTTAACATACTCAACTTTTAAAAGCGTTTTATCGTTAAACCAGTAACCTGCGGCTACTTGAATACGCTCTACTGTGTTGTCTGTTTGTTCAATTAAGTCGGAAGTGTTTTCGGCTTCTGCATAACGAGCCGCTACATATAGCTTTTTAGGAATAATATATTGTTGTGCTTCAAACACGAAGTACTCAACCGATGAGTCGCCTTCTATTACACTGTTTGAATCAAAAGTAGTGCCATTTTCATCAGCTATGCCGTTTGTACCAAAGTAGGTAATACCGGCAACTGCATTACCAGCGGCATCTGCAAATGTGTAGTCATCAGATGATTTACCAACCATAAAAATTAGACTAGTTTCGTCAGATGGTTGATAAGCTAAGTTAAGCTGGATGATTGATTGCTCAAGCCCTGGCATTGCGCCAACGTGAGTGTCACGCTCATTCGAAGGTGACGCTGAGAAATTATAGTTTTCACCATCGCCAAAGCGATAGTTTGTTGTGGTTACACCATTAAGACTTGCTACGCCATTTTCAAAACGTAACTGGTCGCCTTGATTCGCTTTTAATAAGTTTAAACCTGCTTTAAAGCCACCTTCAAATTCTAAAGTACCTTGAAGTCGGTAGTTATAACCTCTGTCTTCTTGAAATGCTTCACCGAAACTTGAAGTCGTAATGTGACCTGTAACATTATACGCACGTACTACACCACTATCGAAAGTTTCGCTGTAACTTAGCTGTGCACCGTTTTCTGCGGTTGCGTAATCGGTAATACCATTACCAATAAGTGCATTACTTTGGTTATCTGCGCCGTCTTGAAAACCTTTAAATTGGAAAGGCGACCCACCAATGTTACCTAAACGCAGTGTTAAATTTGCGTTTTCTTTTGGTGTGCCATAAAGGCCTAGTAAGTCAAATTCAACACCTGCAAAATCGTTGTGAAATGAAAAGTCACGATCTTCGCCACCAAAGTCATTAGGCTCTTCTGCAATATCTATATCGGCAGTAATGAATTCGTTAATATGAAATTTAAGCATTAGATTTGCTCTAATACGGCCAAATCCTGATTCTTGTTCTTCATCTTCTGGACGAAATGCACCGTCTTTAGCCTGAATTGACTGAAAGTTTTGCATTAGTAAAAAGTCTACGTCAACGCGATCTAAATATTCAGAAATATCAGCCTGTGCTGGAGCCGATGTAGCCATAGCTGCCGCTATGAGAGAAATTGCAAATTTAGTCTTTTTATTATTCAACATAATAAGCTCTTTATTTAGTGTGGTGTGTAATGCCAACTTTATTAAATTGCATTTTCATTTAATGAAATTGGTATTAATTCAGTGTGTATAGATGAGGCTGTCTGAGCAAAACATTAAATGGTTAATGAAACTGCATTTGTGAGCATAAGCCCATCTTCTGGGCATAATCACAGAATGAATTTAGAAGGTCAACGATTTTTTATTACAAAACGTTTACAAAAAATCGAATTTGTATGTAAATATTTTTGAATCAATAAGTTAAGTAGCAAATTTGTTACATCAAATTTTGATTGAATACTGTATTGGATTAAGGAATTTCTTATGGATACGTCATTATTGTTCAATACTATTAATAAAAATATAAGTTAGTAGAAGATATGAAAGCAGGTAATCCTTTAAAAATAGGTTGTTGGGTAAACATATAAACAGTTTATTTATTAGTGTTTTTTAAGTAACGTTCTTGAGCTTATGATGGGGTTAGCTTAGTATTAAAGCACTTAGATGTATTCAAAATAGAAGTAACCTACATATGGAATTTGTTCGCCCGCTAGAGCCCATCCTCATTATTGATGACGTTAAGGAAATTCGTGATTATCTAAACCAAATTTTAACTGACTTAGGGTTTGAAGATATATTAGAAAGCGCCGATTTTAGCTCAGCTAAACCTATTATGAACAATAAACCGCCAGGCGTTATATTTGTAGATGTAGGTTTACCTGACTCTAACGGTGCAGATATTTTGGAATACATTAATAGTGCTTACCCGCACACTCATGTTGTTATGTGCTCTGGCCACAATAGTCTCGAAAACGTACAAAACACGTGGGAAATGGGCGCTAAAGGCTTTATTGCAAAACCTTTCAACACAAAAAAAGTAGACACTGTAATGAAGCGTCTTGAAATAATAGAATAATAATAAGGTTAGCATGCATAGTACTGTTACTGCGATTATAGACGATCTTTCGAGTGTTATATTTGGTAAACAACAACAAATAAAACTGGCACTTACATGCTTATTTAGCGAAGGACATTTACTCATTGAAGATTTGCCTGGTATGGGAAAAACCACTCTTTCTCATGCATTGTCAGCTGTGCTAGGTTTATCGTATCAGCGTATACAATTTACCAATGATCTTCTTCCTGCTGATATTTTGGGTACTAATGTGTTTAACTCTACCGAGCACAGTTTTACGTTTCATAAAGGCCCTATTTTTAGCCAAGTTGTTTTAGCTGATGAAATAAACCGCGCAGGACCCAAAACACAAAGTGCGTTGCTTGAAGCAATGGAAGAGCAGCAAGTAACAGTTGATGGAAAAAAATATACGCTGCCAAATCCATTTTTTGTGATAGCAACACAAAACCCGCTTTATCAATCAGGTACCTACCCGTTACCTGAGTCGCAATTAGACCGATTTTTAATGCGCATTAGCTTAGGTTTTCCACCTAAAGAAGCCGAAAAACGCTTAATTTTGAATATGCAAAAACGAGATTACAGCCAATTACCTAAGCGTATTAACCAACAAGAGTTAGCGGCAATTCAAACCCAGATAAGCCAAATTGCTTTAAGTAGCCCGGTTATTGACTACATTATAGAGCTTGTTAATTACACACGCACAAGCAACGCTTTTGCATCATCGTTATCACCTCGTGCTAGTATGGCTCTGGCTAAAGCGGCTAGGTCGTGGGCCTTTATTGATGGTCGTGATTTTGTAATGCCAGAAGATGTTCAAGCTGTATTTGCAAGTGTGTGTCAGCATCGATTAGGTTTGCATAATGAGTCAGGTGAAGCGCAAGTAAATGATATTTTAAAAAACGTTTTAGTTCCGGTATAAATTTTTATGCCAAAAAAAACAGCTAAGCGCCCTTCTTTATTTAAATCATTTAAGCAAAGTGTATTTAATAAGTTATTAAAAAATAAACATTTAAAAAACTCAATTACACTTGAACACAGAACAATTTATGTATTGCCATCATCCCTCGGTTGGTACTTTGTAATTGTTGCTATTTTAAACTTTGTAATGGGCATTAATTATCAAAATAATTTAATTTTAATAATGTCTTATCTTATGTTTGTGGTAATGATTATTGCTGTATTAATGGGCTACAGTAACGCTAAAGGCTTAACAGTTAAATTTAAAGATGCATTTAACAGCTACGCTCCTCAAAAACCGAGTATTATATTTGAATTACAAAGCCCTTCTGTTACCCAATCTATTAATTTAACATATCAAGATAGTGAGCAAACTCACAAACATACCGGCCAAGTTGATAGTAAACCTCAGTTACTTACACTCAACTTACCCTACAGCTCACGCGGTAAGTACTCAGTGCAACGTATTAAAATAGCGAGTAACTATCCCTTTGGTTTGATGACTGTTTGGAGCTACATTCAATTACAAGAAGATATATTTGTATACCCGTCGCATGAACAAGTACACAGTGATGCGCATGTTTCTATGCTTGATGAGCAAGCCGATAAAGGTATTTCTACACAATCTGGTAGCGAAGAGTTTGAGTCTCTTATCCCACACTTACCTGAGATGGGCTTGCAAAGAGTGTCGTGGAAGCATTACGCAAAAACACAGCAGTTGTTAGTTAAAGAGTTTGTAGACTTTAAAACAGCAAATGCGCTCTTCGATTTTACGTTAATGAATGGAGATACAGAACAACGTTTAAGCCAGTTATGCTTTTTAGTGTGTGAAGCAACCGAGAAAAACACCCCTTTTATGTTAAAGCTGCCGAATAAAACAATAAATACAAATACCGGACAGCAACATAAGCAGCAATGCTTAGAATTATTATGCTCATTTAATGGTGATGTGTAATGGACATACTTAAAAATGAAAAAGTAATAAATTATTCGCTGTCTTTTATATATGCATGTTTGATTGTGTTTTTTGTATCACATTTACCGCTTGTTTTTGTTGGTGTACTTACACTTATTTGTGCATGGAACTTTTACATAACGCTAAGTAATAAACCAAAGCCAAATGCTTGGCTGGCAAATATACTCGCAGGTGTGTCATTAGGTTTAATGCTCTACACAGTAGGCATGTCGGATACGGTTATTTTATTTGTGGCTATGCTGCTACTTGCTAGTTTATTTAAACTGCTGCAGGCTAAAACCAAAAAACACTATCATGTAATTACAACGCTTACGTTTTTTTCACTCTCATCGGTGTATTTGTTTAACCAAAGTATTTTAACGACTTTAACTGTAAGTTGTTTATACATATTAAACTTTGCAGTACTTGGCCTACTCGAGTCCAAACATAATTTAAAAATCGCCTCTAAGCAAAGTGGTAAATTGCTACTTTTAGCGCTTCCTTTAGCTATATTTTTACTGCTTTTTTTACCAAAAATGCCCGCCTTTTGGCAGCTTCCTGGGCCTAAGCTTGCTAAAACAGGGCTTTCTGAACAAGTCGATCCATTCGATATTGCAAAGCTTTCAAACTCAGATGAACTTGTGTTTAGAGCTAAATTTAACGAAGAAAAACCTGTAGCGCCTTATTATTGGCGAGCAATAGTCCATGATGAGTTTAATGGTAATGCGTGGCTTACGTCTGACTTTTTAAAATATAATAATGTAAAAACAAATACGCAGAGCGAAAATGATGAGCAACTTATTGCAAGCTACTCAGTTATTGCAGAGCCTGCTACACAAAAATGGCTCTATGGTTTAGCATATTCCAGTAGTAACTCACCAAATGTTGAAGGTAATTCGCTAGGTTTATTGCGTAAAAAAAGTCGCCAAGCTAAAAACTTACAATACGATGTAAATAGCTTTAACTTCACAGCTTTACCGCTTGGCGAATTTGAAGAAAAACGCTACAAATACCTCTCCAATAAAAAGAATGTAAAAACATCATCACTTGCTAAAAACTTAAAGCAAAATACACACTCTGACCGCGATTTTTACAATAGCTTATTACAGTACTTTGCAGGTACGGGATTTACTTACACATTAACACCCACTCCTATGAGCGGCGATAACACCATAGATCAATTTTTATTTGATAATCAACGTGGCTTTTGTGGCCACTATGCCAGTGCCGCTGCGTACATTTTTAGAACCGCAGGTATACCCGCTCGACTAGTAAGTGGCTATTTAGGTGGCGAATTAAATCAAGATAATAATACGCTCACTGTTCGCCAATACGACGCACACGCTTGGGTAGAAGTATATTTACAAAACGAAGGTTGGGTTATTTTTGATGCAACCGCTGTTGTCGCACCAGAGCGTTTAAATGGCTCACTTTCGCAAAACGAAGAGCTGAATGACGAATTTAAAAGTAACCTTGATTTTGGTTTAGTGAGTTTAAGTAATTTCCCCGCTATTAATTGGTTAAGGTTGGAACTTGAAAACCTCGATTATCAATGGTCTAGCTGGGTACTTGGTTTTGACGAAGAAAAACAAAATGATTTTTTAAAATCAATTTTTGGTAGTAAAAATATTTGGCTTGTACCATTAATGGTTTTACTAACAGCTGGTTTTTGTTTTATAGGTTATTTTATCTATTTAAACTTACCAAAACGCCCAGCTAAATTAGCGCCTATGGTTAAAGAGTTTTATGAAGTAAAAGCATGGGCTAAAAAACAAAAAATAAATACACCCGATAATTTAACACCGAGTCAGCAGTTAGACTTTTTTGCTGATCAACTTCCTCGTTCTGCACAATCTATAAGCACTTTTAGGCAGTTATTTAACCAAGTACGCTATGGTAAAAAACCTTTTACGAAAGAGCGTAAAACTCAGGCTAAAGATCTGATAAAATTAATTAAAATTTCCAAATAGAGAATACTATGAATGCTGTTGTTATAGGCGTTATTTTAATGCTCGGGCTATCTCTGGCTCGCGTTAACGTCATTGTTGCCATGATCATAAGCGCGTTAGTTGCAGGTCTTACTGCAGGTTTGGGCATAAAAGAAAGTGTTGATGCGTTTAATTCTGGCCTTTCAGCTGGAGCTGAAATTGCACTAAGTTATGCTATGCTCGGCGCGTTTGCCGTTGCTATTTCTAAGTCGGGTTTAACACGTATTCTCGCTGATAAGCTACTTGCTAAAGTAAATGCAAAAGGCAGCGGTAATGAAACATTTTTAAGTTACTTCATTTTATTAATTATTTTAGGTTGTGCAATTTCTTCGCAAAACTTAGTCCCTGTACACATAGCGTTTATTCCTATTTTGATCCCGCCGTTACTCGTTGTTTTTAATCAGTTAAGGTTAGACAGGCGTGCTATAGCGTGTATTTTAACATTTGGATTAGCAACGTCTTACATGGTGCTTCCTTATGGTTTTGGGGGTATTTACTTATATTCTATTTTGCACAAAAACCTAGTTGATAACGGCCTAGACATTGTAAATACCCAAGTCCCTATGGCGATGATAATTCCTGCATTAGGTATGTTTATTGGATTACTTATTGCGGTATTTATTACCTATAAAAAACGCCGCGAATACACCGAGCTCCCATTAACAACTGTTAGTAAATCGGCTGAAGTCGAAAACCCTAGAAAAGTAATGATTGTCGGGCTTTTTGCAGTACTTGCCTCACTTGTTGCACAAAACCTAAGTGGCTCAATGATTTTAGGTGGCTTAGTAGGTGTAATGATATTTAGTGTTTTTGGTGTAGTTAAGTGGGAAGAAAACGGCGACGTATTTAGCAAAGGCGTTGCGATGATGGCCATGATTGGCTTTATTATGATATCGGCACAAGGTTTTGCATCGGTTATGCAAGCCACTGGCGATGTAGCAAGCTTAGTACACAGCGCAGCCGCCCTTTTTGATGGTAATAAACCTTTGGCCGCCGGTGTTATTTTGTTAGTCGGGTTATTAATTACAATGGGAATTGGCAGTTCGTTTTCAACAGTGCCTATTATTGCAACTTTGTTTGTTCCTTTATGTTCAGACCTTGGGTTTTCTGTTATGGCTACCGCTGCGCTTGTTGGTACTGCGGGCGCTCTAGGTGATGCAGGCTCTCCTGCTTCAGATTCAACGCTTGGCCCAACATCGGGTTTAAATGCCGACGGCCAGCACGACCACATTAGAGACTCTGTTATTCCAACGTTTATTCACTTTAACATTCCACTGCTTATATTTGGCTGGATTGCAGCAATGGTACTTTAAAAAGTATTTATGTAAGTTTAATAAATGTAATTAAAAGCTAAATATAACCAAAAAGGTATGTTAAAAGCATACCTTTTTAGTATCCAAATCCAACAACTCTCACCCCTATCAACCCCCCCAGTTTGATTACTTTCTTTTAGTTAATAATAACTCTGTTGTTGAAGTTATACTTTATTAATATTTAGTATGATGTGTTCTTTTGGTGGGATTATATAAGCACCAATTAAGATGCTTATATAATTTTACTTTAGCGCGTATTCAAAGCTTTAAGTTAATCAAAACCATAAATCATTTTGTCGCATACTACCGGAGTCGGTCTGTGGTTATCATCAACTGCTACAAACGTAAAGCTGCCACTAATGGCTGAATGCTTATCGTCTTTGTGCATAGTTTCTAATAATATATCTACGTCAACTTTTAAGCTGGTGTTACCTACATGCACTACTTTAGCTATTAACTCTGCAAAAGTACCTGCTGGTATGGCTTCTTTAAAATCGACTCTATCAGAAGATATAGTTACCAAAGGCTTACGGCAAAAACGAGTCGCTGCTATAAATGCCACTTCATCCATCCACGCCAGTGCATCACCACCAAATAAAGTATTGTGATGATTAGTACGCCCTGGAAACACGGTTTTAGTTACCGATGTGGTTGAGTCTTCAATACGCTGAGCAATTATTGCATCGCGATTTACGTCAGTCATAATCTCTACTTTTTGTTTGCTAATGTATCTTGCATAAGTAATGCAGGATCAAGGCGTTCGCCTTTCCAGTTAAAACGCCAATCTAGGTGAGGACCCGTTACACGTCCAGTTGCACCAATTTCAGCCACTTTGTTACCTTGCTCAATTTTATCACCCACTTTTACATCAAGCTTACTTAAGTGAATGTAAGTTGAGGTAATACCATGGCCATGATCAATAATTAATGTACCGCCTGAATAGTATAAATCAGGTTCAGCAAATACTACGGTACCACTAGTAGGCGCGTAAACAGGAGAGCCTGTTTTATTAGCGATGTCTAAGCCAAAGTGCGGACGACGAGGCTCGCCATTAAAATAGCGCTGACTACCATAAACACCCGATATGCGCCCTTCTGCAGGCTTTAAAACCGGGTCTAAAAAGTACAATAAATCAGAGTCTACTTCTCTGGCTTTTCGTACAGCAACTGCTTCGCGGCTTATACGCGCACTAACCTCTTTTGGCGGAGATACATATTTTTTAGCTACGCCGGTAATTTTATCAATTTTATATTCGCGCTTAGTGATAGCTATTGGCTGAGAATGCGATTTACCATTGTTATCTACCCATTTTAAAATATGAGTAGTTTCAGCGTCACGACCAAAACCAAATACAAAGTCACCATTTTGCGAAAGTTTTAAGCTTTTGCCATCTAAGCTTACTGATTTAGCGTTTTCTAGCTTTCCTGTAACTAAACCGCCTTGTGTTAAATGTCCTTTTAACTCAAGCGCCATAGCACTAAAGCTAGCAGAGGCAACAAGCGCTGTTGCTAAAAGTGTTTTAAACATAACTAATCGATCCTTTTCCAACACCTTCATAAGCCGTTACTTTCACTGCTTTTTCTGGGTATTGGGCTTTAATTTGGCCAGCTACATGTTCAGCAATACATTCTACAGTGGTATCTACTGGCAAAATGTCGCAACGAGACTCGCTTATAGCCATTTCAAAATAGCCTTGTGCCGATGTATAAGCAAAACATACATCACCCGCTTTGGCTGTTATGTGTTTTAAATCAGCTGCGTTAATTTGATCTTCACTGGTGGCTAAGTAAATATCTTCCCACTTTTGAGACCATTCTTTTTGCAAGCGCGGCATAGAGATACCATCTAGGCTAATACCAATTTGAGAACGATGCCCATGAATAATACGCTGGCAATTACCGTCATGCTTTTTAAGGCCATGGCTGTAATGATAGTAAAAACTTTGGCTGTGTTCAGGCTTAAGAGACAGCTCAATTTTTTCAATGTTATCTGGTAGCTTCGGTAAAATAGTCGCAATTAAAAATTCGGTAACCGATTCAACAGTTACTTCGTCTGCGTTAATCATGCAATAAGCTTGATGAGGAGCGCTCATAGCTAAGTGATTATTTTCACCAAATGTACAGTCGAGTGTTTTATGCTCGTCAAATTCAGATACAGTGCCATTAAGCCCTGTAGGAATTGCTAAACGGTGATCAATACACTCATCTATGATGCCTTTAATTTGCTTTTTAACTAAACCAAAGTCTAAAACCATAGACTCTTCGTTAAGTTTACCGTGCAAAGTTAAATCAACAATCCAGCTCTCGCCAACGGCGCCGCGTTTGTTACATAAGTAAGAAAAATCAATCACAGTTAGTGAGTTAACAAAAAGGATCATAAACTTCCTTTAGACTGGTTATAAGACAGCGTTAATTATAATGATTTCTGATTGTAATTGCGCGGTTTTATAGTGCAAAAACCAATCGCGTTGATTGATTGATGATTTAATATGCAATATTTTGATTTTTTAACTGCTCCGAGTTGTTTAGCGTACAAGTGTACGCTAAAGTACTTGGCAATTTCTAAGCGAAGATAAGTGTTATGGAACCTAAAAATAGCTATACAAAAGAAGAGTTGATCCTGTGTGGTCAAGGTGAAATGTTTGGTGAAGGTAACTGCCGTTTACCAAGTGACAACATGTTAATGATGGATCGCATTACCTCTATTACTGCTGATGGCGGTATTCATGGTAAAGGCGAAATTGTTGCTGAGCTTGATATTGACCCTAGCCTTTGGTTTTTCGATTGTCATTTTAAAGGCGACCCAGTAATGCCAGGTTGTTTAGGCTTAGATGCTATGTGGCAACTAGTTGGTTTTTACTTAGGTTGGTCTGGTGGCCCTGGTCTTGGCCGTGCGCTAGGTGTGGGTGAAGTTAAATTTACTGGCCAAATTTTACCAACTAATAAAAAAGTAACTTACCGCCTTGTAATGAAACGCGTAATTAAACGTAAATTGTTCATGGGCGTTGCAGATGGCACTGTAGAAGTAGATGGCCGAGTAATTTACGAAGCAAAAGATTTAAAAGTGGGCTTGTTCCAAGACACTAGCGCGTTTTAATTTTTAAATGTGTCCCGTCCTAAAATACGTTGACGGTTTTAAATGAAGGCCAGTAGCTTTTGCTCCTGGCTTTTTTTGTGCACTTGGTTTGGTGTTTTCATTCCTAAACTCAAATGCGGCCTAAATTCATTGTA